>NZ_JTHN01000172.1 GCF_001399685.1 Paenibacillus sp. A3
AGACTCACTCAAGAAATGGTAGATGCAATTCTCGAATATCAATTTTCAACTGAAAATTTAAACGAAAATTGTTATTCTGCTGAGCTGCAAGATGGTGTATTGATGATAAAGTTCGTTAAGAGTTCAGAGAGACAATAAAACAACAATTTCAATGTGATATGAGGTGCTGGAATGGATGAATGGACTTCTCAGGTTGTTGTAAATAACATTCCTTATACCATTACTGTAAATCGTATTTACTCCCCATCATATGATGAATTTCTATTCGAAGTTGAGATTATGCAAAAGTCAGAGGTAGTATATACCTCTTCAATTAATCTTTACTCGAAAAGAGAAGTTGAGGCATGGATAAGAAAGAGATTAAATTGCGAAAGTATAGAGTTTAATTGGGTAGATAGTGAGTAAATTAGAAGTCATGCCGACAATTGATTTTGCTTATATTGCTAGCCGATAAATCAAATATTTTATTTGGAGGGATAGCTTCATTGGATGAGAATATAACAATAACATTGCCTATTAAAGATTGGGAAAGAATAATAAATAAATGGTATGGTATGATTCATTTTAACTCAGAAAACGAAGAAGTTGATGATGACATCTGTAGGATAATTGAAGATGCCTTGAAATAATACTTTCATGGTGATTAATTCTACATGGGGGTTGGAATGAGGAAAATATGCTATTCAGCATTGTCTCTATTGATTGCATTATCTGCTGTTTGGATATATTTGATTAAAGATATGGATAGTAAATCCGTTATTCCAGTTATAAATGGATTCTATGGCATTTTTATCGAAAAAGATTATTGTAATATGTATAAATACACGGACTTCAGCAAATATTCCCAAAATCCTGACTTAACCAATGAAGACAAAGCTATTCTGGCGCACGGGTTACTAAATAATGATAGACATTGGTATGGCGAAATAAAAAGGTATGATATAAAGAGTGTGAAATGGAGTGGAATAGATAAAAGAAGTGCAAAGATTGCTGTTATTGCATTGGATGGGTATGGAAATGAAAAGACTTATTATGATAAGGTTATCATTGAAAAGAATGAAATTGGTTGGTTCATTACTGAGTATAATTCCGGATCACCTTGGAGAACGATGAAAATGCCTTAGAATAGAAACAAATAAAACAATTCTTTTAAAGGGAATAGGGGTGCAGGTAAAAGCTTGGATGACATCCTACATATGAATTTTGAAACGTTCATGAGGGTCGGTTATTTTGTTATTTCGGATGATGGTTTAGCACCAGAGTTTGAAAAGTATTTAATTGAGCAGAACATTGATTTCTATGTTGAACATGACTTTGATTACATGACATTTCATAAGCATTGAAACGAGTCTTTCATTTGGACATGAACACTAAATCGGGGGAAGTTTTATGAGTTCAAAGAGGCTGTTGAGAGAATTAAGAGTATCGACCCCAATCTATACATTGGGATTTCAAATAAAAGATATGAAGAGGTAAGATCCAGAGGGGAATATGAAGCAGATTCTATATTAATTGCCGAGTATTATCGTAGAGTTGGAGTTTTGTTGCAGTTTATGAATAAGGACAGTGCTTTTATTTTCCTGGGAATGTCGAGATTAATTAATAAAGAACCCATTCTCGACTATGATAACTTGCTTACAATTTGTCCAAATCTCAAGGACATTAACTTAACGATTATTAAAGCAATTTGCTTCAACTATCTTGAGTGGTGTTGCTTAATTGATAACGGGAACCCACTAGCCATTAAATATCATGATATATACGAACCAATTATAAAATTATTCGAGCGAGGAGGGGGACAAATTAGTATCCATCATAGTGATTTAGTCGGAGGTTTTGGCGCATTTCCGCGATCAATATCTGCCAGCAGAGGTGATATGAAAGAGTTTGATATTAGTGACAGCGCACTTGAGTTGGAAATTAAGGGAATAGAACATGCTGAAGTGTATCTTAAAGAGTATCTACAAGACAGAGATGTTACGAGTACCTGCATCCGTTGTGGCAAAAAACTACTCATACAGGAAAATCAAAGTGTTGCCGGTGCTTGGTACAAAATTAAATGTGAAACTGAAAAATGTTTTGATGATAATTTTAGTAGTTATTATTTTAAATGAAATGAATCTTTTATCAGGTGGTGGTTAAGATAGTTAAGCCGAAAATTAGAAAAGAAAGGCTTGATTGGTTACAGTTGAGAAAAGGAATCGATTATGTTATGTCGATGTATTCTATGACAGATAGAGAAGTTAAGTCTCATTTTGATTTTGTTTATAATCGATACAAAGACTTGCCTGAATATGAACGCAAAAATGAGAATCCACTTTGTCTTGTATGCAACTCAGAAGTTCGTATAAATTGGGAATGTGCCTGTGGAGAGAACAGATCGATCATTGATGAAGATGATCCTGAACTTGAAGAGCGCATTGAAGAATGGAACAACAGGTGATGAAATAGAACTTTTACTTAAAAAGGAGTTAAAGATAGTGGAGAAAAAATCAAGTGAAACAAAAATGGTAATAGTAATGAGAAAAGATTTGAATATGACCAAAGGAAAGTATGTTGCACAAGGGAGCCATGCCAGCCTTGGTATTGTTCTAGATATTCAAAAAAGAAATAATCAAAACCATAGATTGATATTAGAAAAATGGCTAAATGAATCATTTGTTAAAGTTTGCGTATCCGTCAATAGTCTTGAAGAATTGCATGACATTTACAAGAATGCATTAAGTAGCGATCAAGCTGTTAAACTAATAACAGATAATGGACTGACCATGTTTAATGGCATAAAAACAGATACATGTTTAGCTATTCTTGGATATAGAGATAAAGTGGACGAGATAACAGGTCATTTAAGATTACTTTGAAATCGAAGTTTCATTAGAAAAGAGGGAAATATGTTATGAAGTTACAGGATATAGATTTTAGAAAGTGTTTGAACGAATTAGAAAAAAACGATTGGGGGAAGGCTCCAAATCAATCAACAGGAATGATACAAAAAATTCATGAATTGCGCAAAGAACCACTTTAATTCAGGTGAACTATATATCGGAGACTTGTTATATGCTGTTGTACGCATTGATGGGGAATTTTGGAAGAAACACATTGACTTGCATTGTGAATTTGACACAATAGTTGACTCTTTAAGGGGTGATTTAGATTCATTAAATGAAATTATTAGTAAATACAAATACAGCTATGAATAAGGATTATCATTCTGTTAAATAATTTTTGGGATATTCAAATCTAAATAAAACATGGATTTTAATAATGGTGAGTTTACTTGTATTAATTTGTATGATGACAGCAGAACTTGGTTAAAAGAATTTGGCATTTAGGAGGCTCGGTTTCAAAATGAAGTTTGTATACTATAACGATACAGGCAGGGTAGTTTCAATTCATCCAGCTACAGTAAATCATGGCTGCATAGTTGATGACTCTCCAATCAAGCCTTTAGAGGAAAGAGAGTTTGTGCTGCCTAAGAATACATATCCATGGGTAAAAATGTGGGACCACGGAGAAGATCTCGGATTGAGCATTTTAGTATCCACAAGGCCGTTAACCGAATAAGGGGAATCGTTACAACAATTAAAGGAGATTACTATGAATCCTTTTGATGGTGTTGATATTGGATTGTCAGCAAAACCTTTGTATATATTCCTCGCACTTGCTTTTGGATCAGGAATTATCGGTTTGCTTCTAACAAATGTATTACCTATAATAATTGCTAAGTAAAGAACACGACATCATGAACTTTAAATTCACTCTTCGCTCTAAAACAAAAAAATCGAACTCCCAATTTGAGGAATGTTATTCATTTCAACTACACTCCAATGAAATTGACCTTTTATTGTATTCAAGTATTATTTACAGCAAATATGCCATCCTCCAATTCGCGACCCTCTAAGTAATCAATCGAAAGAAACCCACTCTACATTTACTAAGCCAATTAAGTCAGAAAAATTGATGTGCAGGAGGGATCTCACCAAAAATTGCATCTTCATCGTCATTTATAAAAATAGCTTCGATATCATCAAGTGAGACTTCTGGATCTAAAAACCAATTCTTTTATGACATTTGGTTTCCGTTGCATACAAATGCAACCCATCCATTAGCTTCCTCAAAAACATAACCTTTTTTCTCTGCTTTTTTTAGTAATTCAACAACGTCTTCTTTTTTTTTCGTTTTCACATGATATCTCTCACTAAATTCGCTCATAAACATTGGACCACTGTCAATAGATTGGACACATAGAATCGAGAGAATTACGCAGCAGGGCGGTACATACGTTCGTACTGATTGGGTGTAAAATACCCGATGGAGGAATGGATTCGCTTTCCATTGTAGAAGCACGCGATATACTCAAAAATCCGTTCTCTAGCTTCTTTACGGGTCTTGAACTTCTCCAAATATACGAGCTCTTTCTTCAGCACACTGTGGAACGATTCGATACAAGCGTTATCGTAGCAATTCCCTTTGCGGCTCATGCTTGACTGTTCGGGATTTCAAGCCGAACTCCTTCATGATTCGAGCAACGGTTTTCTCGGCTACCTGAATGCCCTGTTTCTTCAGGGCTTCCCAGATTTTCTTGCTTCCATACAGGCGCCTATGGTCAAAAAAGATCCGCCGAATCTGCTTTTTAAGCCGCTCATGACGTTTGCTTCGAGCGCTTTCTTTCCGTCGGGTCCAATCATAATAACCGCTTTGGGAGATTCCAAATACGGCGCACATCTTCGCGACACGGAGCTTGAAGCGGTGATCGTTGATGAATTTATAGATCAGCGCCGGTCTTTTGCGAAGTAGTGCATCGCCTTTTTTAAAATTTCGTTCTCCTCTTCCAGGTCACGAATCCGCTTCTGAAGATCACGCATGGCCTTGTCTTCCGGTTTTAGTTGCCCACTACCGGGAAACGCTCCGCTGCCGTCCTGTTTAAATTCAGCGATCCAGCGATAGATCGTATTCTCGTGCAGTCCCATTTCACGGGCTACCTGCGCCACCGGCTTCCCTTCTTCTTGAACGAGTCGAACGGTTTGTAGTTTGAATTCTTTGTCGTATTTTTTCGTCATGTCGGACACCTCGATTATGGATGCTTTTATTTTCGCACTCTCGGTTCTCCGTGTCCAATATTGAGTCTAGCATCAAAACCCATCTATGAAAAAGAGAGTACCTAGGGAAATTAGGTACTCTCTTATTATGGGGGCGAACATCTAATCCAATATTCTAATGTAGTCTATGAAAAGTTTATCACCTATATTCCCAGTTGTTATTGGATCAAGACGTATTTGTTTAATTGTGCCAGACCAAGAACTATTTGATGATAAATTTACTATGTAGTCTGTATAATCGCTATTGGCTTTTATAGGAAAAGCTACAGATTTTGCTTCGTCCCAAGTGCCATCGGAGTTGGTAACAAAATACAACTGGGCCAAAGACTTATTGGAGTTGTTTTTCAATCGAATTTTCATAAATTTAAAGTTAACTGCATCAATACTCAAGTAATCTGACGAAATCATATAAGGATCAGTTCCAGTCACCTCAAGACTAAGAATACCATCTGAAACATTCCTTGTCATTTGATTAAATGCTGACCATCCCTCATCATTCCCTTTAATATTGAAGTTCCAATTTTTTTGTGCTGAAAGATTTGAAATAGTAATATAATCAATACTTAAAGTCTCGCCAATCATACCTGTCGTTACAGGATCGATTCTCAGTTGTTTTATCTTTCCTATCCATTTTTTGTTGTTTCCCATGTCAACTATATATTCAGTGTAATCAGTATAATTACTTGGAAGGATTGAGAATGACTCAGACTTATTTTCGTCCCAGTTAGTATCATTTTCAGTAATGAAGTAAATTTGACCCAACGTCTTACTTGTACTATTTTTCATTCTTATTTTAATGAATCTATTGGAAACAGCATCAATATTCAAATTTTCAGGTGAGAGAATGAATGGATCATTACCGTTAATCATTAAATCCAATCTCCACTCATTTGTATTTCCATTAATATCGTGAGCCATTGACCACCCCTCAAGATCTCCTGTTTGATCAAAATGCCACTGTAATTGAGGTGTCTCAGAACTTATAATTTCATTCTGTAATTGAGTGCTAATCTCAGCTAAGAAGACATTCTGTGCTGAATTAAACGAACCTATATTATGGTTCCATGTCATTACCACCCCATCCCTACTTGGAAGTAAATGAGCACATGGATTAACTTCAGATGGTAGTACACCTTGTATTTTAGCTATAGGAGTAAACCTGACCTTTCCTGAAGGAAGGATATTGAAAATATTGGTATACAGTTGTCCTCCTGAATTCCCAGGATCTCCATCCCCAACAAACCAATCTGATAGTAAAGACTTATTATTATTAAAATGTGCATTCCAATAATAGTTATCTATAAATCTATTTGTTTGTTTACTCGATGGTACTATTCCAAAAGGATCTATTGCAGTAAAATCAAATGACACTAAATTATACGTCCCCATAGGATTATTTGGATGCCATAGGACGTCAGAATAAAGTTTTCCATCCACAGACCAGAATGGATGTGCCATATTAAAATATGGATATGTCCAGTATGTACCCTCTAATTTAAGAGGCTCCATTCTCTTTTGACTTGCATCTCCTATGCCAACTCGCCCCAACTTAAACCCAGCATCTTGGTTTATATACGTGAACAAATGTGGGTCGGTAGGGGAAAATACCATATGCTCAATACGATCTGCCCCCTCATAAAGAGTGAAGACTTGCCTAGAAGTCATGTCAAATAATTGTACTTTAAATCGATAGGGTTTAGACTTAGATTGCTCATTCCAAATAATTTTGGTTTGGTCGTTATTTACAGCAATACCACCAGCGAAGAAAAAATCTTCAGAGTGATCACGATAGACAAAGTGTTCCCACTGTAAAGTATTTAGATCTAATCTGCCTAACCAAGCATCTCCTCCGTTATTTCCATTAATAAAATGAAATGCATACAACTTATCACGGAAAACATTATCACCATTCGCGGTACCTCTGCTTGCAACAATCGTTTTTATACCAGTTCGAATATTAATCTTGGAATATTCATAACCTTGTCCCAGTGAATTGTTTAAATTTTTGACTAAGAGCCAATCATTATCAATAAACGGGTTTTGGTGATAATAAGTAATCGAATTTAAGCCGTCTTGATTCGTTATTTGATATACCTTTGATCCTGTATCTGAGTCAATGTAATACGGAAATGCACTTGAAATTGATGCATAAGCACTTTTAGATCCAATAAAATTGAATCCTAAGCTCAAAAACAATAAAGCGAATAATGCTACTGATACAATTGACCTTTTCAAAATATATCCACACCTTTCTATTTTCATATTTTTATTAATTCTTTAAAGTAAAGATATTTTCCTCTGTTGATGTGATGTGAAGTAAGGTATATTTTGTTCATGTGTTTTCTCATAAAATGCGGATTTTAAGTGATTGTTACGTTATTAGGTAACTCTTTGCAGGGCTTAGTCTGGCATTGCTCGATATTGAAAACCATAAAAAAAAAACTAAAACATCCAACCAGTTACTACTGTTGGATGTTTTAGTTCACTTTTAGTTGGCAGAGGGAAAAAGTGGTGGGCACTGTGATGGAACACAAGGAGCAAGTCAGACGGGATTGTGAAAAGAAAGTGTCTATCTTCCGATTCTATTTTTGTTATCTAAAGGAATGGATATTTTCTTGTTGTAGGTTTTAATATAGCGAAATCCGTCCAGCAGCAGGCGTTCTGGCTTCTCCATTGTACTAAAAGAATACGTCTGCTCCCAAAGGATGTTACCGTTATTAAGGTCCCACGGACGTGAGTCCGAAATTGAGGATACAGGAACTACAATACCACCAGCTTGAACGGATAAATTTTTTGATTCAAGGATTGTAAATTGTTTTCTGGCGATAACAATATCATAGCCTATATCGGTTTTTGTGACGCTTCGAATCCATACCTTATCATCGCCAATTTCGATGGATTTATCTGATGGTGAGGCTAGCGAAATGGGTTCTTCTACTTTCTGATATCCAGTGAAATTTTCGAGTACAAGTTCAATGGTCTCTATCTTGTCTGTTGGAAGCACATCAAATTCAATTTCAAATTCCGGAATGCCTTTTTCAGCGGAACTCTCCGACCGCATTCCCCAGTATTTCACTTCTGTTCCATTCACATAAAGCTTTGTTTCAGCTGAAAATCTCGGAAATCCCTCATAATCCATTTTATAATGTCCTTTCACGATGGTTGAGGTTGGTGAAGCTGTAATGGAGTCATAGTGGACAGTTCCCTGATCGACAGAAATTGATTTTGCAATGTTCTTTTTAAGCATACTGTTCATCGCTTTATTCGCTTCAAACTTGAAGGAGAACGGATATGATGCCCGTTCCCCATTATCTAGCCGCTCACTGAATGTAACGGTTAATGTTCTGGAGAACGGACTAACTGGCTCGAATTTATATACCCCCTTGAACTGGGTCTTGTCTTTGCTATAATTGCCACTTCCCTCTTTCACAGCTGAATCAGTCAAGAACCCTTGCATCTTATCCACTCTATAACGAAGAATACTATTGTCAGTAAATACGGAGCCAGCGGGTCGATCAATGGTGTAATACATTAGCAATGCGTTTTCGTCCGCAATAACCCCGTTTATGGTAATGATAGTACCGTCATTAAGAGTTTTGGTTTTATTGACCGTTTGTCCGTATCCTTGCTTCTCCATTTCAGAAAAGCTTAGAGTGTTCAGCTCGATTTTATTTAGCAACTTATCTCCGTAATAAGCAAATGCAGGATATTGATAAGTTCCAGCAATCAGAAGAAGTGCTGCAACTGATGATGCAACCCATGTCATCACTCTATTCACGTTTCTTTTCTTAGCGGGAACACGCTCAAGTGCATTTCGAAGTCTGCCCTCAAGTTCTAACGGAGCCCGTACGATATTTAGAGTCTGCCTGTGCTCCTGTAGTCTCTCCTCGATTGTTTTTATAACGATCACCTCCGATTATGGCTTTCAGTTTTTGTATGCTTTGCGAAATTCTTGATTTGATTGTGCCAACTGGTGCACCAGTTATGTCCGCAATCGTTTGATACGGAAGATCATGTACATAACGGAGTTCGATCGCTTCCCGCTGCCGTGCATTCAGATGAGAGAGCAACACCTGCATGTCCATCTCAGACTCCGTATAGCGATATGGATTATCGTCAGTTATTTCAACAAATGATAGTTCTCGCTCATCTTCCAGTAAAATAAATCGTTCCTTGTTGTGAAGTATCGTTTTGCAACGATTGACGAGAATTGTTTTGCTCCAGCTATAGAAGGATTCGCTCTTTTGCAATTGATCTAGCTTTTCATAAAGCGCAACAATCATATCTTCCATTGCATCCATCGCGTCATGCTCATTTCTCATATAGCTGTAGGCAAGACGATAATAAGCGTCCTGTTCGACTATAATTAATTGTAATAAAGCTTCCTTGTTTCCTTTTTGGGCTTGTTTGACAAGACGGCTTACACTCACACGTTCTCACCCCTTTCCATAGATAAGAGATCGCAGAGGCTATTAAAGTTCATTATTAATAAAAATTTTCCACAACCACATAGGAAAGTAATCCCCTAGGAGGCTGCGGATGTATATGGCCCTAATGTAATATTGCATAAACGTAAAAAACTGCAACAATTATTAACGGGGAAACCTCACTCACCTTTTCCACTCAAATCAGATACAGTTAGATAGTTATTGTTTTCAATTTTATAAACAATAACTACATTCGGTTCCATAAAAAAATATACATATGGATGATTAACTTTAGTTTTAATAAGGTTCAGCCCCCTTTTACCAATATATATTTTTGTGCAATCCTGACAATCTTATAGTCATCCACTTCGTCAATTTTTCTTTTCAAAAACCTCAATCCCTACCAATCATTTTTAGTCGCCCCTAAGATATAGGGGTTCTTTGTGTAGTCATCAACCTTTAAAATAACACATCAGTTCAAGACCAACAGGAGAATATACGGAATAATATAACGGCGACCATCCTCCCTCATAACAAAAAAAGAACCGAGAGCAAATCGCCTTCGGTTCTTCGTTGCATGTAAACAACCATTGTTATCTATAAACAAAAATAAACTACTTGATGCAGTAGTTTTCCAAATGTTACTATGAGGAGTGTGCCTATAATCGGCATACTCAATTTTTCATTCCCAAATAAGGAAGTGATACTCTACTCCATTATTCAAGATAACCACAGTATATACCGCATTAGTAAATTACGCAATAGTTTTATCGCATTTTTCGTATTTTATTTTTAAAATTTGGGATGCGAAATGGTATAAATCGCCCTGAATCCCTTGCCCCATAAGGGATGTTCATAAGCCAAGACCAAAATGGGCACATTCATCCCTAGCTAAACAAGCAATTTAATATGATGGTTTATCATCTTTCACTTTTAACTTTGGAGGGCAGATCAATTTGATTAAGAAACGTCGGTACTACATTTGGCAATATAGTCTTGATCATATTAAATCGGATGGAACGAAATTTTCGTTGGATTACAACTTAGAATCAGCTACCCTCGCAACGGAAACACTCATGTACTACATCTTAAACGAGAAAATTATGAAACGTAAGTATGAACCCATTATCGAGTATCAGAAAAATAAAGATGGCTCACTCGTGAAATCGAAAAGCGGAACTCCAATAAAAATCAAGAAGAACGCCCTTCCTATTATAACGATTGAAACTGGTCGAGATCGCTCAGCCAAAACAAATGAAAAGCTATCCAAACTTCTGAATGAAGGTTTTACAGCAAATTATCACGACTCCAAAGGAAATATTATATCAGTTCAAAAATTTGTATTCTTGGACAATGTTTTATCAAGCTCTCAGAATAAAGAATGTCGGCAAATTTTTATTTTGGACAAATACGTTGACCAGTTAAAACGCCATATCTCTTTAGGAACAGAACCCACGAAATGTACGGTATCCAAGAACCTTACTCGTAATGCGTTAACAACAACAGATGTATATCTTTTCCCTGTGGAGATGAAGGATCTGACAATTTGCATCATCCCAGATAAAGAAGTGCCTGTCATTGAAGATGTGGAGATGATCAAACCATATCATCGTACTCCTGAAGAAGAGAGTAAGTTTGCTGAACTTCAAGCCTTCATTGCTACGGAAAAAGAATATGACAAACAGCGTCTGATGATTTTAGAAAAAGTCAAAGAAAAAGAAATCGAACTTCCCATCGCGCCAAATGGCAGAGACAAAAAATATAAAACGGTCGGTCAATGGAGGAAAGAAGGCAGACGAGTACGATTAGATGCGCTCATCGATCCTCAATGGAAAGTAATCAAAAAAGATGGCACCCATGTCCCAGTATGGACGTTTGAGCAAACGGAGCCTTATGAGGAAAAAGATTTTCCCATTACCGAGTGGTCTACAGGATTACAACTAGCAGAAGTGAAGGCCCATAAAGTAATGGAAAATGTTTTCGATGGCATGGGATTGGTTTGCAAAGAACTAGGCCAGCGGATGGAACAATTTTTACAAACCGACTTTCCCATAACCGGTTATCAGTTAAGACTGCCTTCAATAAAAGGATTTTTCCCATGTGTTGATTTTCGAGGATATTTCCGAAAACACCGAGTCAAAAAAATTAAAGATATTTTCAATGAATGGCATGAAACCGAAAAAATCGACATTCTGGCTACAGAGTCTACGTTCAAATCCAAGCTGGAAGTGGTGGGAACAAAGCCTGACGGATCAGAAGATAAACGCTGGCTCTTCCCTTCTATCTCAGATTACAAGTCCAAGCTTCTTGATCATGGTTACGATGTTATTGGTATTTCAAATATTGCCAAGCCTGTTCATGAAACGTATAGAAAATCTTCATATCAGTTGTTGTTAGCGCTAAACATTCGCTTACAAGATATATTTTGCTTTTCTAATGTACTCGGAGATATGATACATCGAACCTTAAGCATCTACCGCAAAGATGAAACCGACTGGAACGATATCGCTTATGTTGAAGCCTTTCTGAATCAGGTTTTCAAAGAGAATTCGGATAACAACCTGGGCAAAAATTGCAGTGATGCCATTAAAGCCATTCACCTTAACAAAAAGCTTGTCTTTGACCATAAAGTGATGCAAACGATCAAAGACGTGATCGATCATAAAATCGATGAAATGTGTTTGGGGAAATTTTATCTGAAAGCCAAGTATCTCTATGTAACGCAAGATATTTTAGCCTTCCTTTCCTATGCCGCGGCAGAAGATAAAAAGGAATGGATGTATACAGGCTTTCTTGGTTCAAAGCAATGCTATTGCGGCGGCAGCATAAAAGGCCAGCGAATTTTGGCCCGAAATCCGATTATGTCATTTAGCGAATTGACTCGGACTACATTCGTAGATTATGAGAACGAAGATGTTGAATTCATTCGTCACCTTACTAATATTGTCCAGCTCCCGCTCGGTACGGAACCTGATCGTCTCGGGGGTGCAGACCGCGATGGCGATGAATTATTAGTGCTTGATACGGATACGAATTGGGCAGACACCGCCATTGAATATATGCAAAATTACAATGATATCGTTCAAGATACCGGTAGCGAAGATTACGGTAACAACAGGCTCGAATTGTTCAATGAACGGCTGAAGCTATATTTTAATGAACGGTTTCCATCCCAAAGCAGCGTTACCCTTCGGGATTATGTCATTGACTCTCTTGTTCAAATTAACGATGCAGATAAATCAACTGCCGAATCAGAGGAATGGACAAAACGAAACATCATCGATTTTATTATTCGCTCTGAGGACAAGACAGGCAAAATAACAGATATAAATACAACAATCGAAAATATAGCCAACTCGGAACAGGACTTAGTCAAATACAAACTGCCGATTGCCATCATGAAACATTTACAAGCACTTTGTATTGATGCTTCCAAATCCGGACTGTTCGACAAAGTTGTCATTCCTGATGTAATTCAGTATCAATTTGGAAAATGGAAACCGCAATTCATGAAATTTAAGGACGGTAACGACTACAACAAAGATATGAAGCATATCTCTGCTCTGGATAGCTTTTCGCAGGAGATGGCGAAATTCAAAAAGTATATACACAGGATCATGATTGAAGAAACAGATCGTAAAGTCCAGAGACATGAGTTTGAAAATATTTATCGTTTTTTTCAGAACCCTAATCTGGATACAACCTATGTTGATCAAACCATCGCTGTGTTGCAGGACACTTATGCTTCATTCCTGCAAAAAAATAGAACGCTAACGAAACAGAAGTTGAGCCTGAATCAATATTCCAGCGACGAAAAACATAAACGATTGCGGAAAGAAATTGATGAGAAGTTTGCTGAGTTATTCAAGGAGACCAGGGAACAAGCTGAGCAAATTTGTGATTGCCCCTCCCTGCTTGCTACGGCTTCCGTCAGAATGACCTACGTGGATTCGAAAGCGAAGAATGAGAATCAAAACTATTCATTCTGTTGGGTTGTTGCCAGCGAAGGTATTTTGCAAAATATCCAGTTGAACTATGAAGACTGGGACAAGTTGTACATTCAATCCACAAACCGTGATGATTCGAATGCTTTTGAATGGTTGGGTGAATATTACTGTGCGGTAACTAAACATGAAGCCTACGTATTGGAATTCCCAGAAGGCAAAGACATGAGTATCCCTGAAAAATATCTCAAGAAGCAGGATCGAGCGTTGATCGATCTCATCGATTATGAAGTGACATTGCTGAGCAGTGAAAAGAAACCGTGGGAGCCGAAAATAGTGGCCGAAAAGATTGTCGGTAACACGTACACCATATTTGATGATCGTGGATGGCTTGGTGTCGCTGAAGGACTCAGTATTGCTCGGAAAAAAGGCGATACCGCGCTGGATAATTTCTTGGGGTCACAGCTCACGATTAAGACAATTGTGAAGACCACTAACGCCTCCATAACATGTGTGGTTGATATGAAATGTTAATCTGATCCGGCTTGTCAGCCGGTAGAGCGGAATGAGGAGTATCTGTAATTTGTATTCCGATAATTTTGACTTAAGGAGGTCGTACATGAATAATGAAACGATTGTAATCACTCAATCCCGAGCTGGATGGTTAATGTTTAACGGATTTGGAAAAGTAACTGAACGTTTAGATTGGAAAGATCGGAATCGAGTTATTTACATATTCAACGATTCCCCCAAACTAAGGGAAACAATGAGCAAGTATAACCAGTTCAAAGCGAACTTGCTTTAAAAGCAGACAGGTGATCTTAACGTATGGAGAGACCAACAAAGAAGAAAATTTATAATAATGTCGTATATAACACCGAATATAAAAATGGACAGTATTTTGAATCTCTTTTTAATTTGAGTATTGATTCTTACAAAATAGATGATCTAATTGTGGATGAAAAAAAAGTAAATCGTTTAGCAACGGATATATCTGCCCATTTTGTTACCACTTTCCAAACCGCATACCAAAAAGAGGTATCTGAAAAACAACAGCAATTTTCGCTTGACTGTGCGCGGCTTATATTTAGTGAGCTGAAGTTTCCCAATAAATCCGTTGTAATTCCTGCGAAGGCTGGATTCGGCAAATCGACGATGATTTATTCCATCTTAGAAACGATAATTGGAAAAATAGATGTATTTCATGAAAATGAAAACGAACTAGATCTCGGCATGATCATTGTTAGTGATCGAATTAATGACCTGAAGAACACTCAAAAAAGAATCCGTGAAAAGTTTGGTTACTATAGCAAATTCAATCAAGCAGACTGGATTTATGTCATGGAAGGCTGGAATAAAGAAAATTGTTTAAACGGTGTGACCGAGTATTATTCTGGCTGCTGTACACCCCGCAACTGTTCATTTTATAAAGACTGTTGGGTATTTAAGCAGCGATTTGAACAAAATAATAGTCCCATAGTTGCTATGAGCAACGAGAGGTTCTCATATTATCGAACTGAAAAAATAGATCAGTTCAGGACTTATAATTCTTATCAGGAACCACTCTCGCGAAAAATAATTCTCATTGATGAGAAGCCTGTCCTTGAAAAACATATTAACGTGGATGAAACGATGTTGTTAGAGCTTTCTAAAGCTGTTAATGAAATTACAATACTCGATCCGGTTGAGGACAGCAACAACAAAATGTATTTGAAAGATGTTTTACACGAAGTCAACAGAAGAATTTTAGATCTGCAAAAACAGTATAAGGAATACCGTAGCAGGATAATCTTCAACGATGAAGATATTTTTGACGAAAGGTTTTTACAGTTGTTTTCCCGTTACTTCAAATATCAATTTTCGGAGGAATTAAGTGCCATTCGTTTGCTTTTCAAGTCTGGCGGACTATTTTGTAATACATTCAATTCAATTTATTTTAAATCTATTTTTCCAAAAGAGAAATTCCACATTGAAAGCTTCAGAACCTATATTTTTGATGCTACGGGGGAAGGAGATCCTAGCTATACAGCCGAATTCGTCCATTTTAATATTGATGACTATAAAGAATACACGAATCTTACGTTTCATATTATCAATGAAAATATGAGCAGAAACGCCATTGAAAAGTCCAAATCCAAACTGAAAGTTGTTGCGGATTGGATTAATAAAACTTTCAAAGAGCCTGTATATGTTGTTTCTTATAAAGTATGTGGAAAAATGAACGTTAATCAGCAACTCAACAAGTTGCTTAAAAACAACAAAAATGTGGTGTTTGATAAAGATAAGAACGGCAAAAGTATAATCCCTTACTTCGGAAATACAAAAGGAAAAAATTCGTTTCAACATTGCCGTAAAATGGTGCAGATCGGATGGAATCGTCTTCCCTCTGATGAAACGGTAGCAGCATTTATGTATACCTTTATAAAATTGGATGAATTGCGACTACTAAGTGAACCCGACATGAAGAAAGTCCAAGGTTATATCCAGTTTGATTGGATAAACAGTCGCTTCGGTCATGATAATATCAATATTTTTGAAATGCGCCGATTGATGGGTCGATTTGGAACAAGAGGTGTTTCGAACGAAAGTTAGAGATTTTAGTTCCAATGAGCCCGTCGACATTTATTTATTTGGGGGAGAAGCCCGGCTGAAGGAGATGATAGCCCAAAGGTTCAAAGGATGTAAATTTGATGTTGTGACGATTCCAGGGTTTGAGTTGGAGAAGCATCATCAAAAAGGCGAGGATAAACAGGAAAAACTCTTGTATCAATATATTAGTGAGCAGTGGGATGGACATCCTGTTCCTGTTAAGCAAATACGTCATCAATTAGAAATAACAGATACTTACTGGAGCCGACTCGTCAAAAAGAAAAACATAAAAAACTTATTTGCCGCTAAACAAATTAAAACTTCACGACTAAAAGGCAAAGGGAAAGACCTCTATTTGTATTGTTTAACCGTGTCCTCGCCTCTTCAAGAACCTTAACTTGCACACTTTGTTATAATAATATATATAAGAAACAGTGTAAGTTAAGATTTTAAGAATTGAAACCACTCCTTAGAGGAAGTTAGATCCGTTTCCTCGTTATACTCAGGTTGGGGAAAGTAAACCGCCACTAATTATTGCAAAAATCCAATTTACGCATCCGCCATATCCAAGGTGCTCTTCCTTGGATTGGTGGTGCGACCAAGCAACAGGTTCATCGTTGCCCGGAGATGAATGATGAAATGTAATCTGCTTTCCATTGTGGTAGCAGGATTTTCTGTGCCAACGTTCTATTGAATCTTGAAACATTAGATTAAAACAAACGTCTATTGGTTTAAAATGCGATATTAGGGAAGGTTGAGCATATGAAAAGATATTTGATTCACGCACTTTCATTATTGGTTTTATTTTGCTGTATCAGTTCCATATTTCCAACTAAATCCTATGCTTGTAGTTGTGCTTATAAACCAGACCCCGATAAAGCATTAGAACAAGCCAAAGCTGTGTTTTCTGGTAAGGTGCTCGAAGCCAAACAAGAGATATTTGATGTGGATGGGATTCTTGAATACAGAGAAGCAATTCTTTTTAATGTAGAACAAACGTGGAAGGGAACTTCTCAAACACAAATTATCGTGAATACTAATTTTGGTGGAGAATCTTCTTGTGGGAATGAATATAAAGTTGGTCAAACTTATCTAGTATTTGCTAATAATTACGACAGTAATAATACTCTACATACAAGCATCTGTTCATTAACTAAGGAATTTTCAAATGCCAATATGGAACTTAATAAGATTGGGGAAGGTAATAAGCCAATCGAAAACGTAAACTTAAAAGGTGCAATGAGTAAGTTAGATTTTAATAATAAGCTAGTTTATGTTACAGCGGCTTATCATCGCTTAATTAAGTATCATCTTGTTGAGGTGTTTTTTGGTGTGTTCATTGTGGTTGTTGGACTTGTACTGGTGTTTAAAAAGAAAAAAAGTGAATTGTAATAGATAAAATGTATTTCTGCTGTCCTTTGTGGGGCAACTAATTGCTAATTAATAGATAAATTGACCAAAGAACCGATTGCTATACTATATTCTCATTTCATGTAATATTTAATTGTATGAATTGTACGATCGGGCTTGTCAGCCCGTAGAGAGGCAATTACGTTGTGAAAAAATTTATGACCCTGTGATGCTAAATCAATTATGAGCCGTATTCGTACGGTTCTTTTTTTATGATCGAAACAGGACGCAGTTGATTTATTAATCTCATCCCCTACTAACCAATAATACGAGGTGAAGAAATTGAAATGGTACAACAATTTAAAGTACTGGACATATCAAATTCAGTATGATGAATCAAGATGGCGCTTTAAACCACCTAAATTTTTTAACACCAAAACGAAATTTTAGAACTTCGGTAGCTAGCTGAAGTTCTTTTCTAATTTGAAAGGAGAATGTAAGTGGAGGTTATCAAATTAAAAATCGATCAACTGGTTCATGCAGACTATAATCCAAGGAAGGATTTACAGCCGGAAGATCCTGAATTTGAAAAAATCAAGAATAGTATTAACGAGTTCGGATATTGCGAGCCGATCATAGTCAACAGTGATTACACGATCATTGGAGGTCATCAACGAGCAAAAGTATTGAAGGCTCTCGGATACGATGAAGTGGATTGCGTGCTAATCGATATTGATAAAACGAAAGAAAAAGCTTTGAACATTGCACTCAATAAGATTACTGGCGAATGGGATTTTGATGCCCTCTCCTCCCTGCTCGATGAGTTGAAGCATGAGGATTTCAATCTTGAGCTTACCGGCTTTGATCTGTCAGAAGCTGAGAAATTATTAGATGAGCTGTATAAACACGATGAACCAGATGAAAATGATTTCGATATCGATGAAGCATTGCCGGAACAACCGATCACTCAGAAAGGTGACGTTTGGATATTAGGTAAACATCGGTTAATGTGCGGTGACAGCACCAGCGAGCAGGATATGACAACGTTGATGGATGGGGAGAAAGCCCGGTTGATTGTGACTGATCCTCCCTACAATGTGGACTATACAGGCAAAACGAAAGATGCACTAAAGATCGAAAACGACAAAATGGACAATGATCAGTTTTACGAGTTTTTATTGGCAGCATATAAACGCATGTATGAGGTAGCTGACGATGGTGCCAGTATTTATGTTTTTCATGCGGATAGTGAGGGATTGAATTTTCGGAAGGCGTTTATCGAAGCGGGGTTTAAGTTGGCACAATGCTGTATCTGGGCTAAACAAGTTTTCGTGATGGGAAGGCAAGATTATCAGTGGCAGCATGAACCTGTATTGTACGGCTGGAAACCAACTGCGGGACACTATTGGAATAGCGACCGTAAGCAAACAACGCTCTGGCAATTTGATCGACCTTTCCGTAACGAGCATCATCCAACAATGAAAACGATCCCCCTTATCTCCTATCCAATTAAAAACTCAAGCAAGATTGGCGATATCGTTCTCGATTCATTTGGAGGTTCCGGCTCTACACTAATCGCTTGCGAGGAATCAGATCGAGTTTGCTATACGATGGAGCTTGATCCGAAATATGCAGATGTCATTGTCAATCGGTATATCGCTCACGTTGATAACGATAACGGCGTATACTTGATTCGAGATGGTGTAAAGGTTCCTTACCAAGGAATCGTTGCTGAGTCGGAAAGGTCAGAGGTATCATGTGCTGACTAAACCGAAAGAGGTGATCCTATGGGTAAGGCAAAAGTGAAGATGGTGATTCGGTTCCTCAAGAGGATGCAAGCCGAAAAGATTTGCGTACTTAGGGAAGAAGAAGCTCGGGAGGATAATGAGCGGATTCAAAAGGTGATTAAGGATATTGAGCATTTTTACGAAGCGGAGTTAGAAGATTAAGGATAACGTAATGATCAAGGGGATGGCTGATAACGGCTCTCCCCTTTTCAATTTGATTGGAGGTGAGGTGACGATGGGAAAGAACGATGTTACGCCAAAAAAGAATAAGCCAAAAATACTGACGAAATATGAACAATTTGTTGTTCCAAGATTAAAGGATATCCCCGTTTGGGTACGAGAAGGATTAACCGATGAGGAGATTGCTAAGCGATTAAATATTCACATATGGACGCTTGGAGATTATAGACGTAAGCATCCGAAATTTGCTGAAGCATTAGAACGTCCAACCCTGTGGGAAACCCATGTGTATCCGAGATTAACGGAAATTCAGCAATGGTTTCAAGAAGGTATGAACACTGAGGATATAATCAAAAATCTCGGCATTGGAAAAACAACTTGGTACGAGTATATCGATAAACATCCGATGCTTGCAGAACTTGTTAAATGGAGCAAGTCTGTTACAATTTCTCGCGTGGAAAATTCGCTTTTGAAAGCTGCTATAGGGTATGAATATGAAGAAATTAAAACGATTGTCGAAGAGGACAAAAACGGAAAGAAGCGTACCCGAATTGAGAAGGTTAAACGACATCAGCCCCCTAACCCAACCGCGATAATCTTCTATTTAAAGAATCGCGCCCCGAACGAATGGAATGACCGCCGCGAGATCGTCGTCGATACGAAAGCGTTAGAGCAGCAACGGAAACAACTATTTCTTGATATGATCGAAGCCGATGTCATTGAAGCAGAGGGTGAAATGCTGGAGGAATCGGTAGCGGTAGATGATGGCTTCGAGGAGCCGGATGAGGATGTTCAATAAGGTTATGTCGTCAGTTTTTCGATAGATAAACGCCGGTATCTGCCGGAATAATACCCCAAAATTAGCCATAATCGATGCATAAGATAAGTTATGTATTGAGTTGATTGTCTCCCCCACCAACGGTATCATGTCACAGAATGAACCGATAGGTGGGGGCGAAATGCAGTATTTACAAGCGTATGAGACGCATTTACGTAGCAAAGACCGGAGTGAGAACACAATTTCCTGCTACATAAGAGACGTTTTGCAGTTCATGGATTAGTACAAGGACAAGACGAACTATGGCTTGGACAAACTGATCGAACTTGATGGTGTAGAATACAAGAAGTATCTGCAAGCCATTGGGCTAGAGGTCATTACGATTAACCGGAAGATAGCCAGCATCAACGTATTCTGTCAATGGATGCTCAAACAGGGCTATATTAAGGAACCCATTCATATTGAAGCGGTACGAAACAAGGTGATCCGGCAATATAAAGGGCTAGAGGACAGGGATTTGTAGAAACTACGGAATGAAATCCACCGGATGGGCAATCGGATGCATATCTGTATGATTGAACTGCTAATCGGAACCGGTATCAGGGTAAGCGAATTAGTTGGAATTAGGCTGAAGGATATAGAATTGTCAGATCGGAAAGGAACATTGAAGGTATTCGGTAAAGGAAACTCCTTTCGAACGATACCTATTAACAAGGATGTCCGTAAAGCACTCGCACGATATATAGAAGTCAGACCAGACAACGAGTCTGAATATTTATTTATCGGGCAGCGCGGCGCATTAGAACGAAACGCAATCAATTTAATATTGAAGAAATACGGTGATCGAATTCAGGTGAAGGTTACTCCCCACATGCTACGCCATACGCTAGGATATAGGCTGGTCAAGACAATTCCGTTGACCACGATTCAACAAATACTGGGCCATGATAATGTATCCACTACGAATATCTATACATTGACAACTCAGCAAGATATGGAAACGGCATTGATGAATATTGAGTGGTGACGAGCCACTCTTTTTTTTGTTTCATGGGAGGGGTACTTCTAACGGTTAAAATGGAGCCGCCAGCAAAGGCTGCGGAAATTTTTTTGATGGATTCATAGTAAAAATATAACCTTATAGTTAAATACCACGAACACCCACAAATAATGAGATATTTCTTGTCGGATCAAAAGACAACAAATTGTGGTACAATCAGGAAAGTCGGAGTCCTCTTTTATATTCACCACTTAATCATGTAATCTATTACATTGTAGAGGAAAATGCACATGAAAAAAGTCATCCTTTTAGCACTCTTTATATCTCTTTGGGCTTCTTTAGTAACCAATGAAAAGGAAGCAATTGCAGCAAACAAGATTATTAAGGATCCTGTGATTGAAGAATCAATAAAGAAAGAACTTGAACTGGATTCATCCTATGAAATAACAAAATCTGATTTGGAACGCCTGACTCAATTATGGATTGAAGGCAATGCCCAGACACTTGAAGGGTTAGAATATGCAATAAATCTCAAGTCGCTGGCAATTAATTACGCGCATATTAGCGATATCTCCGCACTAGCTTCACTGCATAAGCTTTACGATGTATACATTCATCACACTCAAGTAAAAGACATCTCTCCTTTGGCCGGAAAAACAAGTATCGAATGGCTTATACTGGATAGCAACGAAATAGAGGATATTAAGCCTTTGGCAACATTGGAAAACCTCAGGTCTTTAACAATTGAAGATAACCACATTACGGATTTGACTCCGTTGGAAAATCTCAAACAGTTGTATTTGATCTCAATACAATATAATCCGATAAAAAGCCTGAACAGCCTGCCAGGGATGCCGCATTTACAAGCCGTCTATATGGCGGGCGTTGAAGCTGACGATTTGGATAAGCTTTTAGATATTCAAAAGCTTAGATACGTACAGTGGTCCAAGGAACTGACGGAGCAACATGCGAATTTAGCTGCACGTTTGATTGAAAAGGAAGTTGAAGTTGCAGAAGAAAGTAAGCCCCGCCCAGTACGTGTGATAATAAACAATCGAGAAATTCTACCTATCTCAATATCATCTAAAAATGGCACTACGTTCATTCAACTTCGAAAAATAAGTGAAGTGCTTCATCTAAATCTTGAATGGAAAGAAAGTACTCGTTCCATCATGATAACCAAAGATAAGAATCAGCTAGAACTTACCGTTGATAGTAAGAGTGCATACATAAACAATAAAATGGTTGAGCTTAACGAACCTCCCTTTATTGACGAGATGTATCAACAAGCATTTGTACCTATTCGTTTTCTGTTCGAGGCTCTAAACGCGTCAATTCAATGGAATCACGAAAGAAATCTTATAAATATTACATACTAAGTTTTACAATTCGCCTAACGAGAATCGCTTCAGATGAACGAAAGGAGCAGCTACAATTGAAAATATAAATTTTGAACAAGATCGACAGACTAAATTACTTAAACAGTATATGGAGCAGCATTTCAAGCCTCCGAAAATCAAGCAACTTATTGAAGCCTTCTCCTTCTCCGAACTCCGCAAATTAATCGGAGAGATGGATATCGAATTCTTTGCCCTGTGCTATTTCCCGAAATACTTTGATCGAGAATTCGGCCAGTTTCACCGAGAAATGTTTGACGAGTTAAAATTGATGCTATCCAGTAAAGAACTAATCACTGCCTTTGGCGTACCTCGTGCCCATGGTAAAAGTGTGATCAGTTCTTTTTTATTTCCACTGTACGCTACTCTCTATGATAAATCTCAATTTACTCTGATTGTATCAGCGACGGAAATGATCTGTTTGCCATTCCTCGATATGTTGAAGGATGAGCTTGAGACGAACACCATGCTCATTGAGGATTTCGGCATTCGTAAAGGAAGCCGCTGGAACAATAATGAAATATGGCTTCGCAGTAAAAGTGGACTCGATTCCTGCATCATGATTCGTGGTATAGACGGTTCCCTTCGAGGCATCCATTATAAACATCATCGACCTACTCTTGTTCTGATGGATGACCTGCTGAAGGAAGACACTGCACGATCCGAAGCGAAAAGAGAACAGATTAAAAGTACGTTTACCGATGTCATTCTCCCTATCGGAACAAAGGATACGAACATTCTGATCTGCGGCACAATATTAAATGAAGAAGACTTGATGGCTGACTTGCTGAAAGGCAAGATTCCCGGTGTCAGAAGCATTCGTAAATCTGCTGTCATTCAATTTTCTGAACGTGACGATTTATGGTCTGAATGGGAGCGACTATACAATAACCTGCAGGACGAAGACAGGGTCAATACGGCTCTGTCTTTTTTTCGTTCATATCAACAAGAAATGCTGGATGGGACGGAGATACTCTGGCCCGAATATCTGAACTATTACTATCTCATGTGCAAAAAGCAAGCCATGGGTGAAAAGAGTTTCTATAAAGAATTACAAAACGATCCCCGCTCAACAGATGAGTATATCTTCCAGAACATCGTGTGTTGGGATCGACTACCTGAGTTTGCGGAAATGGAGATTGCCATGTACATCGATCCAGCTATCAAAGCTGGTAAGAAGAACGATTACTCTGCTATCACCATATTAGGTCAGCATCGAAAAACAAAACAGCTTTACGTGATTGACAGTAATGTTTATAAACTGCTACCGGATGACTTGTTTCAGGTGGCAATCGAAAAGCTGCGTATATTTCCAGTTGATAAACTTGGCTTTGAAGTCAATCAGGCACAGAGTTATATGAAGCAAAAGTTTGAGGAGCAACTTTGGAAGGTCAAAATATTCACTCTAGTTGAAAGTGTGAATTCCAAAGGACAGAAACACGAACGGATAATCAGTCTGGAACCAGAGATTAAGAAGGGCCATATCCTGTTTAATCCTGCGAACATCCGCTACAACAATCAAGTGAAGGACTACAATCGAAATTGTCGGTTTGATGATGCTCCCGATTCGCTCTATGGGGCTGTACAATTGATCCATGCAGTGAAAAGTCTGAAATTTTATGATCGAAGTTTATTATTCTGAAAGGAGTCATAGCCATGCAAATCACCGAATCAATCATATTAGAATGCTTAAACGAACTCAACAGCGCCGCGCTAACCAAGCAAAAATATTTCGATTACTACAACGGCAAGCATGCCATTCTCAAAGATTATGCCATGCAGGAAAGTCGCAGCAATCGTAAACTTATTTTCAACTTTCCCAAGAAATTCGTGGACAATGAAACAGGTTATCTTCTTGGCAAGCCAGTCAACTATGTATCTAAATCTGATCACGATGAAATCGCGCATAAAATCGATCTGCACATGAGTCACTGGGATAAGGAGCATAACATCAATCTCAGAAAACAAAGTGAAATATTCGGTGAAAGCTTCGAGTTGAATTACATTGATTCCGATGGCCAGTTTTCAGCAACCGTATTATCGCCTTTGAACGCTTATGTGCTGGAGGATGGCACTGCAGAGTGCAACGTTCTGCTGGGGCTTCACAAATTCACACGCAAATTCGATAAGACAATTTACCTTGACGTTTATACCGACAGCGAAATTTTGCATTACGAAATCGCCAACAACGACAATCTCAACAGCAAATTTCCCAAGCTCAATTATATCGGCAAACACAATCACATCTTCGGAAGAGTCCCCCTTATCTCCTGTCCGGCCAATACAGAAAGGAAAAGCGGCTTCCAAGATGTGATTTCTTTATTTGATGCGTACAATGCGTTGAATTCAGATTTGGTCAATGAGATTGCAGATCATCGCAATGCGTATCTGGTCATCGAGAATGCCAAACTTGAAGCCGAGGACTTGATGAACATGAAGAAAATGGGCATCATTCAGGTTCCTGCCGGTGGCAAAGTTTCTTGGCTTACGAAAGAGATTAACGATACGTTTGTGAAAAACGAGCTGGACAACATTGAACGTAAAATCTTCGACATGATGGACCAAGTTAATTTCAATGAAAACTGGGCATCGAACACATCTTCCCTCGCTCTCCGAAACAAGCTGCTGAATCTCGAAAATCGAGTGGCGATACGTGAAGCGTTGATGGAAAAAGCGATCAAGCAGCGTCTACGAAATTTCTTCACGTTCCTTAACATCAAGGAAGGCATCCAATACGATTACCGAGATATCGCCGTAAAGTTCACTCGTAACTTGCCTACAGATTTGCCGGGATTAGCTGATGTAATCGTAAAGCTACAAGATGTGGTATCTCGAGAAACGCTGCTTACTTTGCTTCCCTTTGTCGAGAACCCTAAGCTGGAATTGAACAAATACCATGCCGAACAACAACGTAAAGAAAATGGAAATGAAGGTTCAATGAATGCACAATAAAAACAAAATCAAACAACTCATCAAACATAATTGTGCCTCTTATCTTGGGGATAAGCATGGAATCTCCAACTATTGCTGCTGGAAGGATGGCTCATGCGTATTTTTTAAACAAGATGATCAGCTACCAAGTTGCCCGTATTTTGAAGACGGGGTATTGCCAACTGATGAAAAGCTGGAACGTGACTATAAATCCGAACGGAATATGGACACTGAAGTAAAGACAGCGAAGCCGAAAGTGAAATGTAAGAAATGCGGTGATCCGTTTTCGGCTAATTCCAATCGTCAAGCTTACTGTGAACAGTGTAGGGAAAAGACGAGGAAGGAAAACATCCGATTACGAGTTCGAAAGTTGAGACAAAAACGTCTTGATGTAACGCTTTAGAGGTGTGAAAAAGCCGTATAAATCAAGGGTTAATAATAACCAAAAATGAGTTGTTAAGGCGTTTGTACCTTTTCTCCATTTTTACGATTTCTAACACGTTACATTGTTGTCCTGAGCACGACATTAAACTGCTCTCAAAATAAATATAATGCGTGTTCGGTTCTGCAGAGTCGAATGGGCAACAAAGGAGATTATGAAAATGGATCTGGAACAAGTTAAACAATGTATCGAGGACAACAAACAAAACGAGGAATTGCAATCGTATCTTCAGGGCTTGAATCCATTGAGCGTTGAAGGGATTGAGCAATTCATAAGCGATCAGCAAAGTCGCTGGAAACGTGGAAGGCAAATCATCTGGAAAGTTTACTGGATACGGAGATCAAGAAGCGCTTTCCTGCCAAAGATGAAAAGGAAATCGAAGTCGAGCGTCTACGTGTTGAAATCGAGAACATGAAGCAAGAAAAGCTCCGTGAGCGATTAACCAGTCAAGCCATCAAAATAGCCAGTTCCAAGAATCTGCCGTTATCCTTGGTGGATTTTTTTATTGGCGCAGATGAGGATAGCACGATAGCAAATCTGGCTGTATTTGAACAGTCGCTAAACTTGGCGGTTCAACAGCAAGTCGAGCAACGGCTTAAAAGCGACGGCTATACGCCTCCTGCTAATTCTGCCGCTAAGACATTTACACTCGATGCCATCAAGGGAATGTCGCATGATGAGATCAACAAGAATTGGGATGAAATTAAACAAACATTACAAAACAAATAAAATCAAAAGGACAAGGTGAAACGATATGTCAGTACAAAATTTTATTCCTACCATTTGGAGCGCACGATTAAATGAAAGTTTCAAGAAAAATTTAGTGTATGGCAATTGCGTCAATACCGATTTCGAGGGCGAGATCAAAGGTCAAGGCTCCACGGTCAAAATTAATTCGATTGGCGCAGTCACTATCGGCAACTATGATAAATCCAAAGGTATTGGCAATCCGGAAGAACTCGACTCTACGCAAAAAAATCTGGTCATCGACCAGGCGAAGTATTTTAACTTTCAAGTGGATGACGTAGATAAGGCTCAAGCCAATGTCAATTTACTGGATGGCGGTATTGTGGAGGCATCCTATGGACTCGCTAATGTGGTTGATCAATATATTGCTGGATATTATACCGAAGTCAAAGCTGGTCATACCATTGGTGACGATACAACTCCGATTGTTCCAACCAAGGATACAGCTTATGATTTACTCGTTGATTTGGGCGTGATTCTAGATGAAAACGATGTACCCGAAGGGGATCGTTTTGTCGTTGTTCCAGCTTGGTACTACGGACTTCTCGTCAAAGACCCGCGCTATACCAAAGATGCTAATGTAATGCGAACAGGATTTGTCGGCAACATCGACAATATGGCGGTCTATAAATCCAACAATGTGCCTCATACAGCAGGAGCCAAGTATAAAATCATCGCCGGCCACAAAAGTGCCATCTCATTTGCTGGACAAGTGGATTCGATGGAAGCGTATCGTCCTGAGAAGCAGTTTTCCGATGCCCTCAAAGGATTGCAGGTATTCGGAGCCAAGTGCATCAAGCCCGAAGCATTAGCAGTACTCACAGCAAATAAGTCGTAATCAGAAATACATTATATATAGAAGAAACACGTTCGGGGGTGTCCGTTTTAGATACCCCTATTTTTATTTCAGGAGGTTAATGAACATGTGGTTTTTGAATAAAGAGACAGGTTTAAAGTGGGAAGTTGTGGATCAGGAATTAATGCTTCGATTGCAGGGCAACGCGAATTACGAACAAGTAGACGATCCAAAACAAGAAACGAAACAGGCTAAGCGGAATGAGAAAGAGGTTACGACATGAATGAACAATTAGATCTGATGAAACGGTTGCTTGGCATTGAATTAACGGACGTTTCTAAAGACGACATTCTCACGCATTACTTGAACAAGGCCAGAAATAATATCCTTGGCTACTGCAACATTGCTCTTCTCCCTCCTGTTTATGACGAAGTAGTTGTCGATTATGCGGTATATCTGTATAAAAACAAGGATTCAGTCGGTCTTACGGACAAACAGGAAGGTGAACGCTCAGCCAAATACGAACCAGGCATTCCAGCAAATATTCGACTTTCCCTTCCCCTGCCTAGAATACAAGTGGGGTATTGAGCATGTTTTATGATACGAGAATGGAGATTCTGGATTCAGTCCATTTGGCAACGATACAAACCATCTATGCCGATGTGCAGCCGCATACGAAAAGCTTCTCCTATGAAGACGGCTATACCCTTGAAATCACCCATCGTGCCTTTTGCGATCAGGCATCTGGTTTACGCTTGAACAGTTACGTCCGAATTGCCGATCACATTTTTATCATCTTGGACTTGAAGGAATGGAGCGATTATCTGGAACTGTATTTGTATCGTTGTAAGCCGGATTTTGCATCAGGGGTGAATGAGCGATGAGAAGCATAGAACCGATGATGGACTTTTTCCTGCTTGAGAAAGGCGAACCAATATATATTCATGATGTACAGCAGCTTGCTCTTGTTCGGGATGCGGCTGATAAATTGCAGGAAATCGATGATAAAATGATCCGAACAGCAATCCCTTTACATACTGGCGATCTCATTGATTACCGAAATGAGCGATATATGATCGTAAGTCAAATTGATAAAAACGAACAATCGTATCGCGGCAGAATGCGGAAGTGCAACTTTAAGATCGCGTTCAACTTTCAAGGCAATGTGAAATGGTTGGATGCGATTGTGGAGGGTATAACATTTTCGCTTCGACCAGGTAACATCATTTCTTTGCCCGATGGAACGATATTCGTCACACTCCAAGAGAATGCTGACACAAGAGATATCCAACTAAATCAGCGTTTCTACAATACACATCAACCGTTTCAAGTGATAGGCATTGACCGAACTCAAACAGGAATCGTTAAACTAAGCTGCAAACTGGATTCGAAGTCCCTACCTTATGATGATGTCGAAAACAATATTGCTGACCGTTGGAAATATCATTTAGATGCCACGCAAATGGAAAAGCGAAAGAAGCATCTCTTTTAATTAGAAGAACTACGGCTTGCCTTCGGGTGAGCCTAATTTTATTTACAAAGGAGCCACTTATATGAAGAAGAAATCCATTGATTATATGCTTAGCCTCAGCCTATTGAAGCAACTCAAATCGCAAAATTTAATCACGGAGGAAGAGTTTACCAAGATCGATTTGTTAAATAAAAAGTCCTTCAATAGCCCGTAGAATGGGCAGAAATGGACTTGATGATGTGCCGGGACAATTATAACATGACACAGCAATAAGAATATATCCGAAGGGAGAATCGCCATGGCAAAAGCAGCCACAGCAAAGAAAGTAGTCGTTGTACCGGTAAGAACGATTGAGACATTAGATGGGATTCCGGAATTTCACAAGAAACGAGTCGCAGCCTATTGCCGCGTCAGCACAGACTCGGAGGAACAAAAAGAAAGCTATACAAATCAAGTGAACCATTATACACAACATATCCAAAGCAACTCGGAATGGGATATGGTTGATATTTATGCCGATGAAGGCATTACCGGCACGAATACGAAAAATCGAACTCACTTCAACCGTATGATACAGGATGCTCGAAATGGCATGATCGACCTGATACTGGTTAAATCGATCTCCCGGTTTGCAAGAAATACACTCGATTTGCTGAAATATGTCCGAGAACTTAAAAGTCTTGGTATCGCAGTATTTTTTGAACGAGAGAACATCAATACACTGGATACTACAGGCGAAGTCCTCTTGACGATCCTTAGTTCCCTTGCTCAGGACGAAAGCAGGAACATTTCAGAAAATAGTAGATGGGGCATCTTGCGAGGATTCACTGAAGGGAAAGTATTCTGTAACACTACTCGCTTCCTCGGGTACGATAAGGACGAGAATGGAGAGTTGGTCATTAACGAAAAGGAAGCCGAGATTGTAAGGCGGATTTACCAAGAATATTTGGAAGGCAAAAGTTACGAAGCCATTGCCAAAGGCTTGATGCGAGATAAAATCAAAACGGTCACTGGCGGCGAGAAATGGTGGGATTCATCCATCACGATTATTTTGACGAATGAGAAATATTATGGAGCCTTACTCCAGCAGAAAACAATAACGGTTGACTTTCTTACCCATAAGCGAATCAAGAATCGAGGGCAGGAACAGCAATATTTGATCGAAGAAAATCATGAGCCGATCATCTCAAAAGAAATGTTCGAAGCGGTACAAAAGGAAAAAGAGCGCCGCGCAAAGCCGAAAGGCAATATCGTAGGCGACCGAAAGAAATACTCCAGCAAATATCCACTTAGCAGCAAAGTATTCTGCGGATGTTGCGGAACCATTTTTAAACGCCGAACATGGAACAGTAACAACGCATCCAAGAAAGTCGTATGGCAATGCCGAACCTACGTGAACGAAGGTAAAGACGCTTGCGATGCCAAAGCGGTCGATGAATTTGTACTACAGGATGCGTTTGTACGAGTGTTCAATCGGATGCATGAGAACAAGGATGGATTTATCCGAACGCTCAAGGCTAACATTGAAACGATATTAACTAAACGAACAGGACATGAACCACTATTGGAAATCGAGCGGCAAATGGAACAGCTAAAATTTGACCTCAAAGGGTTGGTAAACCTGAAGATTCGGGATCAGATTGACGAAGCGGTGTACAATGAAGAAAATACCAGAATCTCGGGTGAGCTGAACGAACTTCGGCAAAAGAAATCCCTGCTGGAGAAAGATAATGACCAAAAAGCCCAAATCAAGGAACGTGTCGATGAAATCATACAAGTTCTAAGCTTACGGCAAGAATTACTCGAACAATTTGACGATAGCCTATTTCATGCGCTGGTGGAGAAGATAACTATTCTCTCGCCAGCGCATTTTGTTTTTACTTTAAAAAGTGGGATGGAAATAACCGAGTTAGTGGGCTAAACGATAATCTGACGAGTGTAAGGCGGGGTAAATGATTCGAATCCCGTCTTGAACTCCTTGCATATAGAGCCACTCTTTTTCGATATTATGCTTATGGTTTAGCGTATCCTCCCACTCGCTCAAAAGAACGAGCAGATCATCGTCTGCCCGATGTTTAATAGCATCGTTCAAATCAGCAAGCTTCTGGTGGACCGGAAACAGAGCATATTGTTTTTGGGCAGTAAGCGCTGAGGTATCGAATCTTAACTTGAGAGCATCGAGAAACCAATTTGGCCAATGTTCCATAGGAAAATCCCCTCCGTTGTTTGAGTGTGTGTATCTTAACTCTGTTCGGAGAGGGTGGCAAGTTATTTTTATCCGCCGCGCTTACATTTTGAGGCCGCTTCTTATGGCGAACTATGGCTCTAACATTGAAGCGTATCTTGAAAGAATCAGAACGAACAGGATAAGTTGCCTCTATTCAACAATCCAGTCTACTTTTATGTATCCATTTTCCATCTTATTGCCTTTGATGACAAAATGGTACTCACCGTCAGTTTCTGCTTTAACACTCAATACGGTCCCTTTGCTCTGCCATTCAACATACTTACCTTTTGGCCCGCGTAACGCCACTTCAATTCCACCCTTGCCGCCGTAATTATAATTTACTTTTATTTCATCCCCCTTTCTAGCTTGAATAGGAATTTTTTTTTCGCCGTCAAAATAGTCGTATCGAAGTTCAATTCCATGTTTAGTTTCTTTCTCAGACCAATTTATTTTTTGATCTATCCATTTCGGATTAAAAACATAAAAATAAATTGAACTGATAAACAGAAGAGTAATACCTGATAGAGCGAATAGAAATACTTTTTTCAACCTATTTCCCCCCGCTTATTTTACTGATACAGTGCCCCGTACAGCTTGATTCCCGATGAAATCAAACAAACCTCCAGGACTAAAGTAACTATCGCTTGGCATATATTGAAGGACTGTTTTATAATCAGTACCATTGGAACTGTAGTAAACTTCGTATGCAGGAAACTCGTTCCTAACACCATCATACGAGATGGTTCCATTATCCCTGTTAATTTTAAACATAATTTTATAATCTATCTTTGCTACTGGAATTAATGGATTCCCAGAAGAGACACTAAAATATAAATTATTACCATTCAATCCAGGAGAGACACTCATATTGTCATTAGGTATCGTAGCTTCATCAAGAGGCTTATCAAAAAAGGTTTGATGGGATGTCCCCGTAAAGTTAAACGATGTAACTTGTCCTGTAACATAATCAACAACAGCGTACTGAACAGTGCGATTACTATGCGAACTCACATCGAAATCTCTTCCATCACCAAGTCCTTCCACGAATTTCGGAATTGCAGAAATTTTTTTCATGGGAATAAAAGTATTGAATCTCATGACAACATATTCATTTCCGCTTCGGCCTATATCTCTTAAAGCATTCGCAACTTTATGAATCTCATCCTTTACATTCTGGTGGGGAGTCATTTCCCAATATTTCGATATAAACTCTATCTCATCTTGGATATTCCGTGGAAGCCCCTCATCCTCTTCATCTCCATGCAGGATCGTAGTATAGTTGAGAGGACTATTTTCCTTCATTAAAGGATTGAGCTTAAGAAGGTTTACACCGTCATTTTCCTTATACTCATAAATAAATGGTTCGATCTTCGGAGCATTAGACAGAATCGTAACGCGGCTTCCTTTTTCTTTTTTAGAGTCTTCCTGTATGCCGATGGCAACCGAATCAAACCGAATGCTGTCCAGTTGATCTTTTTTCTGTCGTACAACAAGTTCAAACTCTAATACCCCTTTCATGCCGTTAACCTGTTCTTGATACACGTTAACGTATGCATGTGTAAATATGATCTCTCGAATCGTCTTTTCATGCCTCACGATTTGGACGGTAACAGTTCGATAATAATCATTGTCCGGCCTATATTCAGTAAGCGCCCATGCATAAAGCGTATTGGAGCTATCCGTATCTTTTTCCACAGGAGGAAGTAGTCGAAGTGGAATCTCACCCCGTATCTGAATCGAATGCTCCGCATTATATGCTTTGGCTAAAAAATCTGCCGGACTTGTGTTAGTATAGCTATAGCCAGTAATTTGCCCATTGCCAAGCTCAATCGGTGAATGACCGGATTCTCGTTCTACCCTCAATAAAATGCTCATATTTATCTCCCTTTAGGCTATTGCTAACCTACCAAGTCGTTATCTTATTTATATCGGATTGATACGACTTCTATTTAATGTAAATTTCAACACACTTTCGGAGATTTGGGAAGGGCATATTTGAGAAACGATCTACGATCTATTGCTCGGGTTTGGCTTGCAAGCTCATTTCCATATTTAAATTTTAGCAGTATACTATAGAGTATGGAACAATGAGTATCGGCATCGACGATATATCCCTTTCACCATCTCGATGCACGTGGAGTGCGTGGTAAGGATGTATCGGGAGGGACATTGAAAGGTAAATGTTTCAACAAGGTCTGCTGAGAAAGCAGGCTTTTCTTTTATGAACTATCCTAAAATGAAAGAAGTTGAATTTATTTACGACACCAGTATAGGTAAAGTGTTGAATGGTAACTACGTTGATAGCAAGCCTCTCCCCACAGCGGTGGAAGAAAATTGAGAAAAGCAAGGTTACTTGTATTTAGTATGATCGATGTGTTGGTTATTGTATTATGGATAATAGAACGACTGCCTCAATAGGTATTTATAGAACATAGAAATAGGAGGATTACATGGCCTGGAGCAAATTGAAGCAACATCTGGAGAGTTTTCTCTGTCCTGCGTTGTATGGAAGGGTCGAATACCGCGCAACCGGCTACCGTTATTTACCTGATAAAGCAGGAATTTGTTATATTGCGGTAGATAAAAAGAACGTATTCAATATGAGTGATATAACTACCTTAATCAGATGGTATCAGACGGAGCTGGATATTAAGAATGATTCAGATATCCAAATTTCTATCAACAATGAAGAAATTGAAGCGGTCAGAAAAGATACCAAGGGGATAGTTCCGGAGGATCGTCTAAAAGTAATTGCAAGAAGTAGAAAAATATCAGAATATGCAAAGGAGCTTTTGTCAGCACAGTCATCATTAAGTAAATCAAATTTTGTCGTTGTAGCTAATAAGTTTTTATCCATTTCTATAGAGGAAAGCATAGAGAGCAATGATATCTTATTGAATATTCTTGCTTTGGTAGACAGACGAGTTGGAAAAAAGCGAATTTTAAACATGACCGAGAAGATGAAGTTAAAGCATCCAATTGTGCAGTATTTTTATGAACTACGGCTTAGTACGTTATGAAAATAAATAACTCATTCACCTCCAATCGGGAGGTTTTTTCATGCTATCATATACTTACTGACAGATTAGGTGATGAGAATGTCTTGTACGCCGCGGTTTTTGAGGTCGTTTAAGACGCTCAGCCAGAACTTCGAGGACTCATTCTCCCCGATCCAGATGCCCAGCACGTCTTTATTGCCGTCCAGATCGATGCCAATGACCATGTAGGCTGCTTTGTTCACGATGGCCCCGTCCTGCTTGACCTTGAAATAATTCGCATCCAGGAAAACGACAGCAAAGGTGTGTTGCAGCGGACGGTTCTGCCACTCTTTGATCATCGGGACAATTTTATTGGTCACATTGGAAATGAGCGTCAGAGAAACTTCGATACCGTAGATATGCTCCATGTGATCTTGAATCTCCCGGGTACTGACCCCCTTGGCATATAAGGCAATGATCTGGTCCTCGATCCCGTTCACATGCGACTGATGCTTCTTCACGATCAAGGGCTCGAATTCCCCCTGACGATCGCGAGGAACCTGAATTTCCTGTTCACCATACTCGCTGATGATGCGCTTCTTACCCTTGCCATTCCGACTGTTCGAGGTTTTCTTGTTCATCGTGTCATGCTTCTCATAACCTAGATGCGTATCTATCTCGAGGTAGCCCGTGAGATGGGTCTGCATGAGAATACGATCTATCGCTGGATCGCCGAGTTTAAACAGGACGGCAGCGGGGCGTTTCCCGGTAGTGGGCAACTAAAACCGGAAGACAAGGCCATGCGTGATCTTCAGAAGCGGATTCGTGATCTGGAAGAGGAGAACGAAATCTTAAAAAAGGCGATGCACTACTTCGCTAAAGACCGGCGCTGATCTATAAATTCATCCACGATCATCGCTTCAAGCTCCGTGTTGCGAAGATGTGCGCCGTATTTGGAATCTCCCGAAGCGGTTATTATCATTGGACCCGGCGGAAAGAAAGCGGTCGAAGCCAACGTCATGAGTGGCTTAAAAAGCAGATTCGGCGCATCTTTTTTGACCATAGGCGTCTTTATGGAAGCAAGAAAATCTGGGAAGCCCTTAAGAAACAAGGCGCTCAGGTGACCGAGAAAACCGTTGCTCGAATCATGAAGGAGCTCGGCTTGAAATCCCGAACAATCAAGAAATATAAAGCAACAACGAATTCCAAGCATAACTTGCCGGTAGCCGCGAATCGGATATTTTACACCCAATCAGTACGAACGTATGTACCGCCCTACTGCGTAATTCTCTCGATTCTATGCGTCTAATCTATTGAAGTGGTCCAGTTCAATTTAAAGAAGGTATAGAGGAGTTCAAATGTTTTGATCCAAATATGCGAGCTACAATTGTAAGAATGTACGAAGAAGACGAATGCTATTGTGTGTGTCGAATTCGATTTTAGCCAACAAGAAGAGTACAATAAAGGATTCGAGCAAAATGTATGGAATGGTAAAACTGGGGAACTGCTTCGTTGGAGTGAAAGTCCATATTACCCTAAAGATAAGAAAGCTAAGATTTACATATCAGTTTATGATGAAATTAAAGAGTTTGATATTGTAGAAAAGAACACGGTATTTCTAGACTATAAAAGGAGCGGTAGCGATAAATCTTATATTGCTTGGTTAGAAGAACAATATGTGATGATAAAAAGATAATTTTAAGGGAGATGAAAGTAGTGAATAATAAATGTAATTTAAAATGGGCTGATTTAAGCGATTCAGTTAAAACGATAATAGAACACATTGATA
>NZ_JTHN01000173.1 GCF_001399685.1 Paenibacillus sp. A3
ACAATATCGATTTACAGGAACTCATTTTGAGACTTCCCAGAATACAACTACGGGCGGCGGATTCTTTACCCTTTCCGTTACGGGTCAAGCTCCTGCAAACGCAGCTTACGCACGCGTATGGCTCGTGTTGATGGGAACGGACAATAACGGCTCGGGTACGGTCTATTTTGATCAGACAAGCCTGCGATACGATCCTGATGGCAATATGCTTGCAAACGCCAGTTTTGAACTAAAAACAGGGACAAGCGGCTTAGCCGATGGCTGGTACGGTAACAAGGACCAAGGAATAGCTGGCGAGTATGAAGTTGTAGCTCATCATGCGTCTTCCGGTCAACGTGCGCAGAAGATTACGGGTTCCGGTCTGGGGCTATATAATCAAATAAATGTCTTCCAAGACGTGAAGATAGAGCCGGGAAAGACGTATACGGCAAGCAGTCGTATTTTTGTAGAGAGCTTGACAAATGCAAAAGTAAATCTGACCGTAGATTATCTTGATGCACAATATCGATTTACAGGATCCCATTTTGAGACTTCCCAGAACATAACTACGGGCGGTGGATTTTTGACACTCTCTGTTACGGGTCAAGCTCCTGCAAACGCAGCTTACGCACGGGTATGGCTCGTGTTGATGGGAACGGACAATAACGGCTCGGGTACGGTCTATTTTGATCAGACAAGCCTGAGATACGATCCTGATGGCAATATGCTTGCAAACGCCAATTTTGAACTAAAAACAGGGACAAGCGGCTTAGCTGATGGCTGGCAAGGCAACATGGATCAAGGAATAACTGGCGAGTATGAAGTTGTAGCTCATCATGCGTCTTCCGGTCAACGTGCGCAGAAGATTACGGGTTCCGGTCTGGGGCTGCATAATCAAATAAATGTCTTCCAAGACGTGAAGATAGACCCGGGAAAAACGTATACGGCAAGCAGTCGTATTTTTGTAGAGAGTCTGGCAAATGCAAAAGTAAATTTGACCGTAGATTATCTTGATGAACAATATCGATTTACAGGAGCCCATTTCGAGACTTCCCAGAATACAACTACGGGCGGCGGATTTTCGACACTATCTGTTACGGGTCAAGCTCCTGCAAATGCAGCATACGCACGCGTATGGCTCGTACTTATGGGAACGGACAATAACGGTTCGGGTATTGTTTATTGGGATGCAGCTACTCTTCAAGCAAAATAAATGATCTAAGCTATAGTGGTTGAATAAAGATATTACGGGAGCGTTGGAGGATAAAGATTATGTGGATTTCAAAAATCAAGAAGAGTTACTGGGAATTATTTTATCTCTTTTAGTAGTGTGGCTCTGCCGGCAAATAAGGAAAAGCAGTCCCGGACATCGGTGCCGAGACTGCTTTTTTCTAAATAGTCGCTGTTACGGTTTGGGAGTTACAAGAATCTTCACTTGATTTTTTTCCTTCAACAAAGCCTCAAAGCCATGCTCCACCGCTTCGTCCAGCTTGATTCGCTTCGTAACCAGCTTCTCGGCAGGGAAAAAGCCTTTTTCCATCAAACGGATGACCGCCGGGAATACATTGCGGTACCCGATAATACCCGTCATGTTCCGCTCCTTCATGACGAGGTGATTCGGTCGGATCGACGCTTCTCTTTCGAAGATGCTGACAATCATGATCTGTCCGGCGACCTTGGTCGACTCGATAGCTTGGGTGAGAACAGGCGGCACCCCGGTGACCTCGAAGGCGATGTCGGCTCCGCCGCCTGTCCGTTTGTGAATCTCCTGCACCACATCGTATTCTTTCGGATCGATGACGATCGCGCCCAGCTCTTCCGCTTTGAGCTTACGTTCCGGTGAAAGCTCGACGGCGTAAATTTCCGAGGCGCCGGAAGCCTTCAGTGCCTCAATGACCAGCAGGCCGATCGGGCCGGTACCGAACACGACGGCTTTGTCTCCGACCTTCAGTTGGCTTGAACGGACGGCGTAAAGCGCAACGGCGGACGGTTCAACCAAGGCGCCTTGCTCGTAAGAGACGCTGTCGGGAATTTTATGGACCATGTGCTCATCGACTGCTACGTATTCAGAGAAGCCGCCGCCACCGCCGGCGAGGCCGAGGAAGCCCATTTTTTCGCAAAGATTATATTTACCCTGCCTGCACGAAGGGCATGTCCCGCACGCGAAGACGGGCTCGACGACGACCCGGTCGCCCACCTTCACTGAGGCGACGCCTTCCCCGATCTCGACGACTTGTCCGGAAAATTCATGCCCCATCACGATAGGGGCTTTTTCATTTGTCAGCGGGTGGGCCGTACTTTCCGGAATAAAAATCGGGCCAGCCACATATTCGTGCAGGTCGCTTCCGCAAATGCCGCACCATTCCACTCGGATTTTTACTTTTCCTTGGAGCGCTTGGGGTTCCGTAATCGTTTCCAAGCGTAGGTCCTTCACACCATGCCATCGTAACGCCTTCATGCTTGCATTGCATCTCCTTACTGGGTTGAGTAATAAAATAAATTTAGATATAAAGTAGGAAACGTTTCCGTCAATAAATAATGTCACAAGTTTGATACATTTGTCAAATTGATTTGCGAATGAAGAGGGTTTAAGCAGAGGGAAGGGCTTACCGGTGCCTGCCAGTGGCTCGTCAAAACGGCGGCATCGTATGCTATAATAAAAAGAGACAAGCGACATGGTTCGTATCATAGAAAACGATTCCAATAAGAAAGGACATCTCTCTTGACCAGAAAGCAAAAAGTAACGATTGAAGATGTGGCGAAGAAAGCGGGGGTGGGGATCGCCACCGTATCGCGCGCCATGAACGATAGCGGCGGGATCAGTCCCAAAACGAAGGCGCAGATCCTCCAGGTGATTGAGGAAATGGGCTTCACTCCGAATACTTCGGCGCAAAGCTTGAAGGTGCGGCAAACGTATCAGATTGCCTTGGCCGTGCCGGATATCCGCAACGCGATCATTCCCGAAATCGCCTGGTCTGTGGAGCAGACCGCGAAGCAGCACGGCTACCGCGTCGTACAGATCAACACCACCGGCAATGCCCGGACGGAGCTTGAGACGGTGCGCGAGGTGAAGAAGCTGCATGTGGACGGGCTGATTATTATGCCGCTCGCCTATCCCAAAACGTTGGTGGAACTGATCAATAAAGCAAGCGTACCCGTCTCGATCATTAACTATGGAAAAAAGCTCGACGACCATGTGAAAGCGGACGTTGTTGGCTTGGCCAGCCAGGAAGGCCGTCTCGTCATGGAGCATCTGATCAAAATCGGACGGACGCGAATCGCATATGCTGGTGCCCCGAAGAATAAAATTGAGGAACGGTACTTTGCCTATGAACAGTCGCTGCCGCAGGTGGATCCTTCCCTCGTTTTTTTCGGCGAGGATTTCTCGTTTGAAACAGGCTTGCGCGCGGCCGATTACTTTTACAGCCTCAAACATATGCCGGATGCCATCTATGCGGTCAACGACATGGTGGCCATCGGGATTGTGAATCGCTTCAAGGAGCTGGGCATCCGCGTTCCGGAAGATGTGGCGGTCGTGGGCATCGACAACAACTTGTGGACGACGGTGACAAGCCCGCAAATCAGCTCGGTCTCGATCATGGGGGATGAAGTGGCCCGCCTGGCTACCGAGCTTTTGCTGAAGCGGATTCGCGAGCACAGTGCCGGGGAATATGAACGCGTGCAGTTCGAACCTCGACTCATTGTGCGGGAATCCAGCGTGGCCGTCATTCGCCAACCCCCTGCCATTACGAAAAGGGTCAGATGACCAGCTTGTCTTGCAATCGTGCCCGTCATTTTAATCGCCCGGGACTCTGGCTATAATAAGTCTAAAAAGGAGGCGGCTGACGATGGGAGAACCGGTCGGATTTTTATACGCGCACCCGGACGATGAAAGCTTTTTGAGCGCGTGCCTGATCCGGCAGCTGGCGGATGAAGGGCATGCGCCTGTTCTGCTGCTGGCGACCAAAGGCGAGGCGGGGCAGAAGAACGGCTACGCGGCGCAGGCGACGAAGGAGGAGCTTGCCGCGATCCGGGTCAAGGAAATGGAGAAGGCCGCCGCGGTGCTGGGCATTGCGGAAGTGGAGCATCTCGGCTTCCCCGACGGAAAACTGGACACGGTTGACGAGACGCTCTTTTTGGAGGCTGTCATCCGGTTCATCAACGAACACCGCTTGAGAATTGTCGTAACGTTCCCGGAGGACGGCGGCAACTTTCATCCCGATCATATGGCGATTTCGCGGTTTGCGACAGCGGCCGTGCTGAGCGGGCGGTGCCCTTCGGTCCAGAAGCTGTACTACACTCTGTCCAAGACGCTGAGGGAAAAAGGCTACGAACCGACGTTCATCGTCGATACGGAACAAGCATGGAGCGTCAAAGCGGAAGCGCTGCGCGCCCATACGTCCCAGCTTCTCGCGACCGAGAGGTACTTTGGGAATCTGGACGTTTTCCCGGAGAACCGGCGTTACGAGTCGTTTGTCTTGCACTGGGAACGCGGACAGCGCTGGCCTTCCAAAACCGAGACAAGCCTATTCGACGATTTGTTCTGAACCGGCGGTCCAGCGGGAAAAGCGGCTTAGCCCGAGACGAGCTCCTCGACCGTTTTGCCCGAATCGACATATCCCCGGTTGACGGCTTCCCATAAGTAGAGGGAGGCGACGCTGCAATACGGCGACCATTTCTGCGCATGCTGCGCCAAAGGGTTGCCGTCTTTTTTATTTTCAGCCCAATACAGCCATCGGGCCCCTCGCACCAGACCCGCATCGCCCAGAGACAGCACGTTCATTCGCCCCAAAGAAAAGATCAGAAACATTTCCGCCGTCCATTGGCCGATCCCTTTCACCTTGGTGAGCATCTCAACGACCTCGCGGTCTTCCAGTTGGGGCAGCAGGGCCAAGTCGATTTCCTGACGAGGCAGCTTGGTGCTCAAGTCTTTGATGTAGTTGATTTTGGCGGCCGATAGCCCGGCGCTTCGGAGCGCTTCGGGATCGAGCCGGTCGATCTCCTCGGGAGTGACGGAGGAGACGAGCGATCTTACCCGGTTGTTGATGGTGGCGGCTGCTTTCACGGAGGGCTGCTGCCCGACAATCGACAGCGCCAGCGACTCAAAATGGCTGCCGCGCACATGGAACGTCAGTTCGCCGATAAGGGAGATCAGAGCGGCCAGCTTGGCATCGTTGCGGCAAAGGTAATTTATCCTCTCATCGTCCGAATTCAGCGTAATACTGCGGATCACGAAGACTCCCCCTTTTCATAAGCACATACTTTGTTGGTATGATTATCTCATAAAGTATTTCCCGGGAAAATCTTTGGTAGTTTCAAACCAAATTCATTCCGAACAACTGGGGATTGACAGATGCAGGAAACCATTTTAAACTGTCAATTGATAATGATAATTATTATCAATAAATGTACATACTTAGGGGGCTGTATCATGTCACGATCTATGCATTGTTTTCTATTGGTCTTTTGCTGCGCCATGCTATTCATCGCCGGCTGCGGAACGGCGAATACCAATACATCTTCCGCTCCGAAAGCCGCTTCCGGCACCGACGCCAAGAAGCCGGAGCAAGCTTCGACGCAAGAACAGGGCAAATCGCAAGATCCGGCGGTTCGGACCATTACCCATCTGCTCGGCACTACAGAGATCAAAGGCACGCCGCAGCGTATCGTCGCGATCGAATGGTCGGTTGTCGAGGATGTGCTGGCGCTGGGCGTCCAGCCGGTCGGCATTGCCGATATCGAAGGCTACAAGAAATGGGTGAAGGTGAAGCACGAGCTGTCCCCGGACGTGAAGGATGTCGGCAGCCGGGTCGAGCCGAGTTTGGAGCAAATCTCCGCGCTGAAACCGGATTTGATCATCGCGACCAACCGCGTCGAAGCCTTCTACGATAAATTAAAAGCGATCGCTCCGACCGTCGTGTTCTATCCGAACACGGAAAAGGAGCCGGATGCTTACGCGATGATGGAGAAAAATTTCCGAATCGCTGCGGACGCGCTGAACAAGAAGGACGAAGGAGAAAAAGTGCTGAAGGAGGTCGACACGGCGATTGCCGGATTGGGCGACAAAGTGAAGAAAGCGGGCAAAGCGGACTCCGAATTCATCCTTGTGCAAGCCTTCTCGCTGAAAAAAACGCCGACGATGCGCATCATGTCGGATAACGCGATGTCGGCCAAGGTGCTGATCAAGCTGGGGATGAAAAACGCGTTCAAGCCGAAGGGCTACGTCCCGACCTTTGAAGAAGGGGGCATCGAGCCGTTGCTCGCCATGAAGAAAGCGAATTTCTTCTACATCGTGCAGGATGACGATAACATTTTCACCAACCAGCTGAAGGAAAATCCGGTATGGAAAAACCTCGATTTCGTCAAGGAAAACCGGATGTATGCGATGGGCGGCGATACGTGGCTGTTCGGCGGACCGCTGTCGGCACAGCTGATCGCTGAAAAAGCGGC
>NZ_JTHN01000174.1 GCF_001399685.1 Paenibacillus sp. A3
AAAGGTTACTCCGTCATCGCGTGCGACCGTTCGACCGAAGCGCTAATGCGGGTACAAGAGCTCGTGCCGCAGGTTAAAACGGAGCGGCTTGATTTGCTTCAGCCGCTGCCTTTCCCGGACGGTTCGGCGCGGGTTGTGGTGGCGGATTTAAGTCTCCATTACTTCTCGTGGAGCGATACCGGGAGAATCGTCGCAGACATTTCCCGGGTGCTTCAGCCAGGCGGGCAGCTTTGGTGCCGGGTCAATTCGACGAGGGACTTCGAATACGGTGCCGGACAAGGAAGGCTGATCGAGCCGAATTATTACGAGTTGGACGGGAAGCGCAAGCGTTTTTTCGACCGTCCGCAGCTGGAACGGCTGTTTCAGGAATGGCAAGTCTCGTTCTTACAGGAGCAAACCATGGACCGCTATGACAAGCCGAAGGTTGTCTGGGTACTTGCCGCAACTAAGCCGGAGCTTCGTTAAACGGCCATACAACAGCGCGATGCGGAAGTTTAAACAGGTGGCAGGCAAAGCGGAAACGTAATTTTTGCCCCGGACTCTTGCGCTTCCCATTTTTTATGCTATAATACGGTTAATTGCATATTTACAAAAGCGGAAGCACCGCTGACCTAGGAATGAATTTCCTGTCAGTGTGTGCTTTTTTTGTGTTTCTAAGGGGGAACTGGAGAGTATGTGAACTATGAACCGTAGGGAAGAAGTATCGAGGTAAAAGGAGATACCATGTGAATAAGCTGGACGCGCAAATTATGAAGGAGGGGGCCGTCGATGGCTAAAATTATGCTGGTGCTGTTGGACGAGGATGCTTATTTTGGCGAGATGCTGTCCGCCTATGTTCGCTCGTCCGAATATGCGGAGCGGTTCAGTATACGCGTGTTTACGTCAATGGACGAAGGAGTCCGGTTTGTAGAACAAAATAAAGAACCGCTGATTATTATGGTTCACGAATCGCTTACGCCGCTGCCTGACGCCGTATTCGGGCTTAAGCCGGGGTGTACGGTTGTGATCAGCGATTCGGCAAGAGAGGGTGGACTGCTCGAATATCCGGTTATGTTCAAATACCAGCCGCTGGACAGACTGTTATCGGGCATTACCGCACATTACAACGAATTTTGCGCAGGTGAGCCGCTGCGGGGGAACCGGGGAGCGAAGACGGTCGCCGTTTATTCGGCCGTCGGCGGAACGGGCAAAACGGTAACGGCCATTCACTTGGCGTACCAGCTTGCCCAGCAGGGAGAACGCGTCTTCTGTTTGGGACTAGAACTGCTCCCGTCCCGGGTTTGGTATGTCCAGGAAGGAGCGGAGGAAACGGAATCGTTTTCCCAGCTTTTATACTATGCCAAGACGGCCCCAGCGCTTATTTCTTCCAAGTTGGAAGGGCTCAAAAGGAAACATCCCGACTGCAAGTTCGATTACATTCCTCCGTCGATGCACCTGAAAGAACTGGCGGAGATGGAGGCGTCCGATCTGAAGCACATTTTGCAAGGGATCGAAGCCACGAGGATGTACGACCGTATCGTAATCGATTTGGACTCGGCGCCGCATGCTGTGACAAGGGAGGCGATTCGAGGGGCCGACCTCGTTTTGTGGCTGCTGCTGGACGACTGCGTACATTTGAGCAAAAACGCCGAACTGCTCCGAAGCTGGACTGCCGGGGAACGAGCGACAGATTGGCTGCATAATGTGCGATTCGTAAATAACAAAAATGCCGGACAGACGGTCAATCGGTTTGAAACGTATGGATTTACACATCGCAGCGAACTGCCTTATGTCCCCGAATGGAAAGGCGTTGGGCGAGTGGAGGACATGATGTCCCCAGCCTTTGCCTTAGCCGCTGCCGGTTTGGTTCGAGCCGGTGGGGAGGGATCGCGCTACCGATGACGAACGTCACCATAAAGCGGCTGATCAAACAGCGTGTACAGGACAGCTTGGATTATGGAAACGCCTTGTCGGATGAGCAGCTCATGGAGCAGATTGAGCAAATCGTGTTTGCTTACTCCAGGGAATCGTTTTTGACCGCGGGACAAAAGCATACGTTGGTGCAAGAGGTATTTCATTCGTTCCGCGGTTTGGACGTGCTCCAACCGCTCGTCGACGATCGGACGATTTCTGAAATTATGATCAATTCCCATGATCAGATCTTCGTTGAAAAAGACGGCCGCGTGCTGGAGACGGATATCCGTTTCGAAAGCAGGGAGAAGCTGGAAGATACGATTCAGGCGATCGTCGGACGGGTCAACCGGATCGTTAACGAGTCGACTCCGATTGTCGACGCCCGGCTTGCGGACGGTTCCCGCGTCAATGTCGTCCTCCCGCCGATTGCGTTGAAAGGTCCGGCGATGACGATCCGGAAATTTCCGGAAAAGCCGATGACGCTGGACGATCTGATTGCACGTCATGCGCTCTCGCGCGAAGCGGCGGAGCAGCTTATTCGTTTCGTCAAGGCAAAATACAATTTGTTTATCGGAGGGGGAACAGGCTCGGGGAAAACGACATTTCTCAATGCGCTGGGACAATATATTCCGCCGGACGAACGCGTCATCACGATCGAAGATTCGGCTGAACTGCAAATTCGCGGCGTACCGAACCTCGTCAGCCTCGAAACCCGCAATGCCAATACGGAAGGAAAAGGCGGGATTACGATTCGCGACTTGATTCGTTCATCGCTGCGGATGCGGCCGAACCGCATCATTGTTGGGGAGGTCCGGGGTGCGGAAGCTTTGGATATGCTGCAGGCGATGAATACTGGTCATGACGGGTCGTTATCGACGGGGCATGCGAACTCGGTTCAGGATATGCTGAGTCGTTTGGAAACCATGGTATTAAGCGGGGCCAGCCTGCCGGTCGAAGTCGTGCGTAAACAAATCGCATCGGCGATCGACGTCATGCTCCACTTGACCCGTCTTCGCGACCGTTCCAGGCGGGTGACGGAAATTACCGAAGTTATCGGGGTCGACGAAGGGGAGGTGAAGCTCAATCCGCTTTACCGGTTCGTGGAGACGGGAGAGACGCCGGAAGGCGAAGTCATCGGCCAGCTTGAACCTACCGGAAATGAACTGGCAGGGACATGGAAACTGGAGATGGCAGGCTTGATCTAACAGGTAGATGGTATGAAAGGGGGAGGATATCAGAAATGATCAAATCGGCTTTCGGCCGTTTGCGCGCCTTTGCGGGGTTATCTTTCGGCACGAAGCCGGCGCCTGCGGCTTCCAAAGCAAAGCTTCCGGATTATAACGAATACCAACTGACATGGGGACAAAAGGTCTCTGCTGTCTTTTGCGGCGCAGCCGTTATGGCGGGGATTGCTATGGTATTTTACAAAAATCCGTTGATTGCCGGGCTGTTTGCCTTAACCGGGTTTTATTATCCCGTCATGCGGCGCAAGGCCATCATTACCAAAAGGAAGGCGCAGCTTAAACAGCAGTTCAAACAGATGCTCGCTTCGCTGGCCTCTTCTATGGGAGCCGGCCGCTCGATCGAATCATCCTTTACCGAGGCGCTCGACGACTTGCGGCTGCTGTATCCCGATGCCGGAGCGATGATTGTGCGCGAGCTTGAACTGATCACCTGGCGGCTGCAAAACGGTGAAACGGTGGAAGCATGCCTGCTTGACTTCAGTCGTCGGGCCCATATCGACGAGATCGGCCAGTTCGCGGACGTGTTCGTTATATGCAAGCGGACGGGCGGCAGTCTGGTTCAGGTCGTTCGGCGAACGGCCGTCATTATTCAGGAAAAATTGGATATCGAACAGGACATCCAGGTGGCATTGGCCCAAAAGAAATTCGAATCCAAAGTGCTCACGGTGGCACCCGTCATTCTCATTGCAGCACTCGCTTGGATGACGCCGGATTATATGGAACCGTTGTATCAAGGCGGCGGCCTGCTCATCATGACCGGCGCTCTCGGGGTATTGTTCGGCTGCTTTGCCTTGGCGCAAAAAATTATGAACATAAAGGTGTGAAGCGATTTGTGGATGCTCGCGCTATTGCTGTTGGAGCTGTTCGCCGTTGCGGGTGCGGCTTGGGCAGGATTTCCAAAGTATGCTTCATGGGTTCGTGACGATCGAGGTCTTTCGCGTTCGGATGCATTCTATTGGCTAGCTCCTGCAAGCTTATGGTTTATGGACCGGATGAAGCTTGCCGACCGATTATCCGAGCCGCTCGGCAAGGTGCATCGCGTCATGATAGGACTATACGGAGCGAAACCGGCGATCTCGGAAACGAAATGGTTTGCAGCCAAGACGCTTATTATTGCTTACGGCCTGATTATTTTGAGCACTATGGCTGGTTTGGCTGCCGGAGAAGCCGAGATGCTGATTTATGGCCTGCCGTTGACGATTTTTGTTCCGTTTTTGATGTACAAACAAGCAGCCGGGGAGCTTAAACGGAAGAAACAGTCCATCTTAATTGAGCTTCCGGAAGTATTGAACCAGTTGATGCTGCTGGTTGGCGCAGGCGAAACGGTACCGCAGGCCCTGGTACGGATTACGAATGGAAAAGAGGCTGTCGGCAGTCCGTTAATGGCCGAATTGAAAGAAACCGTTCACGCCCTTAAGGTGAACGTGTCCTTTTCCAAAGCGATGGAGGACTTCAGCAAGCGGTGCGCAATGCAGGAGGTTTCGCTGTTTACGACAACGCTGCTGTTGAATTATAAGCGGGGCGGCGACGAACTGGTAATGGCCTTGAGGGAACTGTCCGTCAACCTGTGGGAGAAGCGCAAGGCGCTTGCCAAAACGCTCGGTGAAGAGGCGGCGTCTAAGCTAGTGTTTCCGATGGTCATGATATTTTTCGTCGTCATGGTTATGGTAGCGGCCCCTGCTTTAATGATGATGAACTAATCGTGCAACAGATATAGTCTTGCGACAATAGAGGAGGAAAAAAGGAATGGAAGCTTTGAAGACGGCATGGCATCGGTTTTGGAAAGAAGAAGACGGGCTTGGTACGCTTGAGATTTTGTTAATCATTGCGGTTCTTCTCATTATTGCGATTGCTTTCCGAAAGTGGATCACGAAGTGGATGGAAAGCTTATTTAACGATGCCAGTAAAGAAATAAAGGACTCAAAAAATGTAAATATCGACGATAGCAAGTTAGGCACAC
>NZ_JTHN01000175.1 GCF_001399685.1 Paenibacillus sp. A3
GCCGCACGCGCTTTGCAGCAGCAAGCACCCGGTCACTGCGAGCAGAAGCAGCCCCTTTCGGCATTTCACGGTGTTCATCCTGTCGTGTCCCTCCTGTAGACGTGCCCTCGTAAGGCTCACGCTTAGGATGAATCACCCGCCGGAAAATATGCGCAACGTTACTTCTTTTCGCTATCGTCGGGATTTAACCGCTCCAGCAGCTCGCGGATTTTTTGTTCCGATACGTCTCCCGCTTGCTTAAAGAGCGCTAGCTGCTCCGCGATGTCGCGTCCGATCGCTTCATGCTCGGCTTCCGCCGCCGCATAGCCAGGATCGAACCATACATAATCGCCTTCGGGACCATTGCGCAGGAACGGCTTGCTCCAGTAGGCCGGATAATCGTAAGGCGCTTCCCCGAATAAAAACCCGAGCACGTCGTCGCTTTCCAGCGGCATCAAATGATGAAACGATTCTTCCTGTACAGCCTCCGGTCCCGCCGGAATCGCGGCCAAATTCCGGTGCAAGTAGGCGTAATGCAGGTAATGCTCCCCCGTCGCCTTGTCTTTGGCGATTTCATACAGTTCAAGCGCATCTTCTTTCAACACGCGAACGGAGTCGAGCCGCTCCCCGATTTCTTCGCCCGGGATACGTTTCCGGCTGCTCCAGGACGCGTTCGGATCGTTTGCTTCCGACATCATGCCAAGCCCCCTCAGCTTTCTTTGAGCGGCCGTTCCTCATTAAGCCGCAGCGTACGCCGCGGCAGCCGCCATTTATACAGCACCGACAGCATCCGCAATATAACGATAATCGCAAATAGACCGAGCAGCGGCCACGATCCTTGGAACCAGCCGATCCCGATCAGAAATCCCGCCAGCATGCCCCAAACCGCATAAATCTCGTCGCGCAATACAACCGGCTTCCGTCCGGCCAGCACGTCGCGGATGATCCCGCCGCCGATTCCGGTCATCATCGCCGCGACGATGACGGCGCTCAGCGGAGCTTGCATCTGGACCGCATACAGCGCGCCTTGAATCGAGAAAGCCGCCAAGCCGACAGCGTCGAACAAAGATTCCCACGTTTTCCAACGGCGAATCCAACTGACCGGAACGATAAAAACAAGAAACGCCGCGATGAGCGCCGTTTTCAAGTAAAGTCCCTGCGTCCAAAGCGTGTTGACCGGAATGCCGATCAGCAAGTTCCGGACAACCCCGCCGCCGAACGCCGTCACAAACGCCAGCACAAAAACGCCCAGAATATCGTACTCTTCTTCCATGGCAACGACCGCGCCGGAAATAGCGAACGCGATCGTGCCGATAATACTGAATAATTGCAGATTCACTTGAAGCAGATCATCCATAGGGGTTTAATCCAAGCTCCAATCCAGCGTAACGAGTTGACCTGTGCGGGACGACTCATAGATCGCTTCCAATACTAAGCTGTTGGTCAGCCCCGACATCGCAGATGTAAGCGGCTCGCGGTGCTCCCGGATGCAGTCCAGGAAGTGGCGGCTCATACGCTGGCGAGGCCCTTCATCGTTCGAATCCACCGTCAGCTCCACGTCGGCGGTCCGTTCGAACAGCTCGGTATGAAGCGTTCCTCTTCCTGCGCGCAGGGAAGCGCCCCCTTCGGACCCCATCAGGTAAATGTAAGGCCCGTTATCGATAAAATCGGTATTGGCCGCCCAGCTTACATCAAGCGACAGTGTGCTGCCGTTATCCAGCTTGATAAGAGCGGTCGCCAGATCTTCAACGTCATAAAAGCCGTTCCAATCCGGCTTGCCCCAAGTGCCGATGCCGCGCTTCTTCGGCCCGAACTCGGCATACGTCGTCCCGAAGACGGAGACCGGCTTCGGACTGCCCATCAAGTGCAGCGACAAATCCAGCATATGCACGCCGATATCGATCAGCGGTCCGCCGCCGGATTTATGCATTTGCGTAAACCAAGTGCCCCAGCCCGGAATTCCTTTGCGACGCAGCCAGCCGGTTTTGACATTATAGATGCTGCCGAGCGCGCCTTTATCGATTTGTTCCTTCACCTGCATATTAAGCGATTCCCAACGCATCTGATGCGACATCATCAGCACTTTGCCCGACTTCAGGTGCGCCTTGACAATTTCTTTGGCGGAAGCTGCGTTAACGGCCATCGGTTTTTCAAGCAGAACGTGCTTGCCGGCTTGAAGCGCTTCGATGGCGATCGGTGCATGAGCATCGTTCGGGACGGCTACAATGACCGCGTCCACGCCCGGGTCCTGCAGCAACTCCTGATAGGTTGCGTAAACGTTTGGAATGTTATATTCCTTCGCCCGCGCGATAGCCATAGGCTGGTATACGTCCGTTACGGCCGTTACGACAGCGTCCGGGATTTGCAAAAATTCCTGAATATGTACGTTGCCGATGTTGCCGGCGCCGATGACGCCGATTTGTATTTTGTCGTTTGCGCTCATGCGTTAGGCTCCTTCGCTGACGGTTTTCTATGTTCTCAAACAGTTCCACTATACCACAAACTTCGTGCAAGGTGTAACGCAAAAAGCGGCGTCCTTCCGGTTTTTACGCCTGTGGCAGCCGCTTTTCGGGCAGCTTACAGAATGCCCATATCTTTTGCTTTTTGAGCCGCTTCCTTGCTGCTTTTCCCGCCCAATTTCTTCAAAATGTTCCCAACGTGCACTTTTATTGTCCGGATCGAGACAACGAATTTGTCGGCGATCTGCGTTTGGGTGTGCCCTTTTTCGATCAGATCGAGCACTTGAATTTCGGTCGGCGTCAGCAAATTTTTAAGCTCTCTTACCCGCACCTCGTGCTCAAGCTGCTTCAGGCGGCGGAACTCTTCCCGCATCTGTGCAGCGACGCTCGGGTGGATGGAACTCCGGTTGGCGTACGCGTTGCGGATCGTCTGCGGAATTTCCGTGAAGTTGGACTTCACCATATAATCGACGGCGCCGGCCTTGAACGCTTCGAAGATGATTTCTTTCTCCTCCATTGAAGAAAGCATCACGACGCGGGCCCCGCTGCACTTAACGATTTCCGCTGCGGCCCACAGTCCCTCCGGACTGTCGGACATCATAACGTCCATCAGAACGACATCCGCTTCCGTCTTCTCCAGCAGCTCGACAGCCGCTTCACCGGACGAAGCCTGACCCACCACTTCGATATCCGGCTCCCTCTGCAAGTAGCTGTGCAAGCCGCGCAGCCAGTCCGGATCGTCCTCGACAATGACGACGCGAATCGCAGGATGCTCCATTCAAATTAACTCCCTTCCCGCCGGAAGCCGCTTTTGCTTCGAAAACTGCATGAAGACGCTAGTTCCTTGGCCCGGCTTGCTGTGAATGTTCATGGTGCCTTTATGCTTCTGAACTATAGTATAACAATAAGACAGTCCCAAGCCGAAGTTCATTTTTTTACCGCTTTTGGTCGTATAGAACGGATCGAAGACGCGTTTGAGCTGCCCCTTGTCCATTCCGGGGCCCGTGTCCTTCACTTCCACAACGACTTTGCGCTTCGTTTCCATCAAACGTACGGTCAAGACGCCTCCGTCCGGCATCGCTTCAATAGCATTCGTCAGCACGTTGGTCCACACCTCGGTCAGCTGCGCCCGGTCGGCGGCAATCCGCTCCTCCGTCAAATACTGCTCGCGAACCTCGACCTTATGCAGCTCCGGAGACAGCGTGCGAATGCAGTCCCTCATCAGCTCGCACGGGTCCATTTCCTCCAGTTGAAGCTTGATCTCCTGGGTTTGTCCTTGAATCCGGTAGATCATATCGTAAATATGCTGCGAAGCGGACAAAATGACTTCCATATCCTGCACCACTTGAGCCGGATCCGTTCGTCCGGCTGCCGCCTCGGATTTGATTTTGTCGCCGAACAACCGGATTTTGCCGACATCGTTCTTGATCGCATGGTTCAAAATCGATGTCCCGGACGTAATCGCGCGCAGCGTATAATCAAGCTTCTGGTTTCGTATCGAGATTTGCAGACCCATGAATCCGTAGCGGAAGCTCGATCCGACAATGATGGCCAGGGTGAGTGCAATCACCCAGATGTTATAGCGCCACCATTCGTACACACCGAAAAAGGTAGGCAGCAAATAAAGCGTAAACAAAGCGAATACCAGCGTCGGCGCTGCCGCTAGCGTCGTCAGCATCCGGCTGCGGCGGAGAAACGAATTTTTCTCCTTCAGCAGCGCCATGATCAATAAAACGGCGCCTGTCGCAATATACGGCGCCGCCCAAGGGGTGACAAAGTAATAAGGGATCGGATCGCCGGGTTTCGGTTCGAGCACGAAGGAAAAAGCAGGAAGAACCACCAGCGCCCACGGAATCCATCGTTTCCACGGCCACACCGGATAATCCGGGTAGTAAACGATTGCGAACATCAAAAACGTATAAGGCAAGCCGAAGTAGCACATCAGCGAACTGGCGAGCTCGGCTTTGGCAAGCAGCACCGCAACAGGCATCGTCAGCAGGCCGCGGTCAAACAAATAAGGCACGAGATCATCCGCAATCACCGCCGACAATCCCCCGCAGCCGCCAGTAAAGGCGATGCTGCTGATCCATTGTGTCGTCGCCCGCTTCGGATCGGTGACGATCAGGAGAAGCCCGATCGTCCATAGGCCGATAAAAACAAACAGCATGACAACCCGATCCCTTCCGTCTTAAGCGTACTCTCCCTCGAGCCGGTCCAATTCTTCGAGACATCGCTCGGCCCAGCGAACCGTCCGCTGCAGCTGCTCGCGCTCCTGCGCCAAGGCTTGCCGCAGCGATTCGCGGTATTCCGGAACCGTCCCTTGGTACGGCCGGACCGTGTTTGGCTGCATAAGCGCAATCTCCTGATAGGCTAGCGCGCGCCGCTGATGGAAAAACGCCACATCCGGGTCCATCGGATTGTGCAAATCTCCTTGCGTCGGGTGTTTTACGACTGCGGCAATCTTGACGGCGACTTTACCGGTAGGCGACAGCTCGACAACCTCGCCGATGTAATCACCTGTTTTGTAGGAAGCCCGGACCATCGTTCCGGGAGTTAGCATGGATTCCAGCATCGTATAGATACGACTCCCTTCCTTGTTAAAAGTTTGAATGGCCTCATCAGCCATTTGTAGTAATGTTCATCCAGCGGTGCAGCTCCTGCACGTCGTCGAACCGGTATTTCTTACCCGCCACCGTCCGGCGATTCCAACGCACCAGACACGGCACGCTTTCAATTTGCCAATTCCGTGCCAGAACCGGCGAGAAATTAATATTGCAGCGGCCAATGGCAATCTGCGGATTCAACGCCGCGACGACTTCGAGCATTCTCTCGCCTACCTTGCACGTGCCGCACAGCGGAGTGTAGAAGAATACGTACCGGGGCTCCGAATGAGCCAAGCGGCCTCCGGCCACGTTTTCCGGGAATTCCGGTTCTACGGCTTCGGTCGGAGCGGCCGGCCATGCGAGCAAGTCTTTTTCCGACCATTCGACGAGCGTCATGATTCCAATCCCTCCCCTACATATTTGCTTATTGCTTCCAGAGGGACCTATCCGGTAGAATGGTACTATCCAGGGTATAGGGCAGGTGTTAAACAATGTCGGACACAACGAACCAAAATTCGAATGAGCAGCCGCAATCCGCCGGTGAGCCTAAAAAAGTCAGCTTGGCGGACGCGATTAAAAACAAGCTCGCACAAAAAAAGAAAGCCCAGCATGACGCTAAAGCCAATGGCCAGCAGCGTGCCGGAAACGCATCGGTAATGAAAAGCCAAAACAACAAAAAGCCGAACAACCAACGCCGGCGTACCGGCGGAAGCTAACCGGCCGCGTTTGGAAAAGAAGGATGAGCACAGCCTTTTCAGGCCTGCGGCTCATCCTTTTTTAAATTATCGGAACGGCTGGATCTTGCAAGCTTGGGATGGAAATTAAGCGTACAACAGTTCGCGCTGCTTCTTAATCTCGTCGTTTTCCAAGTATTCGTCGTAGGTGATGACCTTGTCGATCATGCCGTTCGGCGTAATTTCGATAATCCGGTTTGCCACGGTTTGCACGAATTGATGGTCATGGGATACGAATAACATCGTACCGTCGAAATCCATCAGCCCGTTGTTCAGCGCCGTGATCGATTCCAAATCCAAGTGGTTGGTCGGCTCATCCAGAATCAGTACGTTGGCGCCGCTCATCATCATTTTGGACAGCATGCAGCGTACTTTTTCGCCCCCGGACAGCACGCTTGCTTTCTTCAGCGCTTCTTCGCCGGAGAACAGCATGCGGCCCAGGAAGCCGCGGATGTAGGACTCGTCTTGATCCTTGGAGTATTGGCGCAGCCAGTCGACCAGGTTGATGTCCGTATCGAAATAAGCCGAGTTGTCTTTCGGGAAATACGCTTGCGTCGTCGTCACGCCCCAGCTGTACTCGCCGGCATCGGCTTCCAGCTCGCCCATCAGCACTTGGAACAACGTCGATTTAGCGATCCCGTTCGGGCCGACGAGTGCGATTTTGTCTCCTTTGTTCACAGTAAAGCTGATATTGTTCAAGACCAGTTGGCCGTCGATCGATTTGCTGACCCGGTCCACTTGAAGCAATTGCTTGCCCGCTTCCCGCTCCGGCGTAAATTTGATGAACGGGTACTTCCGGGTCGACGGCTTGATATCTTCGAGCGTCAGCTTCTCCAGCAGCTTCTTACGCGAAGTCGCCTGCTTTGACTTGGAGGCGTTCGCGCTAAAGCGCTGAATGAACGTTTCGAGCTCTTTGCGCTTCTCCTCGACCTTCTTGTTAGCCTCGCGTTGTAGCTTCAAAGCCAGCTGGCTGGACTCGTACCAGAAGTCGTAGTTGCCGACGTACATCTGGATTTTGCTGAAGTCGATATCCGCAATGTGCGTACACACCTGGTTCAGGAAGTGACGGTCATGGGATACGACAATGACGGTGCCTTCATATCTGGCAAGGAAATTTTCAAGCCAGTTGATCGATTCGATGTTCAAATGGTTCGTAGGCTCGTCAAGCAGCAAAATGTTCGGGTTGCCGAACAACGCCTGCGCCAGCAAGACGCGGACTTTTTGGTTGCCGTCGAGTTCTTTCATTTTGACATCGTGCAGGTCTTTGGAAATGCCAAGACCGATCAACAGCTCCGCCGCGTCCGATTCCGCCTGCCAGCCGTCCAGCTCCTGGAATTCCCCTTCCAGCTCAGCCGCACGCATGCCGTCCTCTTCGGAGAAATCCGGTTTTGCGTACAGCGCGTCTTTCTCCTCCATGATTTGGAACAAGCGTGCATGTCCCATCATGACCGTTTTGAGTACATCCACTTCGTCATATTCGAAATGGTTCTGCTTCAGAACTGCCATGCGCTCGCCCGGAGTGATGCTCACTTCGCCTTTGTTCGGCTCCATCTCGCCGGACAAAATTTTCAGGAATGTCGATTTGCCCGCTCCGTTCGCGCCGATCAAACCGTAGCAGTTACCGGGTGTAAACTTAATGTTTACATCCTCGAATAGTGCCCGTTTACCGTATCTTAAGGTGACTCCTGTTACCGTAATCATCTGTTTAAAACCTACTTTCGCGATAGAATAAAGCGATCAGCCCGTGTAAAGCCGCTTCCAAACGTATATTATAGCATAAATTGGCGCGTCTTCCCACTGGATGTTATTTTTTGTTCCGCCCAAATCGGCCAGCCGCACCGATGAAACGCTTCGTTACTTGTTTTGTGCGATACGCTCTACCAGCTCGGACAGCTCGGTCCAGCGGTCCATCGCTTCCTCCAGCCGCTGTGTCAGCTCCTGCTCTTCCTGGAACAGCTCTTGCGCTTTCGTATAATCGCTGCCCGCGTTCTCGATATCTTGCTTGACCTGCGCCAAGCGATCCTCGAGCCCGGCAATTTTATCCTCGATTTCGTCCCATTCTTTTTGCTCCTTGTAGGAAAGCTTGCGGGGACGGTTCGATTCGCGCTGCTGCACCGGCGCGGTTTCGACTGCCGCTTTGGATTCGCGCCGCTCCTCCGCTGCCGCCTGCTTTTCGCTTCGGGACGCTTCCAAATATTCCGTATAATTGCCGAAAAACCTTCGGATGCGGCCCTCCCCTTCGAACACAAACAGGTGATCCGCCGTCCGGTCCAGAAAATAACGGTCATGGGATACGGTGATGACCACGCCTGGAAAATCTTCCAGGTACTCTTCCAAGATCGTCAACGTCTGGATATCCAGATCGTTCGTCGGCTCGTCCAGCAAAAGCACGTTCGGTTCGCCCATCAACGTGCGCAGCAGATACAACCGGCGCCGTTCGCCTCCGGACAGTTTGCCGATCGGCGTCCATTGCTGGGCTGGCGTAAAGAGGAAGCGCTCGAACATTTGCGCCGCCGTAACCGATTCGCCGCTGGAGGTTCGCACCACCTCGGCCGCTTCCTTAATATAGTCAATCGCCCGCTGCTTCTCGTCCATCTCGACGCTTTCCTGCGTGTAGTAAGCCAGTTTCACCGTCGGTCCGGTTACGATGGAACCCGCATCCGGCTCCAGTCGGCCGGCCAACATGTTCAAAAACGTCGATTTACCGGTCCCGTTCGGTCCGATAATGCCGATGCGATCTTCAGGCAAAACGATATAGTTGAAATTGTCGACGATTTTACGCTGCTCGAACGATTTGCTGACATCTTCCAGCTCCATGATCTTTTTGCCGAGCCGGCTCGCACTCAGCGAAATGTCCAACTGTGCGGCGGGTCCGTCCACCTTGCGGTCACGCAGCTCGATAACACGCTCCACACGCGCTTTTTGTTTCGTCGTCCGGGCTTTAGCGCCCCGCCGAAGCCACGCCAGCTCTCTGCGCAGCAGGTTTTGCCGCTTGTCTTCCTCCGCGGCTTCGCGCTCCAGCCGCTCGGCCTTTTTCTCCAGAAATGCCGCATAATTGCCCTCGTAGCTGTACAGCTTGCCGCGGTCCAGTTCGAAGATTCGGTTCGTCACCCGATCTAGAAAATACCGGTCATGCGTCACGAGCAGCAGCGCGCCTCGCCACTTCGCAAGAAATTCTTCCAGCCACTGCACCGTTTCATGGTCAATATGGTTGGTCGGCTCGTCCAAGATGAGCAGATCCGCCGGTTGAATGAGCGCCCGAGCCATCGCGACGCGCTTGCGCTGCCCGCCGGAAAGCGTACCGACCTTTTGGCCGAAATCGCGGATGCCTAGACGGGTCAGCACAGTCTTAGCTGTCGTGAAGGCGTCCCATGCGCCTGTCGCATCCATGCGCTGCTGCGCGGCGAACAGCTTCGCCTGCCGTTTCTCGTCCTCAGGGGCAAGCTGTAGCTCGGCAAGCGCCCATTCGTATTCCCGCAATGCCTGCATCATCGGCGTATCGCCGTAAAACACCTGCTCAAGCACGGTCGAGTCGGAATCGAACGACGGGTTTTGCGGCAAATACTCGACATGGAAGTGGTTTGCATGGATGAGCTTTCCCCGCTCCGTCGATTCGAGTCCGGCCATGACTTTCAGCAGGGTCGATTTGCCCGTGCCGTTCACGCCGACGAGCCCGATCCGTTCTTTCTCGTTGATCTGAAAATGAATGCCGTCAAATAAAACTTTCTCGCCGTAGCTTTTATATAAATCTTCTACCGTAATGATGTTCAAGCGGATTCAAGCCTCCTCGCCGTTGCTTGCGTTTATTGATTGCCGTAAGGTTCGGCGGGCTCCGTCACGTAAGCGGCAAGCAGCGAAGCCGTATGCCGCACGGCGTCCTTATGCGTCCGCTCCATCGCGTGGGAAGCGTGAACGCCCGGGCCGATCAAAGCGGCGCGAATGTTGCTTCCTCCGCGAAGCGCAGCGGAAGCATCCGACATGTACTGCGGGTAAATATCGACCGCGTAGCTCAGTCCGTCGCGCTTCGCCAGCTCGATCAGCTTCGACGTCATCGCGTAATCGTAAGGCCCGGACGAATCTTTGGCGCAGATCGAGACGTCGAACTCCGTACAATTCAGATCTTCTCCCATTGCGCCCATATCGACCGCGAGCACTTCGCTGATGTCTCCCGGTATCCAAGCCGAGCCGTGGCCGACCTCTTCATATACGCTGATCATAATCTTAAGCGTGCAGGATGGTACGATAGCCTCGCGCTTAAGCAGTTCAAGCAGCCCGAACAGGGCGGCAACACCCGCTTTATCATCCAGGTGGCGGGATTTGATAAAGCCGTTCGTTTTGAACTCGGTGCGCGGGTCAAAGGAAATGATATCTCCAGGAGCAATACCGAGCGCTTTGACATCGTCCGCCGACTTGACCGGTTCGTCCAAACGCACCTCCATAACCGCTTCTTCCCGCTTCAAATCTCGCGCATCCGGAAAGACATGCACCGAAGGCTTGGTCGTCAGGATCGTGCCGTCGTAGGTTCGTCCGTCACGGGTATGCACGCGGCAGTATTCGTTTTCGACGGAACTCATCATGTAGCCGCCGATCAACGTGAACCGCAGCGTGCCGTTGCTCTTAATCGAACGTACCATCGCTCCAAGCGTATCGACATGACCGAACAAGCCGATCACCCGGTCCTTTTGCCGGCCTTCGACTGTTATAATCCCGCAGCCCTTAGGCGTGAAGCTGATCGGGTACCCCAGCTTTTCCGCTTCGGCGGCCAGCTTGCCCATAATTTCGCTGCAAAAACCGCTCGGGCTTGGCGTCGAGAGCAGCATATCCAGCACCTGCATCATATACGTTTCGTTTATATCCCATTTCATAGGATCTGCCTCCGTTCGTTTGCTTCTCTAAAAAATTTAAGGTAAGCTACGGAATGGATCTATTAACCAAGGAGGTACAAATCAACATGACTCAACCATTGCCGCCAAAAACCTGTAGTATCGACCGTCTGGTCACCGTTCAAGAAGACATCGACAAAGTGCTCCGCGGAGAAAAAACGGCTACCCGCCGCAACGGACGTTACGCCGATCCGGGCGAAATCATGGAGTTGAACGGCCACCGTTTTGAAGTGATGAACGTTTATCAGCAGTCGCTCGGAGAGCTGACCGACGAGCACGCAAAGACGGAAGGATACGAGACGGTCGAGGCCTACAAAAATTACATTTTATCCCTGCATGCAGGCATGCCGTGGCTTCCGCACATGAAGGTGTGGGTCCACGAATTCCGCGCCGTGTAATACGGCAAAAACAGTGTAGCCTCGGTACTGCCGCGGCCTCCCCGGCCAAGCCGGGTCCGCTTGCTGCAGGTGCCTTTGCTACACTGTTTCTTTTCTTTACGATTTTCAGCTACCGTTGTGGAGGTTGTTGACCATGTATTCCTGGCTCGTATTCATTCATGCCGTCAGTGCCATGGTATCGATCGGACCGTTCTTCGTGTTGATACCGATGCTTCGCAGGTTAAAAACCGCCGATGGCAATCTGCTGCACTCCTACCTCGATTCCTTCCGCTTCGTCGTTCGTTTGTCCAAGCATGCCGGACACGTGCTCGTCGCTACCGGGCTGCTTCTGATGTGGCTTGGCAGCTGGCCATGGATGACCCCGTGGATTTTCGGCACGTTCGTCGTCCTGTTCGCGTCGCTGTTGTTCATGGCCCGTGCGTTCTCTCCGACGATCCGTAAGCTGCGCGAACCGGAACACGACCGTCAGGCGCTTCTCCGCAAGCTTAGCCGGTCGCTTTATTTATATTTGTTCGTCTTGTTCGTCATGCTGTGGCTCATGATCATGAAACCGATGTTATGGTGACACCTTTTGGAAGCTAGTCCGGAATCAGCTTTGGAAATCGACGCAAATGCTGGTTCCGTCAAGCACTTGCTTCATATGTGCCTTCACTTCTTCATGCACCGGATGCGTATCGTACGTTTTCAAGTCTTCGAGGGAATCGAATTTCGTAATCAGCGCAATATCGTAGGAACGTTCCAAGTGAAGCACGTCCATTCCGACTTCCAGATGGCGAAGCACTGGAATTTTCCCTTCCATGTTCGCCAGAACGTCATACGTGCGCTTGACCGCTTCCGGGCTGCGATCTTTTAATTTGAACAATACGATATGAGTAATCATCGATTCCAGTCCCCTTTTCAAAATCGAATTTGTCGGCTTCTTCTGTCCTTACCTGCCTGCTTTGGCGGCGGACCATTCCTCGACGTCCCACACCTTCGTTACCCAATCCTCGTAAAAATCGGGCTCGTGGCATACAAGTACGATCGTGCCTTTATATTCCTTCAGCGCTCGTTTCAGCTCATCCTTAGCCGCTACATCCAAGTGGTTCGTCGGTTCGTCAAACGCAATCCAGTTGCTCTCGTGCATCAACAGCTTGCACAGCCGAACCTTCGCCTGCTCGCCCCCGCTCAAGCTGCTCAGCGGCCGGGTGATGTGCTCGTTTTTAAGCCCGCACCGGGCTAGCGCTGCCCGAACTTCATGCTGATTCATATGCGAAAATTCATTCCATACATCGTCGATTGGCGTCAAATTCGGCGCTTTCACTTCCTGCTCGAAATAAGAAGGGTACAGAAAGTCGCCCAAAAACGTCGATCCGCCAAACGGCTGGATTTTGCCCAAAATCGTCTTCAACAGCGTCGATTTCCCGACTCCGTTACATCCCACGACAGCAATTTTATCGCCGCGCTCAATCGTGACGTTCATTTTGGGCAGAAGTGCATGGGAATAGCCGATTTCCAGGTCTTTGCCCTCAAATACTATGCGTCCGCTTGCCCGCGATTCCTTGAACACGAAGGTCGGTTTTACCGCCTCCTCAGGACGGTCGATCCGCTCGATGCGGTCAAGCTGCTTTTGACGGCTTTTTGCCCGGCCCGACGTCGAATAACGCGCTTTGTTGCGCTGAATGAAATCTTCCTGCTTCTTGATAAACTCCTGCTGCTTCTCATAAGCATCGATATGCTGTTGTTTATTGATATCTGCCATCTGCAGAAATTTTTCGTAGTTAGCGGTGTAACGCGTCAGCTTGGCAAACTCAAGATGATAAATGACGTTTACAACCTTGTTCATAAACTCGGTATCATGGGAAATGAGCATGAAGGCGTACGGATAGTTTTGCAAATAGTCCGTCAGCCAGTCGATATGCTCGACGTCCAGGTAGTTGGTCGGCTCGTCGAGAAGAAGCACCGTCGGCTGTTCCAGCAGCAGCTTGGCCAGCAGTACCTTCGTCCGTTGTCCCCCGCTAAGCTGTGCCACGTCGCGGTCCAATCCGATCGCATCAAGCCCCAGACCATTCGCCATCTCCTCAACTTTTACGTCGAGCAGATAAAAGCCGCTGTTTTCCAATCGGTCTTGAATCTCGCCCATTTGCTCGAGCAGCAGCTCCAATTGGTCCGGGTCGGCGTTGGCCATCTGTTCGGTGATCCCATTGAGCTCCTGTTCCAGTTCAAATAAAGGCAGAAAAGCGTCCTTGAGCACTTCGCGGACCGTTTTCCCAGGTGTCAGCTTCGTATGTTGGTCCAAATAGCCATAATTTACTTTGGGGGTCCATTCGACTTTCCCCGAATCCTTCAATAAATTTCCGGTCAAAATATTCATCAGCGTCGATTTGCCGACGCCGTTGGCACCTACCAATCCAACATGCTCTCCTGGAAGCAGGCGAAACGAAACATTTTTAAACAATACCCTGCCACCAAAGCTGTGGCTCAATTCTTCCACCGTCAACAAGCTCATGTAATTTCGGAATCTCCTGTCTATGAAAATAATTCGCGCTCGACAATTCATTATAACATCAGTAGGCGCAAGTTATCCAGATGATAGACTTGACAGGAGCTTGCAGCCGCAGCGATAAAGTCTTCGGAGCCATAATCCGCAGTATAATCGCAGCCGCTCTTTTGCGTTTTTCTTCCCCGTCACAGGCTTGAGCAAAACAACACTGATATTATCATCGGATTTTCGCTGCAGCGCCTTTGTTAGCAGCAAGTCGCACATTTCCTGCAGGTCGCTTCCCTTCCCGTTCGCCGTACGCAGCAGCGCGGCAATGGATCTGGGCAGAAACCGGTCATGAAATCCGTCGCTGCTCAACAAAAATAATGTGCCCGGTGCGTAGTATCCCGAGCGGATGTAAACGTCAGGCCGTTCCCCCATGCCGAGCGAATGAAGCAGCACGTTGCGCTTTGGATGACTTCGTGCGCGCCGTACAGACATTCGCCCGCGGCGGACTTGGGCCGATACCCATGTGTGATCACGGGTCAACCGCTTGCATCGGCCTGCCGGCGATAATCGGTAAATGCGGCAATCTCCGACATGTGCTATGAAGTAGACGGCATCCGTCAATAATAAGAGCGTCAATGTCGTACCGAGACGGCCGCGACTGCCCCGCCCCGTGTCGACCAACTCCCTGTGAACGGCAAAAAACCATGCTTCCGCCTCGCGTTCCAATCTTGTCAGATTATCTCCTGCAGAAAGCAAAGCGGGAACCTTGGCGTCAAGCCACTCTTTCAACCGACGAATGGCCAACTCGCTGGCTTGTGCGCCGTCCTCCGAGCCGCCCATCCCGTCGGCGAGCGCGGCTGCGGCATACGGAACGCCTTTCACTGTCTGTCCCACTCGCAGCAGCGAGCGGTCTTCGTTAATTGTACGGAACCATCCCGTATGCGTAGCGGATCCATATTGAAAATGGACGGCAATCGTCGGTTTCACTTGTTAGAACCCCATTTTAAACGTAAATTCGGTCGATACGATCTTAACTATATCACCTTCCTTCAACCGATGCACCCGGTAAGGCACCAATGATTCGCCATTGACAGTGGTTCCGTTTCGCGATCCTAAATCTTTAACGGCATAGCCTTCGTCATCCTTTACAAATTCGGCATGCAAGCGAGATACGCCCGCTTCCTCGTTCACCCAATCCGCTCCCGCTCCAGCGCGTCCGATGACGAAGCTGTTTTTATGGAGCTGTATTTGCTCCCTGGCACCATTGCGAAAAACCTCCAAGCATGCGCATAAACGGTCCGAAGGACGAGGCGCTTTGCCAAGAAAGACCGTTGCGTCCTGCGGCGCTAACAGCGTCGTTCGCATCGAGAGGTCCGAGGATTGGGGCTGTATCTCATTAGGCTGTGCCTCTCCATCTGACAATTGGCTGTACCCGGTCGCCGGAGAAAAAATCGGGTCCTGCTCCATGGAACGTTCCGCGTCCGGAATAACCGGATCTCCCGGAGCGGCAAAACGAATCGGCGATGGCGACGCCAATCCGACGCGACTCATAAAGCTTGCCTGGTCCCCGCGATCCGGCTCAGGCAATTTTTCGTTGTTGGGCTTAAAGGTCAAACCCGGTGCACCCTGTTTCGGCGCCTCGCTTGAAGTCTTTGCCATTCTGAGAAACAGCACCAAGGCTCCCGCCGTGAAGATCAGAGTCAAACCGATACACATCCAGAGCATGGTGTCGCTCGGATCGTCAAGATAAATTTTCCAAACGAAGCACCATACGAGAACAGTAAGTAAAATAATGAACAATTGCTTCTTACGGGATTCAGGCCTCGCTTTGGCTGCTGCTTCGGTCTTGGACATTCCGGACTCAGTCGAACGCTGTGGCTGGGACGCTACGGGTATCTGTCCGCCAACCGGCTCATACACCGAATACTCGTTGCGCACCGCTCTCGGGGGATCGATAAACGGCTGCTCCGTACTATGAAATAACGCAGACTCCGGATGAACGGAAGCTCTGAAAGCATGCTGTGGCGGAGCCGTCATTCCGGCGAGTTCCGATCCTGCGGGTGACACATGCTGTAAAAGACCGATTTGCTTCAAGAGCAGTTGTTTAAGCTCGGGCAAATTGAAAGCTTCCTCCTGCAAATAACGCATCAGCTCTTGAAATCCGCTTCCCTGGAGCTCGATTACCCGGTGAATCAAACGCGACGCCAAATGTTGGAGATCTGAAGAAACCGAACCCTTTCCATCCAAATGTTCCTTAGGGATGTAAGTTAAATACAAATCTTGAAAACCGGCTCCGCAATAAATATATTCCTCCTTTAAGACGTATCTGCCGGGTTGGAGCATATATACCTTGCTGTCGTCGAGCACTTCGACAATATGCAGCAGCAGCGCATAATATTGGGCGAGCGAAAGCTTCTCCATTCGCAGCCAGTGGCTGAGCATTCGTTTGCCGGTAATGGCATAATACAGGCATACATCTCCGTTCCTTGCCTCTACCTGAACTTCGAGCAGCCGCGGAATCCGGTTAGCCGACAGCATATTGACTTGAAAGCTCGAGAGGTCTTGCTGCTTCATCCCGGTCGGTGAAGAAAGTACCATAAAATGGCCATTTCGGTTGTCGAAATCGACTTTCAGGCCGTAAAGCTGCTCGTCCAATGCCATTCTCCTTTTCTTTTATTTTCCATTTATCTCATTAAATACCTATTACTTCCCATTGAAAGATCGTAATCATAACGCCCGGCAGCACTGCCCACATGAATGGAAAACGGAGCCGGCCGTCAGATGCCGGATCGGACTTTAATACAGACAGCTTGCGGAACGCGGCGAGCTGAATGAGCACAAATCCCGCATGGGTCAGCCGTTGAACGCCGTCGCTTCGCCATAGCAGCACAAGCAGCGCGATCAGACCGGCACATATGAGCGAGGCTGCCATGGCGTAGAGAGAGAACACCGCCCCGGTAAAAGCTCCCAACGCAGCAAACAGCTTGACATCTCCAGCCCCCACTGCACGAAGCACATATAACGCAAGCATCGGAGCAAAGCCGCAGGCAAGTCCCGCAGCGGAAAACGCCAGTCCGTTCCAACCGGTCGTAGCCAAATGAAAAATCAATCCGGAGATTGCTCCCGTCACGGTAAGCCAATTCGGAATTTTTTGTTTCGTGATATCCGTAACGAACGCAACGGCCAGCATTACCGCAGCAAACCAAATACCCAGCATGCTTATCCCCCTATCCATGCGCGCTCCTGCGCTTTTTTTCGAAGTATGACGGTTTTCTTAAAAAAAGGGACTGAGAACGTGTACTCGTACTGCGCTTCGATAACAACATAAGCCTTCTCACGGCTATCAAAGTTTGGAAAATGAAGCGAGGTTACTTTGAATTTACGTCGATCAAGGTTTCCCATGTCCGCAAACGATGCAATAATTGGCGTGGCCGCCTCCGCGACCTTCTGTTCGACCTTTTGCTTCGCTTCATCCTTTGCCGAGCTGCCAAGCGCCTCCAGCTGTTCTCTTCGCTCTTTTTCCCAAGCGACCAAACGAACCATAGGCTCAGGAATCCATTTACCATAGTCCTCCACGAATTGTTCGGAATCGATAACCGTCTGTCTGGCCGTCTCCAGTTGAGTGACCACGTTCCCCAGCCAAGCACTGGCTTGGCTATTCTGCCACCGCGCTTGCCCCTGTCGGTACAACAGTTCAACCGGGTACATGTTTGTAGCAATGACTTTAGCTGATTCCGAGACGGCCGACTGCAGAGCCATCTCAGCTAAAGATACGCGAATAAACGCAATCAGCAGCAGAAGAAATGCCAGAAATAAGGGCATCACGAGCGCGGCTTCAAGAGTGATGCTTCCTCTCTGCTCTTTCGTCCATCGCAACATACTGGCCTCCTAATATGTAAAGTCTGCCGTTTTAGTCATCCGGCAGCGGTTGCCGCTTACCTCGCAGCCAGAGAACCCGCTTTTCCCTACCAGCTTCATGACAGCCGGTAAAAACCAGAGCCGATATGAGGTTGAAACACCACCGGAAACATATGTAGTCATTTCATAAAGCTTCTGTTTTGTGTTCAATTCGATCAACGCCTGCATCCGGGATAACAAAACCGATTCACGGCTATGAAGCAGAAGGAATAATCTCAAATAATCTTTATATCCTAGCGTGATTACTCCGCTCAGCTTCTGAGACAGTGGCACCTGCTCGCCTTGAACAAGCTTCATCATGTCCGCTTGTGCCCGAATTGCGCCTTCTGTCACCGCAGCCAGCAAGACGAGAAGCGGCGAACCGGCGGCAAGCACTTCGTTGCGCGGCTCAAGCAGCGCTTCGGTCGTTCCGATCGCCAGCCGTACGGCGAACATCTCCACGTACGCCGACGAATAATTGCCGCTGCAAGTATTCGAACCGTAAATTAAATATTCAACTTCCTGATTGGTTAATCCATGGCTTGCGGGATTGGACAGCTCTTTGGATGTTTTGGGCCGGCCGAAAGCATCTTTCTCCAAGCCAAGTGTCCGGTAGCTGAATTTGCTGACTGCAAATTCATCGATATAAAACTCGTCCCGCACATCCGTCAACACCCCTTCCAGTGCAGAAACCAGCTTCAAAGAGCTGGACCCGGCCTGATCCGGTGTTTTCAAATTAACAGTCGATACAGGAGAAATTGCCCCAGCAGCCTGGTTCATTTCCAAATACGTCTGATAGAAGCCTTTGCTGCCAGCCGTCTTCGGATCGCCCTGAAGCTTGCGGTAGCTCTCCTCATACGGATCGACATTCGATACAAGTGAGCAGTTGCCGATCGTACGCCGAAACTCGTCCAGAATCGGCTGCGCTTTGGCCCTTTGCTCCCGCTTAGCCGCCGCCGTCGCTTTATTTTTGCTCTGACGCTCGATTTGCGACTTATTCTGTTTGGTGTACCATTCATCCACTTTCGTTTTGAAGCCGTTCAACGCCGTTGAGGTCGTAGAATATTTTTGCTTCGTAAACATGAGGTTATCTTCAAGCTGAACTCGTACGCTGGAAAACTGGGCTATCGCCGTTCCTACTCCCGCTTCCCACTGTTCCAGTTCCTGACGGTCAATTAAATGCACAAAGTTGAAAACATCCTCGGCCTTTAGCTGCCGACCCGAACCGTTTGGCTGCCGGACCTTGCTGATTTCGGCATTCAAATCATCGTTTGCTTTTTTAGTCAGCTTCATCGCTTCCAAGAACGCATCCTTATGTTTGGAGAGCGCCGCATCATCGAGCGCTGCCTCGCCTTTCAGCAATCCAAACAAAGCGGCATATTTGGTAAAATCGTCCAACAGCTGTTGGAACTCTGCTACTTTCTGCGCCACTTCCGACGCTTGACGTTGCAATTCGTTTTTCGTCTGATTCAGCTGCCGGATCGAATCGGCGGCACCTATGCCGCCTTGGATCAAAGACATGATCGAACCGTCGATTTGCTTTATTTGGTCGTTTAGCGCCTTCAACGTGGCTTGCGCGGACTGCAGTGAGGCCCGTATATTTTCCAGCGTATGGATGCCGATTTTCTCGCTTAAGGTATTCAAATCGCGAAGCTGCGTATCGTAATGCGGATGCAGCACTTCAGATTTTTGACGTATCGCTTGAAATGCTTCCCAAGCTTCATCCAATCTACGATCGCGTTCCTCCAGCAGCGCTTCCACTTTAACCGCATTTTCGGCGAATTTCGAAGCTTGATTCAATTGGGCATCGAGCCCTGTTTTTTTGAATTTGTCGGTCAGTTCAAGCGCGTAAATCATCGGAGCCCGGTATTTCATCTCCTCCAATATTTGCTGCTTAAAGATGGTATGACTGGATAAGGCGAAGATCGGTGTCACCTTAGCCGAATCCTCCTCCAAACGCTGATCAATAAAACGGAATTGACCAGGCTCCGCAGCGCCGGACAAATTGCCGGCCACCGTTTGCTTGAAAATTTCGTTCCCCTTGCTGCCAGTCAGATCCGTACCAAACAATCCATAGGCTGCCAGCTCCGGAGAAAAAGCGGAAAGTGTCGAGCGAACCCCGGATTTTACGGCATTCTCGGCTTCCTTATCCGCTGTCTTCCATCTCGCGACATCGATCAGCAGCCCGCAGAGCAGAAACAAAGGAACAAAAATGATGATCAAGTAGATGGATACGGCACCGCTTTGTTCCTTCCATAGCTTTAGCAACCTCCTCAAACATTCACCTCCGGATTCCCCTACTTTCCATTACTCATGAAACACGACTACAATTCCTTTTTGTTCCAGTTCCCGTTTTAACCCATGGGTCAGCTTCATTTTATCGTTCTTCGAGACCTTGAAAAAATGCCATACCACGCCTCTAATTTCAGTACCCTGCATCAGCAGTTCCACGTCTTTTGACATCTGCTCTCGCAAATTTTTTTCATTAAAGGTGTAATAAGCCTGATGTGCCACACCGGAAGAGTCCAAGGCATCGACAACCCGGACGGTTTCTGGAGTCAAGTTAACTTTTTTGCTCACCCCACCCACCAAGCCACGCAAATGCTCTGCAGCTTCACTTTCAGAGGTGATTTTTACGGGTTCTTTAACCGAGGTTTTCGGGTCGACCATCGTTTTCAGCGCATCCTTCGGCTTGATTCGCCCTTGGATTTCACTGATAAAGGTTCGCGTCAGATCCGTCAGCCGGATCGTTTCGATCGGGTCAATCACGTAAGATTTGGACGAAGTTTCAATATCAGCCTCTTTGCCCCACCATTTCCGTGCCAGGGAAGGAACGTGAAACTTTTTTTCCAGGGCGACGCGAACGTAGCGCAGAAAACCATAATTCGTATAATCGATCTCTCCACGAAGCTGCTCGGGCAGGTTGCCTGCCGCTCGGGAAAGTTTGCCTGTCGGACCATTTTGACCGGCTGCTTGCCCGGATGAAGGAAGTTGAACGGAAACAGGAGCAATAGGAAGCAGGAAGCTGAACAAATTCATCACGTGGTCGTTCGTCAGCCGCCAGTACAAGCCATCCGTTTGCCCCAACCCAACCGATCCGGTCACCGGATCTTTTCTGCCGTTGTCCCAAATATAAGCCGTCCGATCTGCCGTCAATGCCGCCGTATAATGAACGGAAGCTTGCTGATAGACAAACAGCGATAAGAAAATAAGCAGCAAAGTCGCGATTAAAATGATCGGCAGCGTCAAGGACGCTTCAATCGTAAATTGACCGGAATGACCGACAAAGAATCGGCGGACCGATATAACAAACATCCGTTTATGGATAAATCTCATGAACACTGTCATGTCATCATACCAAGGTCAGGGTGTGCCTAA
>NZ_JTHN01000176.1 GCF_001399685.1 Paenibacillus sp. A3
CGCAGCATATCCTTCAGCACGGGAAACTGCGCGAAAACTGATTCGGGAATGCCCGCATTGCGCAGCTTCGCGCCGGCCGCTTCCAAGCCGAGCCGCAGGTTTTCTTCGACGGTAAGCTGCGGGAAGATTTCCCGTCCTTGCGGTACATACCCGATGCCCGCCTTCGCCCGGATATCCGGCGTCTTCGCCGTATAGTCGGTACCGGCGTAGCAGATCGTTCCTTTTTTCGCTTTGAGGAGCCCCATGATTGTCTTCATCAGCGTCGTTTTGCCGACGCCGTTGCGGCCCATCAGGCAGACGACCTGCCCGGGTCGGACCTGGAGGCTTACACCGCGCAAAATCATGCTTTCGCCGTAGCCGGCCTCCACGCCCTGCAGTTCAAGCGCCCCGCCTGTGCGGAGGGAGGCGTGCGAAGAACCGTTGCCGCTCGTCTCATTCATGCCGTTCGCCCCGCCTTCCGAGATAAACTTCCGTGACCTTGTCGTCGTTCTGAATGTCCTGCATTGTGCCTTCACGCAGCACGGTGCCTTCGTGCATGACGGTGACCGTTTTGGCGAACTTCCGCACGAATTCCATGTCGTGCTCGACGACAACGACCGTTTGGCGGTCGTTGATGCGGTGAAGCAGCTCGCCGGTTTTCTCCGTCTCCCGGTCGGTCATGCCGGCGGCCGGTTCGTCGAGCAGCAGCAGCTCCGGCTCCTGGATCAGCAGCATGCCAATCTCCAGCCACTGCTTCTCGCCGTGCGACAGCGAGCCCGCGTTCGCCTTCGCTTGATCGGCGAGGCCGATCAGCTGCAGGTAATGATGCAGCCGGGCGCGCTGCTCCGGGGTCGTTCTGGCGACCAGCGTGCTGAGCAGGCCGCGCTTTTGCCGCATCGCCAGAAGCAAATTTTCCGCCACCGTCAGCGACATGAAGATCGACGGCGCTTGAAACTTGCGGCCGATGCCGAGCTGGGCAATCTGATGCTCCTGATGGCGCGCCAGATCGGTATGCCCTTTGAACAGCACGCGCCCTTTGGACGGCTTCACTTTGCCGCACAGCACGTCGAGCAGCGTCGTTTTGCCCGCGCCGTTCGGACCGATCAGGAACCGAAGCTCGCCCGGCTCAAGCGAAAAGTTCAAACCGTTGATCGCCTTGAAACCGTCGAAGCTGACTTCCAACTGCTCCACGATGACGAGGGGCGCATGCGCTTGTTTTCTGGGGGACGTTTCCGTGTAAGTCATCTTCGTATGCCTCCTGTTAGTGCGGTTTTTTAAGCTCGGTATAGGCGAGCGGAGCCGCCGGATTCAAGACAGATACCGTTTTGCCGGACCCCCGGCCCCATGTTTGGACCCAGTCCTTGCAGGTGCCGACGATGCCTTTCGGCAGGAAGAGCGTGGCGACGACGAACATCGCGCCCATGATGAACGGCCACCAATCGGGATAAGCTTCGCTGAACGTCGTTTTGGCGGCGTTGGTCAGGATCGTGCCCAAAATGGCTCCGACGATGGTAGCCCGGCCGCCGATAGCGACCCAAAGCACCATTTCGATGGACGGAACGATGCCCATCTGTGCGGGAGAAACGATTCCTTCCTGCAGCACGAACAGCATCCCGGCCAGCCCCGCGAGGGCGGCGGAAACGCAGTAGATGAACACCTTATAGACGACCGGATCGTAGCCGATGAAACGGACACGGTTTTCCGCATCGCGCACGGCGGTCAAAATTTTCCCGAGACGGCTGGAGGCCAGTCCCACGCACAGCAGCAGCGTCAGCAGAACGGCTGCGGCGGTTGCGTAGTACAACGCCAGCTTCACGGAAGGATCGGCCAGCTTCAGGCCGAGAAACGTATCGAAGTTGGTCAAGCCGTTCGTTCCGCCGGTATACCCCTGCTGTCCGACGAATAGTGTGACCGTGATGATGACCAGTGCTTGGGACAGGATGGAGAAAAAAGTGCCCCGAATCCGGTTGCGGAACGTTAGGTAGCCGAGAACGAAGGCGACGGCGGTAGGCACCAGCAGCGACAATACGATAGCTGCGCCTGCGGATTGGAAGGGAGCCCAGAACCAAGGCAGCTTTTCGACGCCGCTCCAGGACATGAAATCCGGAAGCCCTTCCGGGGAAGCGGCAAGCTTCAAATGCATCGCCATGCCGTACGCGCCGAGCCCGAAATAGACGCCGTGGCCGAGGCTGAGAATGCCGGTGAAGCCCCAGATCATATCGAGGCCCATGGCAAGGATGGCATACGCAAGAAATTTGCCGAGCAGCGACAGGCGGAATTCGGACAAGAAGGCTGGCGCAAGCAGCATTAGCGCCGCAAGGACGACGGTGAGCGCGATTTTGACTTTCGTGTTGCTGACGGAAAATGTCATGTACAGCACTCCTTTCGACAAAAAGAATGGGACGGCGGTCCAGACCCGGCTGCGTAAAGCGGCCCGGCAATCGTTACCCCGGCTTTAATCGAGTGCCCGCGATTTCATGGTCACCAGCCCGGAAGGCTTCCATTGGAGGAAGGCGATGATCAGCGTGAAGACGATGACCTTTCCGAGCGTGGCGCTCGTCGTGTATTCCAACGCCGTGTTCAGCACGCCGATGCCGAGCGCGCCGGCGACTGTGCCGATGATTTTGCCGATGCCGCCAAGCACGACGACCATGAACGCGTCGACGATATAGTAGGTCCCAATGGAAGGGCCGATCGGACCGAGCAGTGTCAGCGCGCAGCCTGCAATCCCGGCCATCGCGGAGCCAAGGGCGAAGCCGAACGCGTCGACCTTAGGCGTCGAGATGCCGAGGCAGGCGGCCATGCTGCGGTTTTGCATCACGGCTTGCATGCTGCGGCCGCCCCGCGTGCGGTACAAGTACAGGTAAATGCCGATGATGCAGACGATGACGAGCCCGATGATAAACAGCCGTTTGTACGGTAGCGTCAATTCGCCGCCGAGGGCGAGGCCGCCCTCCAGCCAGCCCGGCGCCTGGACCGCCACGTTTGGCGCGCCGAAAATCGAGCGGGCCAACTGCTGCAGCACGAGGCTGACGCCCCAGGTAGCCAGCAGGCTGTCGAGCGGCCGGCCGTACAGGAACCGGATCAAGGTCTTTTCGAGCAGCCAGCCGATCGCGAAGGCGGCGAGAAAGGCGACCGCAAGCGAAAGCGCGAAATACCAGCCGAAAGCGGAGGGCGGGAATGCGGCGATAAACCATTTTTGGATCATGTACGTCATGTACGCGCCGATCATAATGAACTCGCCGTGCGCCATATTGATGACGTTCATGAGGCCGAACGTGATAGCGAGCCCGAGCGCGATCAGCAGCAGAATGGAGCTGAGCGAGATCCCGTTAAACAGCTGCAAAAATAACAGACTCATCCGTCCATAACCTCCTTTTCTCTTGAAAGCATGCGCCGAAAGCTTGCCCGAAGCGCGCAGGGACTGCCCGAAGGCAGCCCCCGTCATTTCTCTATGGGATCAGGGTGTGCCTGACGGTTAAACGAGACGCGGGTGCTGCCGGGAGGCCGGACGTTACTTGCCCGGCGATACGGCTGCGCCCCAAGGGTACGTTTTAAGGAACGGGTCCGGTTTGACCGGCTGGCCGGAGTTCCAGACCTCTTTGAACTGGCCGTCCGGCTGCACTTCGCCGATACGTACGGTTTTGTAGACGTGCTGGTTGTCGCCGTCGATTTTGACCTTGCCGCCCGGCGCATTAAACTCGATGCCTTTCGCCGCCGCTTTCACTTTGTCGACGTCGAAGGAACCGGCTTTTTTCACGGCTTCCGCCCACAGATAGACGCCGAAGTAGCCTGCTTCGATCGGATCGTCGGTGACGCGGTCTTTGCCGTATTTCGCCTTGTAGGCTTCCACGAACTTTTTGTTCTCCGGCGTGTCGGTCGTTTGAAAATAGTTCCATGCGGCATAATGACCTTCCAGCACGGAAGCGCCAATCCCGCGGATTTCTTCTTCCGCAACGCTGACGGAAAGCGTGGTCAAGTCTTTGGCGGTGATGCCCGCGTCCTTCAACTGCTTGAAAAAGGCTACGTTGCTGTCGCCGTTCAGTGTATTGAACACGACATCCGGCTTTTCTTTCTTGATTTTGCTGATGATCGTGTTGTAGTCGGTATGGCCGAGCGGGGTGTATTCTTCCGCAATCAGGGTGCCGCCCTCGGCTTTCAGCTGTTCTTTGATGATTTTGTTGGCCGTACGCGGGAACACGTAGTCGGAGCCGAGCAGGAAAAATTTCTTGCCTTTGTTTTGCAGCAGCCAAGTGACGGCCGGGACGATCTGCTGGTTGGTCGTTGCGCCGGTGTAGAAGATGTTGGGCGAGCTTTCGAGCCCTTCGTATTGTACGGGATAGATGAAAAGTCCTTTGTTCTGTTCGACGACGGGTAGTACCGCCTTGCGGCTTGCCGACGTCCATCCGCCGAAGATGACGGCCGCTTTGTCTTTTTGCAGCAGCTTTTTCGTCTTCTCGGCGAAGGTCGGCCAGTCGGACGCGCCGTCTTCGACGATCGGCTTGAGCTGTTTGCCTAGCACGCCTCCAGCTCGGTTGATCTCTTCGATCGCCATCAGCGTCGCGTCCCGGACGGACACTTCGCTGATCGACATCGTGCCGGTTAAGGAATGCAGGATGCCGACGGGGACGGTATTGTCGCCGCTGTCTTTCGGAGCTTCGGCTTTGGTTTCTGTCTTTGCGCCGCTTTCTGAAGCGCAGCCCGCAAGCAGCGCCGACAAGGTCAGGCAGACGGCCATTAAGGCGGTGATTCCTTTTTTTGCAGGTTTCATGACTTCAGCTCCCCCAAATAATGGTTTTCAGCAAACTTACATGCCTTATCATATTCAAGCGTGATTTATATGTCAATATATATTACATAAAATTCAGTTTTTATGTTTTTAGCATGGGAATTATCTTTTTTTATGTAAGAAATTAAGGATTTATTTTTAGACTGTGTAATTAAAATGCTTTTTTTAATTATTTTATGTCAAAAAATATTACATAAAATGATTTACAGCTTGAGGAATTCCAAATATAATAAGCGCATTGAAGAGTTATATTCGGATTTTGGAGGTGTTTCATGTATTTGACGGAACGCGAGAAAGAGAAGCTGCTCGTCACCGTGGCGGCCGATGTGGCCCGGCGGCGGCTGGCGCGCGGCGTGAAGCTGAACTACCCGGAAAGCGTGGCGCTCATTACCTCCGAGATCATGGAAGGGGCGCGCGACGGCATGACGGTAGCGCAATTGATGCAGTACGGAACGACGGTGCTCCGGGCGGAGCAGGTCATGGAAGGCGTGCCGGAGATGATTCACGAGGTGCAGGTGGAGGCTACGTTCCCGGACGGAACGAAGCTGGTTACGGTGCATCAGCCGATTCGGAAAGGTTAGCCGATGACGGCGATCAGTTTGCCGTTCATTCATGAGACGGATTATACGACTTTCGTACGGCAATGCAGGAAAGTTAGCGCTGGGAGGGGAGCGTCTATGGTACCGGGCGAATACCGGATCAAGCCGGGACAGATCAAGTTGAATGAAGGAAAAGAAAAGACAGAGCTCGTCGTTGTGAATACGGGGGATCGGCCGGTGCAGGTCGGGTCACATTATCATTTTTTTGAAGTCAACCGTGCGCTTTCGTTTGACCGGGAGCAAGCTTTCGGGATGCGGCTCGATATTCCCGCCGGCACGGCGGTCCGCTTCGAGCCGGGCGAAGAGAGAAAGGTGCGGCTCACCGAGCTTGGCGGCGAGCGCTTGTCCTACGGGCTGAATGGTTTATCCCGGGGTGCCGTCCGGCGCGGCGTTCTCCCGGAGCCCGTCCGCATCCGGCTGGCCGAATGGGAAGGAGGGGTTTAGCGTGGCGGAGATAGACCGTAAATCGTACGCGCTCATGTTCGGGCCGACCGTCGGCGATCAGGTGCGGCTGGCCGATACGGACTTATGGGCCGAAATCGAGTATGACTATACCGTTTACGGAGAGGAATGCAAATTCGGCGGCGGCAAGGTCATCCGCGACGGGATGGGGCAGTCGTCCCGCCATACGCGGGACCAGGGCGTGCTGGACACGCTTATTACGAACGCCGTCATTATCGATCACAGCGGAATCGTGAAAGCTGATATCGGCATCAAAGACGGGGTCATCGTCGGCATCGGGAAGGCGGGAAACCCTGACATTATGGACGGCGTCCATCCGGGCATGATTGCTGGAGCGTCGACCGAGGTGATTGCGGGCGAAGGGAAGATCGTCACGGCCGGAGGCATCGATACGCATATCCATTATATATGCCCGCAGCAGATCGAAACGGCGCTGGCGTCGGGCGTAACGACGATGATCGGCGGCGGTACGGGTCCGGCAGCGGGCACGAGCGCGACGACGTGCACCCCCGGCGCGTGGCATATGCGCCGGATGCTTGAGTCGGCGGAGGCGTTCCCGCTGAACCTCGGGTTCACGGGCAAGGGCAACGCCGCGTTCCCGGAGCCGCTGGCGGAGCAGGTCGAGGCCGGGGCTATCGGGCTGAAACTGCACGAGGACTGGGGGACGACGCCGGCGGCCATCGACGCTTGCCTTGCCGTGGCCGACCGCTACGACGTGCAGGTGGCGATTCACACGGATACGCTGAATGAGTCCGGGTTCGTCGAAGATACGATTCGCGCGATCGGCGGGCGAACGATTCATACCTATCATACGGAAGGCGCCGGTGGAGGGCACGCGCCCGACATTATCCGTATCGCTTCCGAGCTTAACGTGCTGCCGTCGTCGACGAACCCGACCCGGCCGTATACGGTCAACACCGTCGAGGAGCATCTCGACATGCTCATGGTCTGCCATCATCTCGACAGCCGCATCCCGGAAGACGTGGCGTTTGCGGACTCCCGCATCCGTCCCGAGACGATCGCGGCGGAAGATATTTTGCATGATCTTGGCGTCTTCAGCATGATCAGCTCCGATTCGCAGGCGATGGGCCGTGTAGGGGAAGTCATCACCCGGACATGGCAGACGGCGGATAAGATGAAGAAGCAGCGCGGGCATTTGCCGGCGCCGGAGGGAACGGCCCGGGCCGGGGATACGCCGGATAACGATAATTTCCGCATTAAACGCTATATTGCGAAATATACGATCAACCCGGCGCTGACGCACGGCATCGCGCATCTGGTCGGCTCGGCCGAAGTCGGCAAGCTGGCCGACCTTGTGGTCTGGAGCCCTGGCTTTTTCGGGGTGAAGCCCGACATGGTCCTCAAGGGCGGCATCATCGTCTACGCCCAGATGGGCGATCCGAACGCCTCGATCCCTACGCCGCAGCCGGTATTTGGCCGGCCGATGTTCGGCGCTTTCGGACGAGCGCTGCGGCACAGCATCACGTTCGTTTCGCAAGCGGCTTACGATAACGGCGTTCACCTTGAGCTGGGACTGCTGAAGCGAATCGAGCCGGTCCGCAACTGCCGCAGCGTCACGAAGAAGGATATGATCCATAACGGAGAAACGCCGGACATCGAGGTCGATCCGGAAACGTACGAGGTGAAGGTGGACGGGCAGCCGGTCACCTGCGAGCCGGTGGACGTGCTGCCGATGGCGCAGCGGTATTTTTTGTTCTGAATGCAATCGTAAGGAGGCGGGCACGCCATGGGACACACCACGGATTTTTCCTGGGTTGCCTATACGCAGCTATTGGACTCGGCGCTGCCGATCGGAGGATTTTCGCACTCGTTCGGTCTGGAGACGCTGGTGCAGGACGGTCGGATTGAAAGGCCGGATCAGCTAAAAGATTATATGGAAGCTATGCTGTTTCACAGCTGGGCGCCGGTCGATGCCTTGGCCGTCAAAGCGGTATACTGCTTCGCTCCCGCCGAGCGATGGGAGGAGCTCTGGCTCGTCGACCGGACGCAGCATGTGCAGCGGGCGTCTGCCGAGACGCGGGAAGGCGTGGCCAAAATGGGCCGCAGACTGCTTCAGCTTGCCCGCGCCATGTACCCGCAGCTGGACTGGGAGCCGCTGGTTGGCGCGATACGGGACGGGCGGTGCATCGGGACCCATCCGCTTGTGCATGGCTGGATCAGCCTGCAGCTCGGCGTGCCGCTGCCGGCAGCCGCCGAAGGATACTTGTACACGTGCGTAACGACCGGCATCAACAGCGGCTTGCGCCTGATGTCGCTTGGCCAAACGGACGGCCAACGGCTGCTTGCCGCGCTGCTTCCCTCTATCCGGGAGGCGTGGCTGCGGTTCGCTCATTTGGACCCGCTGGAGGACGGTTTTTCCAGCACGCCTCAGGCGGAAATCGCCATGATGCGGCACGAAGGTCTTTATTCGCGTTTATTTATGTCTTAGGAGATCAGGATTATTTTTATCCGAAGGAACCTTATTTTTCTAATCCAAGGAGGGCTTGGCTATGTGTCAAGGAGGAACGCATCATCATCACCATTGGGAAACGCCGGAGGGACGTCAGCTCGACCGTCCGATGCGCATCGGAATCGGCGGACCGGTCGGCTCCGGCAAAACGGCGCTTGTGGAACGGCTGGCGCGCAAGCTGAATGGAAAGTACAGCATCGCCGTAATCACCAACGATATTTATACGAAGGAAGACGCGGACATTCTGATCCGCTCGGAGGCGCTGCCGGCCGAACGCATTATCGGGGTAGAGACGGGCGGCTGCCCGCATACGGCGATCCGCGAGGACGCCTCGATGAATTTCGAAGCGGTCGAGGAACTGGAGCGCCGCTTTTCGCATCTGGACATCATCTTCATCGAAAGTGGCGGGGACAACCTGGCGGCGGCGTTCAGTCCGGAGCTGGTGGACCGGTTCATCTATATTATCGATGTGGCGCAGGGAGAGAAAATTCCGCGCAAAGGCGGGCCCGGCATCATCCGCTCCGATATGCTGATCATTAACAAAATCGATCTGGCCCCGCACGTTGGAGCTTCTTTGAAGGTAATGGAGGAAGATACGGTAAAAATGCGCGGCGGCCGGCCGTTTGTCTTCTCCAATTTGTTCGACGGACAAGGGCTCGACGACATCGTGGACTGGGTCGAACATGAATACAGTCACAGCCATGCATGAAGTGACGGGCTGCATTGACGCGTACTTTAGGGCGGCGGCCGGCGTGACACAGCTCAGGAACCATGCGCAGTCGTATCCGCTCAAGATTGCAAAGACGTTTCCGTTCGACGGCGGGCAGCTTGGCGTCTATATTATGGATGCTTCCCCGGGAATCATGGCGGGCGACCGGTACGAGCTGACATGGCGATTCGGAGAGGATACGGACGTTCATGTGACCAACCAGTCCTACACGAAGGTGCACCCGTCGCACAAAGCGGGCTGGGATGCCCCTCGTCCGAGC
>NZ_JTHN01000177.1 GCF_001399685.1 Paenibacillus sp. A3
TCGGCGAAGCGCTTCGCCGGATCGGTGAAGGTGCTTCCATGATCCGTACGAAAGGCGAACCGGGAACAGGCAATATTGTTGAGGCTGTTCGTCATATGCGTATGATCACGGGCCAAATCCGCAAAATTCAAAGCTTGTCGAAGGACGAACTGATGGCAGAGGCCAAAAACTTGGGCGCTCCTTATGAGCTGCTGCTGCAAGTGCATGAAACCGGAAAATTGCCGGTCGTCAACTTTGCAGCTGGCGGTGTAGCGACTCCTGCGGATGCCGCGCTTATGATGCATCTGGGCTCCGATGGCGTGTTTGTAGGCTCGGGTATTTTCAAATCGGAAAATCCGGAGAAATTCGCGAAAGCAATCGTTGAGGCTACGACACATTACACAGATTATGAACTGATTGCCAATATTTCCAAAAATCTCGGTACGCCGATGAAGGGGATCGAAATTTCCAAGCTGCATGTATCCGAACGGATGCAGGAGCGCGGCTGGTAAGCCGACAGGAGCTTGTTTCTCGGGAAGAAGGTATAAAGAGATGAACATAGGTGTTTTGGCGCTGCAAGGCGCCGTAGCCGAGCATATCCGCATGATCGAAAAAGCCGGCGGCACTGGCGTCGCGGTGAAGCGTACGGAGCAGTTGGCGGAGATCGACGGAATCATTATTCCGGGCGGCGAGAGCACAACGATCGGCAAGCTGATGCGAACCTATCAATTTATAGATGCCCTACGCGAGTTTTCGCGGCAGGGCAAGCCGCTTTTCGGCACATGTGCAGGACTGATTGTGCTGGCAAAGCATATTGCAGGGCAGGAAGAGCCTCACCTTGGACTAATGGATATTCAGGTCGCGCGCAATGCTTTTGGCCGGCAGCGGGAAAGCTTTGAAACGGACTTGGATATTAAGGGCATCGATCGGGATGTGCGCGCGGTATTCATCCGTGCGCCTCTGATCGAACAGGTGGGCGAAGGCGTGGACGTGTTGGCGACGTACCGTGACCAGATCGTTGCAGCCCGTCAAGGGCATCTGTTGGCTGCATCGTTTCATCCGGAGCTGACTGACGATGAACGAATGCACGCTTATTTTTTGGACATGGTACGTGAGACGAAGCAGGAGGGATCTCCTTGTTAGATATAAAATTGCTGCGAGCGGATTTGGATAAGGTGAAACAAGGGATGGCCAACCGGGGCAAAAACCTGGAGGAGCTGGACCGTTTTACAAGTCTGGATTTGAAGCGCAGAGAGCTTTTGCAAGAAACGGAGCAATTGAAAAACCGCAGAAACGTCGTTTCGCAAGAAGTGGCGCAGCTGAAAAAGGCCAAAGAAAACGCTGATCACTTGATCGAAGAGATGAAGGTTGTCGGTGATCGTATCAAGTCGCTGGATGAAGAAATCCGCGGTCTGGAAGCCGAGCTGGATGCTATCCTTCTGGCGATTCCGAATATGCCGCAAACGGACGTGCCGGTAGGCGGTTCGGAAGAGAATAACGTGGAGATTCGCCGTGTTGGCGAGGTGCCGTCCTTTTCTTTCGAGCCGAAGCCTCACTGGGAAACGGCGCAAGAACTGGATATTTTGGATTTTGAATCGGCAGCGAAGGTTACGGGCTCCCGGTTTGTGTTCTATAAAGGGCTAGGGGCGCGTCTGGAGCGGGCTCTGATCAACTTTATGATGGACCTGCATGCAGATGAGCACGGGTATACGGAAATGCTTCCTCCGTACCTCGTAAACCGCGATAGCCTCACGGGTACCGGGCAGCTGCCGAAGTTCGAAGAAGATGTGTTCAAGATCGAAGGTTCGGACTATTTCATGATTCCGACTGCCGAAGTGCCGGTGACGAATTACCATCGGGACGATATTTTGGCTCTGGAGGATTTGCCGAAATATTTCGTGGCATTCAGCGCTTGTTTCCGTTCCGAGGCCGGTTCCGCCGGGCGTGACACTCGCGGACTCATTCGTCAGCATCAGTTCAACAAGGTAGAGCTCGTGAAGATGGTTCTTCCGGAGCAATCGAACGAGGAGCTTGAGAAGCTGACTGGCGAGGCGGAAAAGGTGCTGCAGCTCCTGAAGCTTCCTTACCGCGTTATGGCGCTTTGTACGGGCGATTTGGGCTTCTCCTCGTCGAAGACGTATGATCTGGAGGTATGGCTGCCTAGCAGCAATACGTACCGCGAAATCTCGTCGTGCAGCAACTTCGAAGATTTCCAGGCGCGCCGTGCGAACATTCGCTTCCGCCGCGATGCGAAAGCGAAGCCGGAATTCGTTCACACGTTGAACGGATCGGGTCTGGCGCTGGGCCGGACGGTCGCTGCGATTCTCGAAAATTATCAGCAGGAAGACGGCAGCGTGCTGATTCCGGAAGTGTTGCAGCCTTATATGGGGAATGTTACACGGATCAGCAAGAAATAGAGCTTGATAAAGCTTTTTGATTTATGATACAATGCTTGGTGTCACCCGGAGAGGTGGTCGAGTGGTTTAAGGCAGCGGTCTTGAAAACCGCCGTGTTCGTGAGGGCACCGTGGGTTCGAATCCCACCCTCTCCGCCATACATACAAGTATACGACCCCAACTAAGGGTCGTTTTTTGTATGGGGGAGCAAGCAGGTGGGATGAGAACCGGAGGTTCGTCGGAGCTTGAGCTTCGATAGGAATACATCGCAGTCGGCCGCGTCGCGGACGTATCCCACCCTCTCCGCCATACATACAAAGTATACGACCCCAAATGAGGGGTCGTTTTTTGATGGCTATTTTTGCTGCTTCGTCCTTGGTATAAGAAGGTCGCGGACTTCGCATGTTAACAACCATGGAGGTGTGACTTATGAGTAAAAAGGACAGCTTGCAAGTGGACAACCAACGTTTGGCGGAAGCTTGGGCGAGAACGCTGCCGACCGTCCTGAACGCCTCAGACCGTGCGGAAGTGAAGGCAGATGAAGCGGAAGCGAACGTTATTCGAATTCATATTGTGACAGCCGGACGAAGCAATTACAGCTTCGATTTTAAATGCACGTATGTCGATTCGCGGGAAGTGCAGGTAGAGTTGATCGACGTCGAGAGGGAAGGCACGTCTGTCGATGAGCGGACCGACGTCATTCAAACGCTTGTGGACGATTATGTGAGACATATCCACGAATGTGCTCAGCAGCTTCATGCTTTTACGCATAGCTAAAACGGAGGAAGGTCAAGTTATGACTCAAAATAAAAGCGGCGTCGATAAAAATTTGCAAAATGTCGTGAAGGATTTGGACAAAACGACGGTAACCAGTCACCAAGCTCAACAAGTACAGCAGCAAACAAACGATCACCGGCACCAGGATGCCCTAAACCACGATAAACTGCCTCATGAGCCCATGTCCGATATCGACTGAAGGGAGAAGGTTTACAATGCCTAAAGATATTCCACAGCCGGTCAACCCTCCAAGCGGCCGGCACAACCGGGAAGAGAGCCGTCAGCCGAATGTCCCCTTATCCGGTTCGAAAAAAGTAAAAAATCAAAACCACAGCCGCCAAAATAACGGCGAAGGATAGCACAAATAAGCCTCTTACCTTTTGTAAGAGGCTGTTGTTTTTATATTACATGGTTATAGATTGTTTTTTTCTCTCTCCACCCTAAGAAAGCATTCATTCAACAACAAGTGAGCCATCTCTTCGTTATCCGCATATCCGTACAACGAAGACCCGCCTGCTATCGCATCACATACATCGTCCAACATGGTACAAATGGAAATGGAGTATTCATCATAAATGATGTAATAGCAGCTGTTTGCCGGCATCATGTCCACCTCGATTTTGTGATTGAAACCTTATTTTACCATAGACTGCACCAAAAGAGAATGCACTTTTTGCGTGATATTAATCACCTTTTGCGCCATAATGCACAAATCATTGCATGGTTTTGTAAATCGAAAAGGGGGTATCTCGACCTGAGTGGCAGGACACGGGGAATCGTCGTAAAATAGTTTGAAACCGACTGTTGTCTGTCGTGCATCGGTTTTCCTCCACGTTGCACGCAATCAATGATCGTCGGAGGGAGGAGTGGTCTGATGATTCATTTAAAAACGCCGCAAGAAATTGCTTTAATGGCTAAGGCCGGAGCCGTATTGGCCAAATGCCACGAAGAAATCGCCAAGATGGTTCGTCCCGGGCTGACGACGCTTGAAATCAATGATTTTGCCGAACGATTTATAAACGAACATGGTGCAAAACAAGTGACCAAAGGCTACAAAGGATATCCGTTCGCCACCTGCGCTTCCGTGAACGATGTCATTGCCCACGGCTTTCCTAGCGAAGAGCCGCTGCAGGAGGGGGATATCTTAAAGATGGACATTGTCTGCAGCTACGATGGGTGGATGGCCGACTCTTGCCGTACGTATGCCGTCGGAAAAATATCGGAGGAAGCGGAGCGGTTGGTTCGTGTCACGAAGGAGTGCCTGGATCTGTCCATTCCCAAAGCCATTGTCGGCAATCGAATCGGGGATGTCATGCATGTGGTGCAGCAGCACGCTCAGCAAGCGGGCTTTTCAATCGTTCGCGATTTGGTCGGACACGGCATCGGCCGCGAGATGCATGAAGAACCTTCCTTTGCGCATGTCGGCAAACCGGGGCGCGGATTTTTGCTGCAGGAGGGCATGGTGATCACGATCGAGCCGATGATCAACGCGGGGAAGCATGAGATGTTTATCGACTTCGACGGTTGGACCGCCAGAACGTACGACGGCAGCCTGTCGGCACAATTTGAGCACACCATTGCCATTACCCGCGATGGTCCGCTTATTTTAACCGAATGAAGAACAAGAGCCTGCGGCACGAAACGAAATCGTACTGCGGGCTCTTGGCCGTTATCAAGCCTGCTCGTTTGGTTGGTTTTCTGGCGCTTCAGAGACATCCGTCCGTTTCGAAGAGCACAGTTCGCCGGTGGCGTCTGTCTTCACATCGTTAATCGCTTCGTTGTTGAAAATGTAAATCTCTTCGTCCGAATCGTTCCTGCTGGCCATCGGCGTCACCTCAACGCTAGTATGGCATGAGGGACGTTTTTTAATGCAAACCTCACGAGTCTAAAAACAAAAGAGGCCCTCTTCAGGACCTCTGCTTTTGTTGTTATCGGATCTTATATAAGTATATACGTCCCCGAGAGGACTCGAACCTCTATCGGTCCTTTAGGAGAGGACTGCTCTATCCTGTTGAGCTACGGGGACTTGATTCAAGCAATACCCATTATACCATACCGCTCAAAGGGAATAAAGTCGATCTCCGTTGATGGGATGTAGGATGAAACGCAAAAATATACAGGTAGAGCATAAAATAGCACATTTTCTGCGCGCGGAAAAGTTTGGTATGTTTTCTTTGCAAGCGTTTTCTAAAAACTCAATGAAATCGGAGGTATGCATTATGGCTTGGCGCAAGTGGATAGGTTTCCCCCTTTCTTTTATCCTGGCCGTAACGCTTGGAATGCCGGCTATGAAAACGGAGGCGGCAGAACAGCCTGTCAATCTGGTACGGAATAAGCCGGTCCAAACAAGCTCGCAAGCAAGCTCCACCGGACCGGGAGCAGCAGCCGTTGACGGGGACGCCTCGACGTTCTGGCAGCCCCTGGCGAAAGACCGGGAGGATATGAACGTGTGGATCTCGGCGGATCTGGGCAAGGCGGAGACGTTCAATGCATTTACGGTATCGTTTCGGAGTGTGGACATGGTTTCAGCTGTAAGCGCATTTGTGTCGTCAGATGGTACGACTTGGCAAGAAGTTGCGTCCAAGAAAAGCGATTTGACCGTACAGGATAAAATCCGGTTTAAGGATACCTCCGCACGGTACGTGAAGCTGGATATCACGCTCAGCAGGAACAGCAATGTCAATTTGTTCGAATGGGGCGTTTACCGGGAGAGTGGAGACGGTCCGGGACCGAACCCGGGGGAACCAGTCGTTCCGGCGGACTTGGCAAGTATCTACTTTGTTAAGGAGAACGGGCAGCCTTATGCCGTAAACGAAGCGGTTGAGCTGAAGAAGGGCGAGTCGAGAACGCTGTCGCTGAACTTGAAAGGAAAGCGAAAGAACGGCGAGATCGTCGACTTGTCCAAGTACAATAAAACGTTAAAAACGAATACGAAGTTCATCACGGTGGAGCAGAATGGAACCGTTACGGCGCTTCAAGTCGGAGCGAGCACGGTGTATACGGAAGTGAAGGTCACCAAGGACCTGACGCTGACTACCCCGGATATTTGGATCTTGGTCAAAGATCCGAACGAGTTTTTGGCGGAAGCGTTCATTGCGAATACTTCGCTCTCTCACCCCCGTATGAAAATGGAGATCGGCCAGCCTGCGGTACTTCAGCCAGGTGACGATTTTCCGGCCGTATCGGTACAGGCGAACGTGAAGCTGGACGTGAGCGGGAGAGTGGTCCGGAACGGTCAGCCTGTTGCGGTGATTCCGAAAGTAGCTTTGAACAAGTCGGAAACAAAGAACGTCACGCTTCCGTTCAAAGCTAATCAACCCGGGAGCTACGAAATCCGGCTGACGCTGCAAAGAGAAGGCCTGCCTCCGGCCTACGACGTGTTCTATTTTACGGCGCTCGATCCGGCTGCGATTCCGGGCGGGCAGAGCAGCATAGCGTATATGGGGCCTGACGGCAAGCTTGTGTATGTTCCCGATTATAAAGGCAACCGGGTGATCGATTTCTCGAACGCCGGGTATATGGGCGGCGGGGTCCAAATTCCTGATGTACAGGCCCGGGTAACCGTAGAGCCGGGAGAAGGCGACGCTATGGCGCGAATCCAGCAAGCCATCGATCAGGTATCCCAAATGCCGGTCGGGCCCGATGGATTCCGTGGAGCGGTACTGCTGAAAAAGGGGCGCTACGAGATCGAAGGCACGCTGTATGTTCGGACAAGCGGCGTCGTGCTGCGTGGGGAAGGGCAGGACGAAGGAGGTACGCTCCTGTTCGGCTCGGGGAACAAACCGCGCAATCTGATCGAAATCGGCTCCTCCAAAGGGCCGATTATCGATAGCACATCTATGTCCGACGTCACGGACTTGTATGTCCCTTCGGGGGCGAAAACGTTCCACGTGAAAGATGCAAGCGCCTATAAAATTGGCGACAAAGTCATCGTGCGTCGGATTGGCAATGCCCGGTTTATTACCGAAATCGGCATGGATTATATTTATAAACGGCCGGGAGGCACCGTCAGTCAATGGGGACCGTTCAACCTCGATTTTGACCGCGTCATTACCGGCATTAACGGCAATGAGATTACAGTAGACGCGCCTCTGGCGAACAGCATCGAGCTTCGTTGGGGCGGTGGACAGCTCTATAAATACAACGACGATGAGCGGATTGAGAAGGTCGGCGTGGAGAAGATGCGGGTGGATTCGGCTTTTGACCCTTCCATCATCGATACGACCATGGATAACGGCAAAACCGATCCGTATTATGCCGATGAGAAGCATACCGAGCGCTTTGTCATGATGAACAGCGTGAAAAATGCCTGGGTCCGGGACGTGACCGGATATCACTTGGCCTATGCCCTGGTGCAAATGGGCCGCAACGCGAAATGGGTAACCGTACAGGACTCCAAAGTGTTCGATATGGTCAGCATTATTACAGGCGGCCGACGTTATGCTTACTACATTCAAGGGCAGCAAAATTTAGTGCAGCGCACGTATGCGGAGACGGCAAGGCACGGTTATGTGGTGGACAGCCGCGTGCAGGGGCCTAACGTATTTCTGGAAGGCGAGAGCCGGATCGACTACAACACGAGCGAGCCGCATCACCGCTGGTCGGTCGGCGGGTTGTTCGACAATATCAAATCCCCAATCATGATCCGGGACCGGGCTTGGCTGGGAAGCGGCCACGGCTGGGCGGGAGCGAACTATGTAACTTGGAATACCGAAGGCAAGCTGACGAGCCAGCAGCCGCCAACGGCCCAAAACTATGCGATCGGTCACGTCGGAGAGAAGGTTTCCGGATTTTTGCCGGATAAGGATTACGATACGAGGCCGCGCAAGGATGCGTATTGGGAATGGCACGGGCAGCACGTGACGCCGATCAGCTTATACAAGCAGCAATTGAAAGAGCGCTTGGGCGAGCAAGCTCTGCAAAATATCGCTTACCGTCCGGTAGGGGGAGGTTCGCTGGATACGCCGATCCCGCAACAATCGGGCGCGTCTCAAAGCAATTAGACCCAATGGAGCCGGGACCGGCTTGAGCCGCAAGCAGCCGTAATTTTGAAGCGGATGCCAGCGCATGTTGCATTTATCAATTCATAGCAGGTTGCAGGAGCCGGGTGTTGTCCGGCTCTTGTTTTGTTTTCCATTGTTCCTGCCCGGGATGACCGTTACAATAAAAAGATATTTTTTAAGTTTCAAAAAAATAATGCAGGGTTTGGTTTCCCCGGGTTCGTCTATTCGCAGAGAAGGGAGGGGGAGAACGATTACAGAAGAAGCATGGATTGCGCGCATCGTATCGGGCGACGCGGATGCGTTCCGTGAACTGGTGGACAAATACGGAAATTATTTGTTCCAAGCGGTCTACGGGGTATTGCGTTCGACGAAAGATGCAGAAGACGTCACGCAGGAAGCGCTGCTGAAAATATATGCGTCTCTCCCCCAGTACCGGTACCAAGGTCTTAAAACCTGGCTCACGCGAATCGCCGTCAATAAAGCGATCGATTTCAAACGGTCGCAGGACCGCAAGAAAGAAGACTTAACGGATGACTGGGAGGGACACACGCCTCCCGAACCGCTTCAGAGCAATCCCGTAGAGACGCAGATCATCCGACGCGAGAGAAGCACATACGTTCGCGAACGTCTGGATCGTCTGCCGGAAAATTACCGGGATGTCGTGGTCGCCTTTTATATCGAGGAAAAAAGCTATCAACAGATCGCCGAAGAGCAGCAGGTCGCGATCAAAACGGTGGAATCGAAGCTGTACCGGGCAAAGCAATATATGCGGAGAGTATGGAAGGAGGAGGAGTGGGAATGAATCAACACAGGCCGCTGGACATCTGGATGCAGTATGTGAACGATGAGTTGCCGCCGGAGGAGAGGGAGCGCTGCGAGGCGCATCTGGACGGCTGCGACGCCTGCCTGGAGCTGTATATGGAGTGTATCGGGCAACTGGCTGCCGGGCTGCCGGGATTACCGGATACGGACGCTTTTGCCGCTGCGGTCATGCAGCGTTGGACGGAAGTGCAGCCGCTGGCTCCCGAGCCCGAAAATAATGCGGCGAACCAACCGGGTGAGCGCAAACGGCGTATTCCCTGGACGCAGAGTCCCTTCTTCCATTATGCTGTTGCTGCGGCCATCACGCTGCTCTTAATGAGTACCGGCGTGTTCCACTCGCTTATGGGCAATCCGGAGCCCGGCCGCATGTCCTATACCGCTTCCGATCGGACGGAAGCCTACGTTCCGTTCTCCGAAATCTTGCTGGAGAAGACGATCGGCTTGCTCGATTCCATCCAACCGAAACATGAAAGAGGAGGTACCCGATGAACACATATAAAAGTCCGGTGGCGGCGTTCCTGCTGTCGTTCATTCCCGGACTAGGCCATTTGTATATGGGACGCGTATTCCGGGGGTTGATGTACGGGTTTGGATTTTTTGGTTTGGCGCTGCTGACGTTCTTGGTCGCTACACAATCACGGGGAAACGACGCGTTCTTAATTTTGTTAGTTGCCCTTGGGATTGCTGTCATAAACGTCCTCGATATGGTTTTCTTCCTGCTTACCCGGGGCGGCCGTCCTCCTGCGAGCCGGCAATCCCACCCCGGGGAAGGCCAGCCGTATGGACCAGCAGAAGGAAGCTACCGCTCTTGGCCGCATGATGCCGGGGCTCCGATGAACGACCGGTTTCGCACCATTGCGCTTTCTTTCGTTCCGGGGCTCGGCCATCTCCACCTCGGGCTTATGCAGCGCGGGCTGGGCTTTATGGTCTTGTTCTTCGGTCTGGCGGTGATGATCTTCTTTCTCAGCGTCATTACGCACCGCGACGTATTCCTCGTATTCCTCGGCGCGCTGCCGGTCATTTGGTTGTACTGCATGTTCGACTGCGTACAGCAGTGTGGACGGAAGGAGCGCGGAGAGGTCCTGACGGACCGGACGATCTTTGAAGAATTTCAGGAGAGCCGGCAGTCAGGCAAGAAGAATAAAACGCTGGCTACGCTGCTCTCAATTTTCCCCGGGGCTGGGCATATGTACTTGGGCTTGCAAAAGCGCGGCCTGCAGCTCATGGCGGCCTTCCTGTTCTGCATCTATATCATGGATGTGATGCGGCTGTCGCTGTTCATGTTCCTGATTCCGATCCTGTGGTTTTTCAGCTTCTTCGACTCACTGCAGATGGTGTCCAAGGTCGGCCGTGAGGAATTAAGGGATGTACCGGTCGTCGGCTGGCTGATGCACCACCAGCGGTGGCTCGGGTACGGATTGCTTGCGCTCGGGGGGTACTATTTGCTCGATCGCGTGCTGCTGAGCGCGCTGAATGTTTGGCTTCCCGAAAAAATGCAGCGGCAGGTCATGCTATGGTTCGACCAGTATTTCCAGACGTTCGTCATCTCGGTGCTGCTGATTGGCGGGGGCATCCGGCTTCTGCTTGGAAATAAAAAGGGCAGAGGGGGGCGCTCATGAGACCGTGGGGCGCAGGTACGCTGAGCCGCTTATTTTTCACGGGGGTGTGCTGGTAGCAGCCTAGCAGAGGGGCTTCCGTTCCGACTATCCAAAAATGGACCGTGCATTCACGGTCCATGAGCATTGGAGTCAGCGGCTATCTCTCCGAAAGCTGATAAGGAGATGGCCGCTGTTTTTTACGGGAGCGACCGAAAGATTTGAATGGGTCCTTCCCAATCGTCTCTCGTAATCTCCTGATAGCTGCCCTTCGTATACTCGTCAACGATTCGTCTCCAGAACGTCTGGGCCGGTTCGTTCTCCTCCATTTGCGCCACTTCCCATTGACCCGCAAACCGGTTAAACAAATCAAAAGCCAGCTTGCGCCCGACCCCATGTCGGCGGTATTTTTTCATGACGAAAAATTCAGCGACCGAATACACCGGTTCGTCCGACCCTATTTCCCGAATCAAGGCAAACCCGGCCAGCTTCCCGTCCACGTGAACGAGGAAAGCGTGTCTTCCTTCCTCTGTCCAGTAGTGATCCAGAAACGGGTATTCGAATAAGCCGTGATCGTTTACGTCTTCCGGATCGAATTCGGTAAAATCGTATTTGTACAGCTCCAGCAAATTTCGCAAGACGGATTTTTGCTCCGCCGCTGCTTTTGAAACGACAACTTCCATTTCGATTCTCCTTTTCCATAATCATGTAGATTCATTTTTTATTATACATGAAACGGTACGGAAAGTACGAGTATAGCGATTTTCTCTTGCCGCCGATGCCTGCGTTAACAATATCTTTAGACCGGGTTAAACTTGCTCTAACATACGAGGGGTATGCTGTAACCGAACAAGTAAATAAATCCGATAGGTTGGAGTCACATGGAGAAACCTTAATTAGATTTTTTCCCGAAGCTGCAGGGTTGAAAAAGTCTATTTAAGGTTTTTTTATGTCAGAAAGGCGGGCCGAGGGCATGCAGGATCTCGATTTTCTGGAAAGGCTGCGTCAAAGCCGGATGATTGCATCGGTTAAGGAGCACAAGACGCTGGAGAAGGCTGCGAAGGCCAAGGTCGGCGCGGTGGTGCTTTCGATCGGCAACATCGGCAATATTAAGAGCTTTGTAGACTTGTACAAAAAGAACAGGATTCCCGTATTTCTTCACGTCGAACGGCTCGGAGGACTAAGCCAGGATAGCGAAGGAATGTCTTTTCTGGCTACCTGCGTCAAGCCTGACGGCATTGTGACGACGAGGAACCAACTGATCAAGCTTGCCAAGAAAGAAGGCCTGCTTACGATTCAGCGGATCTTTTTATTCGACAGCGATTCGGTCAAATCAGGCCTCAAGTCGGTGCAGGAAACTCAGCCGAATGCGATTGAGATCATGCCTGCGCTGCTGCCGGAATACATTCGCGTCTATCGGCAGGAAACGAATATTCCGATCATTGCGGGCGGATTGATCCAAACCCGGGAGCAAATCAAAGAGGCGCTGCAAAGCGGGGCGGTAGCCGTGTCGATGGGGACACATCAATTGTGGAGGGAGCCCATCGGAGAAGTGCTGCCGAACGGCGGCCCGGGAGAGGAGGAATCTTGATGAATCCGAACGCTTCTTATGCTTCCAAGCCGACTTTTAAAGAATCCGCCCGCAAGCAGACCGGCAGCAAAATCGGTCGGATGCTGAAGCCCTATTTGTTTATTCTGCCTTGCATCGTATTGGTGCTTCTTTTCAACTATTACCCTTTTGTCAAAACGATGGTTTTGGGCTTTACGCTGGTGGACATGCTCGGCAATCCGGTGGAGTTCGTGGGGCTGGAAAATTTCGTCGAAGCATTCCAGGATGAGCGGCTGCTCCGGGCATTGCTGAATACGCTGCAATTCACCATTCTGACGGTGCCCGCTACGCTGTTGATCACGCTGACTTTGGCGCTGCTGGCGGAGAAGGTAAGGAAAGGCAGCCGTATCTATCAAGTGATGTTCGCTTTGCCGATGGCCGTCTCCATGTCGTCGGCAGTCATGATTTTCCAACTGCTCATGAACCCGACAATCGGGATGTTCAACTATATTACCGGACTGGGCTTGAACTGGTTCGGCGATGAAAAATATGCGCTAACGGGCATTGCGATCATCTCGGTGTGGATGAGCATCGGGTTCAGCTTCCTCTTTTTGCTGGCTGCCCTTAGGAACGTTCCGCAGGAGCTGCTGGAATCGGCCGAAATGGAAGGAAGCAGCTACATGCAGAAGCTCATCCGAATCAAGCTGCCGCTTATCTCGCCGACGTTGTTTTTTCTGCTGTGCACCGACTTGATCGGCTCCTTGCTGGTGTTCGGTCCCGTATCGATTCTGACCAAAGGCGGGCCGATGGGCGCTACGGAGACGATGGTGTACTGGATGTACACGGAAGCCTTCGAGAAGGGCAAGTACGGATACGGAAGCGCCATCGCCGTCATCATTTTCTTCATCGTCATGATCTTTACGCTGATCACCTTCGCGTACGAGAAGAAAGGGGTGCATTACACATAATGGCAACGAAGAGGCTGTACGATTGGGGAGTGCTCGCGATCTCCATGCTGGCGGGCCTGGTCGTCATTTTCCCGCTCATCTATTGCATCGGAGTCAGCTTGATGAGTCCTTCCGATCTCGGTTCCTATCCGCCCAGACTGTTTCCCAGCGCGTTATTTTTGGATAATTACAAAACGGTATTTACCTCGACGCCGATTTTCACGTTTATGTGGAACTCGTTCCTGATTGCGGTTGTCGGCACGATCGGCCGGTTGATTACGAGCAGCTTGGCGGCGTACGCCTTCGCGTTTATGGAGTTCCGGTGGAAGAAAGGGTGGTTCCTGTTCATTCTGGGAACGATGATGATCCCGGGGGACATGCTCATTATTACCAACTATATTACGGTTGCACAGATGGGGCTGATCAATACGTACGGCGGCGTCATGATCGTCATGCTGGTGGCCGCGGTGTTCATGTTTATGCTGCGGCAGCACTTCATGACCGTGCCGAGGGATTACAGAGATGCGGCGCTTGTGGACGGCTGCGGCGATATGCGGTTTTTCGCGCAAATTTTGCTCCCGATGTCCGTGCCTGTCTTATCTTCGATTACGATTACATCGTTTATCGGTCTTTGGAATACATACCTTTGGCCGCTGCTGGTGACGAACTCGGAACAGATGAGAACCGTGCAGGTTGGTATTACGATGCTGCAATTCCCGGAAGGGATGGTGTACGGACCGATTATGGCCGGTGTAACCGTGATCCTCATTCCGTCGGTCCTGGTCTTCGTCTTCTTCCAAAAGCAGCTTGTCTTCGGCGTGACGTCAGGCGGCTTAAAAGGATAAGGGATTCGCAATCTAGCCACTACCCAAGGAGGATAACCAAATGAAAAAGCCTATGATCACCCTAGTCAGCGTATTGACAGCTCTTAACGTATTGACCGCATGCGGAGGCGGTGCGAATCCGAGCGCCAAGGCGACGACCGACAGCAGCGCTGCTCCGTCGACGGCGAGTACAGGACCGGTAAACCTGACCTTCTGGCACGCGATGGGCGGCGCTAACGAAGAGGTTGTCAAGAAAGTGGCGAAGACCTTCAACGATACGGTCGGCAAGGAGAAAGGCATCGTCATTACGCCTGTCTTTCAAGGCAGCTACGGCGATTTGATGAAAAAAGTAAGAGCCGCGGTGCAGGCCAAGGATGTCAAAAACTTGCCGGATATCGTGCAATCTCCCGCTTCGGAAACGGCTTACATGAAGGATATCCCTTATGTGATCCCGGCGCAGACGTTGGCCGACCAAGATGCTTCTTTTCGCATAGCGGACCTGGAGCCGAATGTCGTGGCCTCCTTCAGCTACAATGGCAAGCTGATCGGCGTGCCGTTTGCCAACTCTACCATTCTGCTGTACTATAACAAAAATTTGTTTAAGGAAGCGGGCTTGAATCCCGAGCAGCCTCCGGCGACGATCGACGAGCTGGGGCAGTATGCCGCCAAGCTGACGAAGAAGAACGGTACGCAAACCAGCCAGTGGGGCTTTTCCGGAACGCCGGACTTGTATCATCTGTCCAGCTGGATCGGCATGCAGGGCGGCTATATCGGGAATAACAGAAACGGCCGCTCCAATACGATGACCGCCGTGGAGTTCGACTCGAACGGGACGATGAAGAAATTTATGACGGGGTGGAAAAAAGCAGTCGCATACGGCGGAATCCAGACGGGAACGGAGACGAATCAGAACGAAGAATTCGCCGCAGGCAAGCTCGCCATGTTCGTGAATTCGACGGCCGGGCTCAAAGGAGTGCTGAACGCCGTCGGCGGGAAGTTCGAAGTAGGAACGGCGTTCCTTCCCAAAGTGGATGCGGGCGACAAGGGCGGCGTTGCTGTCGGAGGCTCCGCATTATACACGATGGACCGCGGCGACAAAGCCAAGATCGATGCGGCCAGAGAATACATGAAATACAGTACGTCTGCGGAAACCCAGTTCGTATGGCACTCCGGGACGGGCTATTTTCCGGTCAATTTGAAAACGTACGATCTGCCGGATATGAAAGCGCATCTGGACAAAAATCCGCTGTTTAAAACGGCTATCAACCAACTGCACACTTCTTCGCCGGATACGCAAGAGCCGATGAACGCGGTATCCAGCGAAATCAGCACCGCGATGAAAGAAGAAATTTTGGGCTACGTCACCGACAAGAAGGATATCGACAAGGCCATCGCCAGCATGGTTACCCGAATCAACAAAGCGTTGGCGGATTATAACCGGGCGAATAGCAAGAATTAAGGAGTCGCGCGAAAGAGCTTTGAAGCCGGACGGGATGCCGGATCAAAGCTCTTTTTTATGCAGTCTGAGAAAATGGCTTGCCAATCTGGAACAAAGTGGAATATAATATAGGAACATAAGTTCGTTATATATAGTTCGAGGTGAAACGATTGACTCCCATTCTGCTAACCAAATCGCAAGCGAAAAGGTTTTTATTATATTACCACGGACTGCACGGCGATTTTCAATTTGCCGGTCCGGAGGGAATCGTCTCTTACATCCGTCGCGTAGGATGCATACAGTTCGACCCTCTCAATGTGGTCGGGATGAATCCGGAGCTTGTGCTTCAGAGCCGGATCAAGGATTTCAATCGCAGCATGCTTCGGGACCTGTTATATAATGAACGTAAACTGATTGATTTCTGGGATAAAAATATGGCTATCTTCCCCGTAGAGGATTGGCCCTATTTCTCAAGATTCCGAAAAAAATATCAAGCTTGGTGCGCCGCCCGTCAAAGCACGGTGGATAAAATATACGAAGACATCAAGAACAGAGGCGCTGTCTGCTCCGGAGATCTTCATTTTGACGAAAAAATCGATTGGGGATGGGGACCGACCAGGTTAGCCCGGGCCGCGTTGGAAGGAATGAATTATGCGGGACTTCTTGTGATTCATCATAAGGTCAACACCCGCAAATATTATGATCTGGCGGAGAGACATATTGCGGAACAATTATATTCCGCACAGGAACCGTTCCAGTCTGACGAGCAGTACTATGAGTGGAACGTGCTTCGCCGTATCGGCAGTATAGGCATGCTTTGGAACCGGCCCAGCGACGCCTGGCTTGGCATTAGCGGCATGAAGAGCCCGCAGCGAAATGAAGCTTTTAAGAGATTATTGAGCGAGAACAGAATCGTTGAAATCCATGTGGAAGATCTGGAGCATCCTTTGCATATCCGAAATACGGACTTGGAGCTTCTGAATAAAGCTTTATCGGTAAGTCCGGCGATGGAACGTTCAAGTATACTTGCTCCTCTGGATAATATGTTATGGGATCGTAATCTCATCCAAGCGTTATTTGATTTCGAATACCGCTGGGAAGTTTATAAGCCGGCTGCCGAACGGAAATTCGGTTACTATGTGCTGCCGGTCCTTTATGGCGATCGAATTGTAGCCCGATTCGAACCTCAACAGCACAAAAGCGGCGCCCCGCTCGCCATAAAAAATTGGTGGTGGGAAGATCCCGTTTCCATAACGACTCCGATGAAAGAGAGCATACTCGATTGTCTTGAACGGTTTGCGGTGTATCTTGGAACGACTTTTCATAAAAAAGACGTAGCGCATATTTTCCGTAAAAGAAAATAAAAAAATTGCGGTCTCATGACCGCAATTCTTGTCTTAAAGGTATCGAGACGACAGGATTTGAACCTGCGACCTCTTGGTCCCGAACCAAGCGCTCTACCAAGCTGAGCCACGTCTCGTCGGTGTGCCTAAGCACGAAGCTTTTTTATTCTACCACTGTCCTAAGAAAATGTAAAGAGGACGGCCTCTTTTTTTGCCGCCACAACTTGTATCTGCTTGATATAGAAGCCGGTGGTTTACTCTTTTCTTCGCAGCTTGCGGAAAAACTGCGTCAGCATCGTTCCGCATTCCTGCTGCATTACCCCGCCAATCACGTCGACCCGATGATTGAACCGGTCTTCTTGAAGCAGGTTCATCAGCGTACCTGCGCAGCCGGCCTTTGGGTCCGGGGTACCGAAGACGACTTGACTGATTCGGGCTTGCACAATCGCACCCGCGCACATCGGACATGGCTCCAACGTAACATAGAGCCGGCAGTTCAGCAGACGCCAGGCATCCAGATGCTCGCTAGCTTGCTTAATCGCGATCAGCTCGGCATGCGCCAGCGGGTCCCGCGTCGTTTCACGGACATTATGGCCGCGGCCGATGATCTCGTTGCCGAGCACGACGACCGCCCCGATCGGGACTTCGCGTATCGCTTCCGCTTTCTGGGCTTCTTCGATCGCGGCTTTCATGAAAGGCAAATGTTCTTCCCATAATGCTGCAGACAAGCTGGACACCTCGATTATCGTATCTGCACAATGCGTTCTCGAACAAGTATTCGTTGTTAACACGCTGTGGATAAAATTGTGGATAAAAAGCTCTGTTTTCAACTCATTGTAGATAAATTTAGTCGAAATAGCAAGGAATAAAACGAATTTTGAAGTTATCCACAGGTTGTTGAAGATGTGAATAGCAAAGTTATCCCCATTGTGAATTATTAAGAAAAAGTGAATTTCGGCGATACCGTTGAATGATGATAGTGGGATTGCTATACTAAATATAGTATGGATTAGGTAAATTGTCCTATAATTGATTGTTTTTACATATACGATAATGATAATAAAGTATTGCAACCAATCGTTCATGGCAAACCTGCCGAAAGGCAGCGACGCAAAGCTTAGGGTCTAAGGTCCGCAGACGGACTACGACAGCCTGGCCGCCGAAAAGATGCGGAATTCGCCGGCTGTTTCTTCCGTTACGGGGGAGGCGGCCTTTTTTGCGCCAAGGACATCACTTAAAAACCAAGGATGGTGACGTAGCGGATGAACATAACGGCTGTTTCCCGCAATCTTAACAATTCCAAAGAAAGACACCGCAGCTCCGGCACGGTTATGCTGAACAGCCGAATTGTAGTGGAGAAAGAGAAATTTGTATCCACCGGGATATTGACGTACGTCGAAGGGGACATTCTCGAAATCGAAATGTCGGAGTACAAAGCGTTTGAATTGGGCGATGCGGTCAAGCTGACGATTTATTCGCCGGGCGGCTTCTACCCGTTCGAGTCGACAGTCGTTGCCAAGGATCAGGGCGTGGTCATGGTCCTTATTCCGCCTCAGCATCAGAACCGGTTCGCGGAAAAGCGCGAGCATCCCCGGGTCAAGGTGAACCAAAAGGGCGCTCTTGTGTCCTACCGCAACGAGGACGGTTCCTGGCAGGTACCGGAGGGGCAGATTCCGCTTACCGTCCAAAACATCAGCCTCAGCGGGATAGGTTTTAGCATAGAGGAGCCCGTCGAGCTGGACCGGGACGCACTGGTGCAGTTGCATCTCGACCTTGGCTTCTCAATGCACTGCCGTGCGGAAATTATACGGACGGAGCCGGTGGAGTACGGCTGTTATTACGGGGCTCATTTCGTCGAGCTCGCCGCGGATAAGGCCAATTCGCTGCGCGCATTTATCCTGAAAAAACAGGTGGAGTTTCATTTTGCGCAGAAACGGGAAGAGTAAAAAAGGGCACCGCCTTCATTGGCAAACGCGCCGGACTTGTCGGTAACTTGGAGCATATCTTAAAGATAAAAGCTTCGAGGTGGTGAACAGCATGGCGTTTACGATGAAATACGAGATCGTTCCCCGGTATTTGACGGGGCCGAGCCAACGCCGCCCGGTTCTTGCTCTGGACCCGTGCCGCTTCATGGTGGCGCACGATACGGGAAATCCCGGTGCGACGGCTGCATCCAACGTAGCGTATTACGAACGGACCCGGAACGACATGTCGGCTTCAGCGCATTTGTTTGTGGACGACCGGGAGATTATCGAATGCATCCCGTTTTTGACGGGGGCTCCGGAGAAGGCGTATCACGTTGTGTATAACGTAACGACGGACAACGCCCGTTACGGTGCGGATGCCAACGATGCGGCCGGCGCGGTCGAGCTCTGCTACGGCGGAAGCATCGATCTGGGCGAATCGTACAAAAGATACGTTTGGGTATTGGCGTATGCTTGCTACCGGTACGGCTTGAATCCGGAGACGGACATTACCGGCCACTACATGCTTGATCCGGCACGGCGCACGGACCCTAAGGAGCCGCTGAGACTCCTAGGCAAGACGTTTGACGATTTTCTGCAGGACGTGGCGGACGAGTATGCTTCCAGCGTTACTCCGGACCCGCCGGATGCGCTTCTTAGCGTGGAGGATGCGAATAACTTGATCCGTTTTTTGTCTGCGTCGTATTTGGCGATTGACGATGCGGAAGGCCAGGCGGAATTTCACCGGCTGGCGAACGAGCTCAGAAAGGCTTCCGGCCAATCGGAAGAGTAGGCTGAAATTGAGAGAGAACGGAGAGAGTGTGCGAATAGAGCCGGCCTTGCGGAACGCGAAGCCGGTATTTTTTGCTGTGCGGGCATGAGGTGACACAAAGGCCGGTTGTGTAGTATAATTTTAAGTTAGGAATTTGCTTAGAAATACACTGAAGGAGTTGTCCTTTTCATGGCATTGAAAGCAGGGATCGTCGGACTGCCGAACGTTGGCAAATCTACGTTGTTTAACGCGATTACGCAAGCCGGTGCGGAGTCGGCGAATTACCCGTTTTGTACTATAGATCCGAACGTCGGTGTCGTCGAGGTGCCGGACGAGCGTCTTGACCGGTTGGCCGAGATCGTAAATCCGAACCGCATCGTGCCGACGGCATTCGAATTCGTCGATATTGCGGGCCTGGTCAAAGGCGCCAGCAAAGGCGAAGGACTGGGCAATAAATTTTTGGCGCACATCCGCGAGGTGGATGCGATCGTGCACGTCGTGCGCTGTTTTCAGGATGAGAACATCACGCACGTTTCCGGCACGGTCGATCCGATCAGCGACATCGAGACGATTAACCTCGAACTGATTTTGGCGGACGTGGATTCCGTCGATAAGCGCATTGATCGCTCCCGCAAAAACATGAAGGGCGGCGATAAAAAGTACGCGCAAGAAGTAGAGACGCTCGAACGGATCAAAGAAGCGCTCTACAACGATAAACCGGCGCGCAGCGTGGAGCTCAGCGACGAAGAGAAGCTGTTGATCCGCGATTTGCACCTGCTGACGATGAAGCCGGTACTGTACGCGGCCAACGTGAGCGAATCGGAAGTGGCCGACGCCGAAGGCAATCCATATGTGCAAAAGGTACGCGAATACGCGGCGCAGGAAGGCGCGGAAGTCGTGCCGATCAGCGCGAAGGTCGAATCGGAGATCGCCGAGCTGGAAGGCGAAGACAAGGCGATGTTCCTTGAGGAGCTGGGGCTGCAGGAATCTGGCTTGAACCGGCTGATCAAAGCGGCTTACAAGCTGCTTGGCTTGTATACGTATTTTACGGCCGGCGTGCAGGAAGTTCGCGCTTGGACGATCCGCATGGGCACGAAAGCCCCGCAAGCGGCGGCAGTGATTCATACGGACTTCGAACGCGGCTTTATCCGGGCAGAGGTCGTTGGTTACGAAGATCTGATCGGGTCCGGCTCGATGAATGCGGCGAAGGAAAAAGGACAGCTGCGTCTGGAAGGCAAGGAATATGTCGTTCAGGACGGCGACGTCATGCACTTCCGTTTCAACGTATAGCGAGGCTGGGCTGAGGGACTTGGGGGACCGTCTCTTGCTTCGGCCGCGCGATTCGCGGTGAAACGGGGAGAGGGGCAGCAGCCGGGAGAGAAGGCTGTGGGCTCCACGGGAGCTGCAAAGGAACCGGAACGGGCAAACTTACGAAAAACGGAACAAAAGAAAGGGTGAGTGACGATGCTGGACCGGCTTCAAGCATTGGCCGACCGTTATGAAAAGTTGAGTGAGCTGCTGTGCGACCCGGATGTTGCGGGAGACGCGAAGAAGCTGCGGGAATATTCCAAAGAGCAGTCCGACCTGCAGGAGACGTACGACGCTTATATGGAGTACAAAAGCGTCTCCGAACAATACGAAGCGGCGCGGGCGATGCAGAACGAAAAGCTTGACGACGAAATGAAGGAGCTCGTAAAAATGGAGCTCGACGAGCTGTCGGAGCGGAAAACGGAGCTTGAGGAACGCATTAAGGTCCTCATGATGCCGAAGGACCCGAACGACGACAAGAACGTCATCGTGGAAATCCGCGGTGCGGCCGGAGGGGACGAGGCGGCTCTGTTTGCGGCCGACCTGTACCGGATGTACTCCAAGTTTGCCGATGCGCAGGGATGGCGGACGGAAGTGATGGACATCAACATGAACGATCTCGGCGGCTTCAAAGAGATTATTTTCATGGTGAACGGCAAGGGCGCTTACAGCAAGCTGAAGTTCGAGAGCGGGGCGCACCGCGTGCAGCGCATTCCGACGACGGAGTCGGGCGGGCGCATCCATACGTCGACGTCAACCGTAGCGGTTATGCCGGAAATGGAAGACTTTGACATTGAGATCAATGATTCGGACATTCGCGTCGACACGTTCTGTTCGAGCGGCGCAGGCGGACAGTCCGTCAATACGACGAAATCGGCCGTTCGGGTGACGCACATCCCTACCGGGATCGTGGCAACCTGTCAGGACGGCAAGTCGCAAAACTCGAACAAAGAGAAGGCGCTGCAGGTGCTGCGCGCGCGGATTTACGACAAGATGCAGCAGGAAGAGATGGAAAAGTACGGTGCCGAGCGGAAGAGCAAAGTCGGCACGGGCGACCGCTCGGAGCGGATCCGCACGTACAACTTCCCGCAAAGCCGGGTGACCGATCACCGCATCGGCCTGACGCTGCATCGGCTGGACGCCGTGCTGAACGGCGATATGGAAGAAATCGTTTCAGCGTTGACGATCGCCTCGCAAACCGAGCAGATGGAAAAAGGAGAATACGCCGGTGCGTGACGAGCGGCGGATAACGATACGTGAAGCCTATGCCGAGGCTTCTTCTTTTTTGCGGCAGCGCGGGGTGCGGGAGCCGGAGGCCAACGCCGGACGGCTGCTGGAGCACCTGCTGGGCGAGAGCCGCAGCGGGCTTCTGCTGCGCTGGCCGGAGCCGTTCCCGCGGGAGCGGGAGGCGGACTGGCAGCGGCTGCTGGAGCGCAAGGCGAGCGGCGAGCCGGTGCAGTACATCATCGGGGAGCAGGAGTTCTACGGGCTCCCCTTCACGGTGACGCCGGCGGTGCTCATCCCGCGGCCGGAGACGGAGCTGCTGGTCGAGCAGGTGGTCCTGCTCGGGCGGCAGCTCTTCGGCGGGGCCGCGGGCGGGCTGGGCGCCGGGGGGGTGGCTTCGCCGACGGTCGCAGACGTCGGCACCGGCAGCGGCGCGATCGCGGTGAGCCTCGCGGTGCAGTGCCCTGCGGGGCGCCGGACGGCGGCGGGCATCGCGCCCGGCGCACTGGCGGTG
>NZ_JTHN01000178.1 GCF_001399685.1 Paenibacillus sp. A3
GTATTGTCTTAATCACCTTGAATGGCAGCTATATTTTAAAACTGAATCCGCTAGGCGATGTTCTGGCTATTCTCCCCTGCTGGTTTCGGGGGGCCTATTCCATTTTGATGCGTCATATCAGCAAGCTTGGCTATCCTGCCGTGGGCAGCACCCGCCGTGTCTTTTTTTACGGACTGATCTTCATGCTGCCAGCGCTGCCCGTGTTCGACTTCCGTTTAGATCTGGACCGATTTGCCGAAGGAAGCCATCTTCTCAATCTATTATTTCTTGGCGTTGGTGCCTCCGCGCTTTGCTTTGTAACATGGAACTGGAGCGTCGGCGTTCTCGGCGCGGTCAAAACAAGCATCTACATTTACCTGGTCCCGGTCATCACCGTGGCGGCCTCTTACCTGATTCTGCATGAGAACATCACCGGAACCGCTTTATTAGGCACGTTTCTTACGCTGGCGGGATTATTTCTTTCGGAGAAAAAAGCGAAGAAGGCGAAAAAAAACACCTGACAGGTGTTTTCCCCATTCGATATGCGAACGAAGGAGAACGGCGTCAGGTGTTCGGAAACGGCCGATTCTGGTTAACGTCATGCTGCAAGCGGTACTGCATCGGCGTGGTGCCGAGCTTTTTCTTGAATACGTAATGCAAATAATTGGCGCTGGAGAAGCCGTTCTGAAACGCAATCTGATCGATGGTAAGCTCGCTCTCGGCCAACTCCTTGCAGATTTGCGCCAGCCGCACATGCTCGATGTACTCGCTGAACGTGCCTCCCGTCTGCTCGCGAAAAATGCGCTGCAGCTGTCGCGGACTGACCTGCACCCGCTCCGCCACCACCTCCAGCGTTAACGGCGCCATGTAATTGTCCTTGATGAACTGGGCGGCAAGCTGGTAGCGGTAGTTTTTCATATCGCGGGACGGCAGGTCCCGCTGCGGCGTATCGTCGTAGGCGCGCGTCATCCGCAGCAGCACCTGAATGATTGATTGTTTGATCACCGTCAGGACGCCCGGCTGATTCTCGTACCAGGCCCGGTATGCGGTCATGAAGCATTCCATCGCCTTGTATTTGTCGGCCATCGGCCGCGGAGGCAGCTGCTCCAAGCGGCGGATGCACGCTTCCGCCTCCGCCTGCTCCCAACGGGCTCCCCACGCCTCCGAATCTGCCGACTCTTCCGCATCCAGCTTCTGAATATCGATATGCAGACACAGCTCATCCATCGCCTCGAAGGCGTCCGCCTCCTGGTAATGCAGGAGACCGGGACCGGTCAAATACATCTGGCCTTCCTGCAGCGAGTACGGCTCGCTGCCGAGAATGACCTTCCCTTTGCCGCGCGGGATAAAATGAAACTCAAAGTCCGAATGTTTATGGAAATGAACGATCCGGCCCGGAGCAAAGCTGGTATGGTGAAAGTTCAGCATGCGAATGCCGTAACGGCCCCATTTGAACTCCACCTCCAGTCGGTCAAGCGCCGTCGGGTTTTCCAGCATCAGCTCGAACGGATACGGCCTCGCGCCGATTCGGGACTGACCGTTCATGGCTGCAAATCGTTAAGCAGACAAGCCGCCCCGGAACGTGCGGACAAGTTCGAAGCTTCCATTAACCGCGTCAGGTCGAGCGCAAGCCCGATATTTTCGTCCGCCGTCGTCCCCTGCTGAATATGGGCTACCCACTGATGAAAAGCCGACGGGCGACCGGCAGGAAGCTCCTGCACGCGCCATTCCTCGTCCGACGCCGTTCCGCCCTTCGCTGTGCGCACGAGCAAACGGTTGTCGTGCGTCGAATAGAGCAAGCTGCCTTCCGTGCCGTGCACTTCGATAACGAACGGCGAGTGCCGGTTGACGAAGCCCGCCTCCACAATGGCAAGCGCCCCGCTGGAATAGCGCAGCACGGACACCGCATTGTCCTCGACTTCCCGGCCGGTGACGAAGCCGTAGTTGGCCGTTACGCTCTCCGGCATGCCGAGGAACAAGCGGGCCAAATACATCGGATGGCAGCCGAGGTCGATCATCGCGCCGCCGCCGCATTGCTCGGCATTGTAGAAGTGCGCGGGAAGCCAGCCGTTCGCCGATTGATCGTTCGGAATCGCGCCGTTATGAGACAGCCGCGTGCGGACGAGCGTCACCTCGCCGAGCAGCCCCCGGCTCAGCACGTCCTGTACGGCCAGCGTGTAGCTTTCGTTCAATCGCGGAAGCGACACTGTTAATTTGACGCCGGCCTTGCGGACCGCCTCCATAATTTCGTTGCTTTCCTTCAGCGTCGGCGCCACGACTTTTTCCGTAAAAATATGTTTGCCCGCCTGCGCCGCTGCCACCATCACATCCTGGTGCAGGTTGGTCGGCGTATCGACAATGACCGCATCGATATCGGGCTGGGCCAGAAGCTCATCCAGCTTGTCGTAAAACCGGACGCCCCGTGCTTCCGCTTCCCGGCGTCCGCGCTCCGGCAGCTCATCCCACACGGCCACAATTTCCGTGTCCGGATGCTCCGCCGCCTGCTTCGCGTAATCGGCGGCATGCACATGCCAAAAGCTGAGCATCGCTACTCTGATCATCGTTCCCATCCTTCCTTCCGGCGCTTAGTCAAAGTATACGGCTTTGCCCGTTTTCGCCGATTCGTAGATCGCTTCGAGAATTTCGGACACGACGCAAGCCTGCTCCGGCGTGACGACCGGCTGCTTGTCATGCAGGATGGCATCGATCCACAGACGCATTTCCGTATCCGGCGCGCTCTCGCTTTGCCCGTCGTAGAAATCGACTCCGCCGCCGCCGAGCTGGATCTTGTTCATATACAAGCGGCTCAGCTTCTCGCCGTTCAGCCGGAGGCCGTCCTCCATATCCGCGCCGCCTTCCGTTCCGCACAAGGTGCTCTTCGCTTCCTTCGCATCGAGCGTGTTCAGCGCCCAGCTCGATTCCAGCATGATGGTCGCGCCGTTCTTCATCACGATCATGCCGAAGGCCGAATCTTCCACCGTAAACTTCTTCGGGTCCCAAGGTCCCCAAGCATTGGCAGCGTTTTCTTTGCCGGACAATTTATGAAATGCCGTTCCAAGCACGACCTTCGGTTCATAATTGTCCATCAGCCATAGCGTCAGATCGAGGGCATGCGTGCCGATATCGATCAGCGGCCCTCCGCCTTGCTTATCCTCGTCCAAGAAGACGCCCCAAGTCGGCACGGCGCGGCGACGAACGGCATGCGCTTTCGCATAGTAGATGTCGCCAAGCTCGCCTTCCTCACAGATGCGTTTCAAATAAAGGCTGTCCGCCCGGAACCGGTTGTTGTAGCCGATCGTCAGCTTCTTGCCTGTCCGTTTGGCCGCCTCGACCATCCGGCGCGCATCGGCCGCTGTCTTGGCCATCGGCTTCTCGCACATCACATGCTTGCCGGCTTCCAGTGCCGCAATCGTGATCTCCGCATGGGAATCGTTCGGCGTACACACGTGAACGACATCGATCGACGCATCCTGAAGCAGCGTTTTATAATCTTCATAGACCTTCGCTTCCGCACTGCCGTACTTCGCTTTCGCTTCCTCGGCCCGATCGGAAATAATATCACAAAATGCGACAAGTTCAACTTGCTCCAAACGAGACAGACTCGGCAAATGCTTTCCGTTCGCAATGCCGCCGCATCCGATAATGGCAATTTTGAGCTTCTGGGACACTTGATACGCCTCCTGTTTTTGTACGACATGCCTTCATAGTAGCATGATTGAGGCGGCGATGAAATTGCAATTTGGCGACAGGAAAAAGTAAGATATTGCGACATCATTAAAAATACACAGCAATTAGAGCACAAGCGTTTGTTAATGGGAAGCCTCCCGCAAAAACTGTCCGATCCGGCGGACCGCTTCCTGCAGCCGGTCCTCTTCCTGAACGAGAGCAATGCGGACGTATCCTTCGCCTTCTTTGCCGAACGCGTCGCCCGGAATAACGACGACTCCCACAGAATACAGCATTTCCCGGGAAATCTGTCGAGACGTCCAGCCTTCGGGAATCGGTGCCCAGATGAACATCGTCGCCTTCGGCTTCGGGATGCTCCAGCCGGCTTCGTTCAGCCCTTCGATCACAATATCCCGCCGCCGTTCGTACAGCGCTGCAACCGACCGGCTTCCCGGCATCATATCTTCCTCCAGCGCTGCGATGCCGGCTTGCTGCACCGCCAAAAATACGCCGTAGTCGATATTGGACTTCAACACGCGCAGAGCGCGGACCGCGTCACGCTGCCCGACCATGAAGGCGATGCGGCAGCCGGCCATATTGAAGCTTTTCGATAAGGAATGGAATTCGACGGCGATGTCCTTCGCTCCCTTGACTTCCAGGATGCTGGGCGGCTTGAACCCGTCAAACGACATCTCGGAATAAGCAAGATCGTGCACCAGCAGCAGCTCGTGCTCGCGGGCATACTCGACCAACCGTTCGAAGAACGCCAAGTCAGCCACCGCCGACAGCGGGTTGCTCGGATAGTTCAAGAGCATGAATTTGGCTTGCCGCGCCACGTCCGCCGGGATGTCCTCCAGCTTCGGCAAAAAGCCGTTATCGGCGCGCAGCGGCATATGGTAAGGCTGCACCCCGGCCAGCACCAGACTCGCGGAATAAATCGGATAACCCGGATCGGGAACCATCACGGTATCGCCGGGGTCCGTCACCGCCATCGCCAAGTGCGCCAAGCCGTCCTGCGAACCCATCAGCGTGACGATCTCGTCCTCCGGATCGAGCGTGACCCCAAACCGGTGGGCGTACCAGCGGGCGACCGTTTGCCGGAACTGCGCGCTTCCTTCCGATGTCGGATAGCCGTACAGGCCCGGATCGTTCACCGCGCGCGTCAGCGCTTCCATGACACGGGCGGACGGCGCCCGGTCCGGGCTTCCGATGCCGAGGTCGATCACATCGACGCCGCGCGCCGTCACTTCCCGCTTCCACGCCGCCATCTCAGAAAAAATAGCCGAACCCAGTTCGGCCAATCGTTTCGATTCCCATCTTTTCATCTATGCGTTACCTCGTTTTCCTTCCGAACGCCGATTCGGAATGTTGATTATACCTTCAGTCCCGTTACCTCGTGAACGTACCACATCATGCCGATAAGAAACGCCGCAAGAAGCGCATACGCCGTCCCGAACTTCCACCGCGCCGCCGTAGGAACTTCGTAATATTTGTCATTTTCGTATAAACGGTAATCGATCTGGCAGTGGATCATCAGATGCAGACCGTCTTCTTTCCGGAGATGCTCTATTCGGGTTACGTGGGCACGCTTGATGATTCCTTGATGCATAAGCGGCACCGTTCCTTGAAAATGAAGACCTTCCCAGAGGACGTTGACATACTGCTGCCCGTCCAAATCCGAGAACGTGACAAAAGGCAGCTCCCGCTTATGCTCCGGGCCGGGAATCATATAGCCGTGTGCCAGCAGCGGCTCGGCCGCCACCAGAAAGCTCGCGTTGACGAACCGCTCCTCGCCCTGCTTGCGGTCCTTGACGAATTTTTTGTACAGGTCGTAGGCGAACATCGCCCAAATGATGAAGAACAATATCGAGCGCAGATAAATGATCACGACCAGTCCTCCGATCAGGCCGACCAGCCAAAGCCAGCGCGTTACCGCCGTCGCGATCCGCCCTCCGTCAAGCGGATGAATCGGCAGCAGGTTGATCAGATTGAGAAAAAAGCCGACATAAGCGATCGAATAAAGTAGTTTACTATGATCCGGATTATCCATCGCATAGGCTGCGCCGAATACGGCTAAGGCGCCGACCGTTCCGAGAACCGGTCCGCCTATAGCGACATACGCTTCCGTCACCGCATCCCGGGGATGCCGCTTCATGTTGATCAGCGCGCCCAGGAACGGGATAAACACCGGGGCTGTCACCGGCAGCCCTTTTTGCTTGGCGGCAATGACGTGACCGAGCTCGTGGATGAGCAGCAGCAGTACCAAGCCGATAGCGAACTGCCACGGAAACACGATCGCATACGCGCCGATGGTCACCGCCATCGAGATGATCGCTCCCCCGAATTTGCCGAGCTTCAGCAGCGGCAGCAGCGTTTTCAGCTGCGTCAGAATGAAGGTCGCGGCTGCGCCGATATACCAAAGCGGATTTTGTTTTTTCGGTTTAGGTCTTTGCTGCAACAAGGCTCACACTCCTTAGATAAACCTTACGATTCGTTCCCCCAATTTTCTTCGTACAGCTCCGGCTTGAAGCCGACCGTCACCCGCTCCCCATCCGTCGCGACCGGCCGTTTGATCAGCTTGCCGTTCGATGCAAGCAGCTTCATTTTCTCCTCGTCGTTCAACTGCGGCAGCTTGTCCTTAAGCTGCATCTCTTTATACACTTCGCCGGAGACGTTAAACCACTTTTTGATGTCCAGCCCGCTTTGCGGGATCAGCGTCCGAAGCTCCTCTATGGTTGGAGGCTGCTCCATGATGTGGATCGCCTCCACTTCCCATCCGTGCTCTTTGAGCCACTTCAACGCGCTCCGGCAGGTGCTGCAAGCAGGGTATTGAAAAACTTTGATCGATTTGCTCTTGCTCATGATTTCTCTCATCCTTATCCTATCCTGAAATGGTTAACTATGACATGAATTCATTATACCGATGAATCGGCTGGTCCTGCAAATCGCGGCCGTACGGCCAAAAGTTGAAAAAAGGCGGCCATGCGCAGATAATGGAAAAGAGTCCCACAGGAGGAGCTTAGCCATGATTTATGTTCTTAAATTCATTTACAGTTTCTTGATGCCTCCCGGCTGCTTCGTTCCGCTGCTGCTCCTGATCGGCTGGTGGCTTTACGCCCGCGTCCGCCGCTCGGCCGGCATCGTTCTGTTCGCCTCGGCCTTCCTCGTCTATTTGCTCTCGATCCCGCTTGTCGGCGAAACGGCGCTGCAATCGATTGAAAATCGTTATTCGCCGCCCATGGCCCTCCAGGGCGACGTCTACGTCATGCTGACCGGCGGAGCGGTGTCGGGGACCCCGGACGTGAGCGGTACCGGCCACTTGAGCGGCAGCACGCTGCACCGTGTCGTCGCGGTGGCCGAGCTGTACGCCGCCAAGCCGCTGCCGGTCATCGTCTCCGGCGGGCAGGTGTACGCCGATACGGCCAACGAGGGCCAATTAGCCCGCAGCAAGCTTATCGCGCTGGGCGTTCCGGCCGAAGCGATCCGGCTGGACGACCGGAGCCGCACGACCCAAGAGAACGCGCGATACTCGAAGCAGCTTCTGGACGAAGGCGGCTGGAAGCGGCCGGTTCTTGTGACGTCGGCTTTTCATATGCCGCGCTCGGTGAAGCATTTTGCCGCGCAGCACGTTCAGGTCGTTCCGTATCCGGTCGATTATAAGATCAGCCGCGGCACAGGCTGGACGGGAAGACTATGGATTCCGACCTCGGCGGCCATGGACGATCTGAGCCTCGCGGCCAAAGAGTATTTGGGGCTGCTTCAATAACGAACGAAACCGAAAAAATCCGCTCGTTTCCCGGAACGCCTTTTAAATAAGCGGGAACGGCGGATTTTTTTATGGTTAGTGCGCAGCCTCGGACTGCTCTAATTGCCTGATGCAGCGTTCCATATCCGCAGGCAGCGGCGCGTGAAATTCCATTCGCTGGCGCGTGACAGGATGCGTCAGCCCGAGTGTGCAGGCATGCAGCGCTTGACGCCCCATTCCATAGTCCGCTGCGGGCGAAGCCGCCAGCCCGCTGTCGGCTTCGGGTATGCCCTCGGCTATTGGCGCCGGGGCACCGTACTGCAGCTGCGCGCCGTCAGCTTCCGGGATACGTCCCTCCGCAGCCGCCTTATCCACTTCGTCCGCCGTTCCGCCGGGGCCGTACATCTTATCGCCTAGCAGCGGATGGCCAAGATGCCGCATATGCACGCGGATCTGGTGCGTCCGCCCCGTCTCCAGCCACAAGCGCACGAGCGTCGCTTCGCGAAATCTCCGCTCCACGCGGTAATGCGTGACCGCCGGATAGCCGGTTGGCGTGACGATGCGGACATGCGGCGCAAGCGGATTGCGGTCGATCGGCGCATCGACCGTGCCTTCGTCGCTCCCGATTACGCCGTGTACAAGCGCGACGTATTCCTTCTTTAGGCCGTGCGCCTGCATCTCCTCCGAAATTTGCTGATGCACGTAAGGATTTTTGGCGACGGCCAGCACCCCGGACGTCTCCTGATCGAGCCGGTGCACGGGGCGGAAGCGGAAGCTCACGCCCTTTTCCCGCCAATAATGAACGACGCCGTTCGCCAGCGTATCCGTATAATGTCCGTGCGTCGGATGCACGATCATCCCGGCCTCCTTGTTCAGCACCAGCAGCTCGTCGTCCTCATACAAAATGTCGATCGGAAGCGGCTGCGGCAAAATATCGTCCGACGCTTCCGTCTCCATCCGCGCGGCGACCCGGTCTCCGGCGCGTACCTTCACATCGATATATTTGCGTTCCCCGTTGACCGTAATGCCCTGCTCCGTCAGCTTCAGCCGCGAGAGAAGCTTGCGGGATACGCCCATTCGTTTTTGCAAAATCGTCCTCAGCACCATGCCGTCGTCTTCTGTCGGGACGATATATTCCAGCGGTTTATAATAGCTCATGACTTGCGTCTGAACACCTCGGCGCTCCGAATATATTCCACGTCGCCGTTTCCGGCCCGATGATTGGCGACCCGGGCGACCGTAAAGAACAAGTCCGACAGCCGGTTCAAATAACGGCGCACCTCTTCGTTGATCGGCTGCGTGCGCGCAAGCGTGACGACCCGGCGCTCGGCGCGGCGGCATACCGTCCTACATACGTGCAGCGCCGACGACGCCTGGCTCCCGCCCGGAAGGATAAAGCGCTGGATGTCCGGCGTCTCCGCATCGTATTTGTCGATCCACGCTTCCAGCCGGTCCACCATCTCGGCCGTCACCTTATACGGCCGCAGCTCCTGCTTCAGCAGCGCCAGATCGGAGCCGCAGTCGAACGTCTCGTGCTGGATTTGCAGCAGATCGGCGAGCAGGTCCGCATCGCGTTCCGCATCCAGAAACCCCATCGCCTGGCCGATAAAGCAATTCAGCTCGTCAACCGTGCCATACGCCTCGACGCGGACGTCGTCCTTATCGACGCGCCCTCCGATCACCCCGGTTTTCCCAGCATCGCCCGTTCTCGTATAAATTTTCACTGAAATCCCTCCCGGCCTTTATTCCACCCTATCATCTCATACAATCGCTCCATATCCAAGTGCTCCCGCACATGGGCCGCGAGCCGGTCGAAGGCCGCCTCCCGGCGTTCCTGAAAGCGCAGCTCCGCCGGCAGCGGCTCCAGTCCTTTCGCTGCACGAATCCGATTTAACCACGCGCGGCGGAAATCGTCGTTATGCAAAATGCCGTGCACATACGTGCCCCACAGCCGTCCGTCCGCACAGACCGCGCCGTCCGGCGACGAACCGGATTCGGCAGATCCGGTATCGGGATGCGATAACTCGAACGGGTGGTCGACAGGCCGTAAAAACGAAGTCACGCCCATGTGAATCTCATAACCCTGGATTTCAAACGCCTGCTCGGGATCGGCATACAGCCGTGTCGTACCTGCGGCTCTTACAGTCCGTTTCTCTGCAGCAAAGACGGTTTGCGTCGGGAATAGACCGAGTCCGTCGAGCACCGGTTGGTCGGATTCGACCGCATTCGGATCGAGCAGCTTCTCCCCTAGCATCTGATACCCCGCGCAGATGCCCGTCACCCATCCGCCGCTCTTGGCAAAATCGAGCAGCTTCCGGTCAAGACCGCAGTCGCGAAGGTACAATAGATCGTCGACGGTATTTTTGCTGCCCGGCACAATGACCGCATCCGGGGACCCGAACGTCTCCGCCGAATCCACAAAACGGAGCCGGACATCGCGCTCGTATTCGAGCGGATCGATATCCGTAAAGTTGGACAGGCGCGGCAGCCGGATGACGGCGATATCGAGCATGTCTTCGGACAACGCCGTATCGATGCGGCCTAGAGCGCCCTCCGCCAGCTTTCGTTCAAGCGACGCCGAATCTTCGTCCTCCAGCCCAAGCTGCGGCAAGTAAGGAATAACGCCCAGCACCGGCTTGCCCGTCCGCTTCTCCAGCCATTCGATCCCCGGCGTAAGCAGCGTAACGTCTCCCCGAAACTTATTGATGATAAAGCCCTTCACCCGGCCGCGTTCCTCCGGCGACAAAATGTCCAGCGTCCCGACGAGGGAAGCGAACACGCCTCCGCGGTCGATATCCGCCACGAGCAGCACCGGGGCGTCCGCCCATCCGGCCAGCCGCATGTTGACGATATCCCGGTCTTTCAGATTCACCTCAGCCGGGCTGCCCGCCCCTTCGATCACGACCGCATCATAGGCTTGCCGCAGGCGAGCGAGCGCTTCCTTCACCACCGCTTCGGCTTCCGGCAAATATTTTTCCCGGTAAGTCCGCGCATCCAGGTCACGGTAAGGCTTGCCGTGAACGACCACTTGCGAGACCATGTCTTTTTTGGGCTTGAGCAAAATTGGGTTCATGTCCGTCGTCGCCGGAATCCGGCAGGCGTCCGCCTGCATTCCCTGCGCCCGGCCGATTTCTTTGCCGTCCGGCGTCACGTAGGAGTTGAGCGACATGTTTTGCGATTTGAACGGCGCCACGCGCAAGCCGTCCTGCAGCAGGATGCGGCACAAAGCCGTCGTCAGCAAGCTTTTGCCGACATCGGAGGCGGTTCCCTGCAGCATGAACGTCGGGGCGAGCTTCAGCGATGCGGAATCGGCCTCATCAGACGAAAATGGATCGCCGCTCCGCGAGCCTTCCGCCCTCCGGGCTGCCGCGGCTTCTTCGCCCGCCGTTGCGCGCTCCCGCGCTTCGAGCAGGTCGGCAATCGACTGCCTAAGGCCGTCCAGCAGCGCTTCGTTCTGCTCCCTCAGCTTGACCGCCACCCGGCAGTACGTTTCGTCCAGCCCGGGAAACAGCGAAGCGTCCCGGATCAAAATGCCCCGCCGCCCCATCGCCGCTTGCAGCTCCCGCACATCGAGTCCCAGTGGCCGCAGCGAAAACAGCACAAAGTTCACATCGCTCTCGTACACGGTCAGGCCGAGCGATTGCAGCCCGGCACGCAATCGATCCTTCTCTTCCTTCACCCACTCCAGTGTCCGGCGCACAAACTCCCGCTCCTCCAGGACGGCCGAGCCGATCCACTGGGATAAAGCGTTTACGCTCCACGGCACCTGCAGCCGTTTCATCTCGCGGATTTGCTCCGGATGCGCCACCACGTACCCGAGACGAAGCCCGGGAATCGAATAAAACTTCGTCATCGAGCGGATGACGGTCAAGTGAGGACTTTGCGCCGCAGCGCGGGCCAGCGTCAGCTCCTCCTCACGCGGGCAAAAATCAAGAAACGCCTCATCGATAATGGCCGGGATTTCTCCTTCGGCCAACGCCTGCACCACATCATCCGGCAGCAGAAGCCCGGTCGGATTGTTCGGATGGCCGAGAAACAGCAGATCGCACCGGTCGGCAGCCGCCTGTACATCGGCCAGTCGAAGCGCAAAACCGTTCGCTTCATCAAGCGGGATGTCGACGATACGCCCCCCTATTTTCTCCACGGCTTCCTCGTATTCGGCAAAAGACGGTCGGACCAGTCCCGTCACCCCGGGACGGCGCACCCGGACGGCCAAATCGATCAGCTCCGCCGCCCCGTTGCCGACGAGCACGCATTCGACCGGAACGCCGTGCTTGGCCGCCAGCTTGCCGGTCAGCTCCCGCACCGCGGGGTCCGGGTAATGGACGACCTCCTGCCATTGCTCGGCCAAAATGCGTCCTACCGCCTTGGGCGGTCCGAGCGGGTTCATGTTCGAGCTAAAGTCGACAAACCGCTCCCGCGGCTTGCCGAAAGCTTCCGCGGCCGTCCACAAATCGCCGCCGTGTCCGTATCGTTCCAGCATCGCAACCTCTCCTATCCCTTAATCAACACAAGCACGAGCAGCAGAGCCGCTTCCAGCAATTCGTTCATCGCGCCGTACGTATCGCCCGTCAGTCCGCCTAATTTCCGGTGAATCGAAACGCTCATCAAAACCCCTGCCCCAATTGTCACGGCGAGCAGAATGCCTACTATACCTACCATATGCCAAAACGGAAGCGTAAGCCCTCCGAATGCTTCTCCCGCCGCAACAACGCATAATGACAGCAGCAGCGCCACCAGTCCCGAGCCTGCGGCATGCCCGGCCCCGACACCGCGAAAAAAGCCGCCCATTCCGCTTCCTGCCTGACGCGCATACGGCCAGCAGGCTATTGCTACGACCATGTACCAACGGGTCCACAACGGAACCAGCGCCAAGAGGAGCCACAGCTTCCCCTGGCTGCCAGTTACCGCAGCAGGCAGCAGCTCCGTCAGCAGCGACCATTTCAGCAGCAGCACCAGCACGGCGGCGATGACGCCCATCGCGCCAACCCGGCTGTCCTTCATGATTTCCAGCATTCTCTCACGCGAACGGTGGCTCAAGATGCCGTCGGCCGTATCCATCAGCCCGTCAAGATGCAGCGCCCCGGTGAGCAGCACCCAGATCCCGAGCAGCAGAGCGGCTGCCGGAAGCGGGGGCAGCAAGCTGGTCAGCAGCAGACCGACAGCCGCCGCGATAAGTCCCAACACCAGCCCGACAAGCGGATAAAAAACGACGCTCCGCCGAAACAAAGCGTCGTGATAATCCAGCTTCACCGGTACGGGCAATCGGGTTAAAAATTGAAACGCAGCCGCGCAGGCTTCGCCCCAAAGCCGCATCAAACGAATAAAAGCGCGCACAGCAATCCCCCCGCAATGACGTAACTGACGCCGTACAGCATGCGCACGGTCCGCTTAATATCTTCCCGCGTGCGCTCCCGCAGCGGCCAGCCCATCCGGGCCCGCTCGCTTGTCCGGCCGTGATATACGTTCACGCCCCCAAGCTCGATGCCGAGCGCGCCGGCCACCGCCGACTCCGGAATCCCGCTGTTCGGACTCGGATGCAGCCGCGCAAACTTCAGGACGGCTTTCGCCGCGCGAATGGCATCCAGTCCGGGACTTGCAAGCGCAACCAAGACGAGCAGCCCCCCGGTCAGCCTCGCCGGAATCCAGTTGAGCACATCGTCGAACCGGGCCGAGGCCCAGCCGAAGTGCAGGTACTTCTCATTTTTGTAGCCGACCATTGAATCCAGCGTATTCGCCGCGCGGTACAGCATCGCCAGCGGAGCTCCGCCGAGCAAAGCAAACAAGATCGGCGATACGACACCGTCTACGATATTTTCAGCGACCGTCTCTACGGTCGCCCGCGTAATCTCCGGCTCGTCCAGCCGCGTCGTATCCCGTCCGACGATATAGCCGACATATTTACGCGCTTCATCCAAACGCCCTTCGACCAGCGGGCGGTACACCGCCATAGCCGCATCCTTCAGTCCTTTGATGGCGATCGTGGTCGAAATGAACCATGTGTTCACCGCATAGCCGAGCCACGGATGCACCTGCGACGCGGCCCAGACGATGAAATACATTGCGCCGAACGCCAAGCCTACCGTCGATACGGTAAGCGCAATGCCGCGCCAGCGTACGGCCCACTTGCCGTGAACTCCTGCCGACCGCGCCCCGTCCGGCCACAGCCGCTTTTCCACGGCGGAAATCCACCGTCCGATCCAGATCACGGGATGCGTCAGCCAGCGCCATGACGGATCGCCGAGCACCCAATCGATGACGATGGCGGCCAGCACCATTGTTAGCGTTTCACTCATACTTTGGTGGGTGTATCTCTTTGTTCGCTCCGCTTGACTTCGTCAAAAGTCGCTCTCAAAGAGATACACCTCCTCCCTATAAAAGACTAAAAGCTTAATGCGCTGCGGCGGCGGGCATGGAGCCGGGCATGATTCTTGGTTCGCTCCGTTGACTTCGTCAAAAGTCTCTCCCAAGAAAGCGCACCCGCTCGGCCCCCCCAAAAAAACAAAATTCAAAAACCAAAACCTTAAATATAACTGCGAGCTACAGTTTGAAAGCCATGCTCTTGAGTTCAAGAGGAATGCCGGAGGCGACAAGGAAAACTTGATCGGCCTCGCGGGCAAGACGCTGATTCATCCGGCCGGACAAATCGCGGAAAATGCGGCCGAGCTTGTATTCTGGCACAAGCCCGGCCCCGACTTCGTTCGTCACGAGAACAGTCGGCTGCTTCACCGCCGCGAAGACGGCAGCCAGGCTGTCGATCTTTACCTCGAGCTGCGCTTCCGCATCCGGCTCCTGTTCCAGCCGCAGCAGCCAGTTGGACAGCCAGAGCGTCAGGCAATCGACGAGCACGACCGGCGCAGCAGAGCGTTCGAGCAGCTCCGCCAAGGCGAAGGGCTCCTCGGCCGTCGTCCAGCGGAAGCCGCGCTCGCTGCGCGCTTGGCGGTGCAGGGCGATGCGCCGCCGCATCTCGTCGTCATACGCTTGCGCGGTTGCGACGTATAAGCCCTCATGGCCCAGCACCGCCGCGTACCGCTCGGCGAACCCGCTTTTGCCGCTGCGCGCCCCTCCTGTTACAAGCACTTTCATCGGCGCGTTTCCTTTCCGTTGACCGGCGTTCATACGCCTGCCCGTTCCGATGTGCCCGTAACTCCGGCATCCGCGAAGGTCGCCATCTCCTTCATAATGCGGACCGCCGATTCGATCATCGGGAAAGCCAGCACCGCGCCGGTGCCTTCGCCCAGCCGCATATCCATGCGAAGCATCGGCGTCAAGCCGATCTCCGCGAGCAGGCGCTCATGGCCCTGCTCCTGCGAGAGATGCGACGCGATCATATACGACACGCTGAGCGGGGCCAACCTTGCCGCGACCAAGGCCGCGGCCGAGGAGATGAAACCGTCGATGACGACGGGGATGCGGCTCTGCGCCGCGCCGAGAATAAGGCCGACCAATCCGGCGATCTCGAGGCCGCCTACCTTGGCGAGCGCTTCCAGCGGATCGGAAGCCTCCGGTCGGTTCGTTTCAATCGCCCGGCGAATGACCGCCTGCTTGTGCAGCAGCCGCTCGTCGTCGATTCCGGTTCCGCGTCCTGCCGCAGCGGCTGGATCCGTCGCTCCGAGCACGGCCAACAGCGCCGAGCTGGCCGTCGTATTCCCGATGCCCATCTCGCCGGTAGCGAGCAGCCGATAGCCTTCGCCCGCCAGCTCCTGGGCTATTTCCACGCCGACCATGACCGCGGCTTCCGCCTCCGCCCGCGTCATCGCCGGTCCTTTCGCCATGTTGGCCGTTCCCATGCGAATCTTGCGCGAACGCAGCAGCGGATGCGACAGCTCGGCGTTGACGCCGATGTCCACGCAGACGACATCCGCCCCGGCCTGCCTTGAGAGCACATTGACGGCCGCTCCGCCGTTCAGGAAGTTGAGCACCATCTGCGGCGTCACCTCCGCCGGAAAGGCGCTAACCCCTTCCTCGCATACGCCATGATCTCCCGCCATCACGACGACGGCTTTTCGCGTCAGCTCCGGCATCACCTCGCCGCGAATGCCTGCGAGCTGCTTCGCGATTTCCTCCAGCCTTCCCAGGCTGCCGGGCGGCTTGGTCAATTGGTCCAGTCTGCGGGCCGCCTCTTCCATGATTCCCTCATCAAGCGGCCGAATGTCCGATAGCACTTGTTGTAACCGGCTTTGATCCGTCACGGTCATTCCCCTTTTCCGAGCAAAATTTGCGGCACGCCGCTATCCGGGTGCCGAAGCACGTACGGACGCGTGCCGTATACGTTCTCCAAAAGATCGGCGCGCAGCACTTCCTCCGGCGTACCGATTCCGGCTACCTCGCCGTTATAAAGCAGCATAAGCCGATCGCAATACTGCGCGGCCAAATTCAAATCATGCAGCACCGAAATGACGGTCATCCCGCATTCCTGCTGCCATTGACGGACCTTGTCCATCAGGTCCACCTGGTACCCGATATCCAGGAAGGTCGTTGGTTCGTCCAGCAGCAGCAGCTTCGGCTCCTGCGCCATCGCTTTGCCCAGCGCCACCCGCTGCCGCTCGCCTCCGCTCAGCCTGTCGACGGTACGCTCCTCCAAAGGTCTGAGCTTCAGCCAATCAAGAATTCGCTCGATTAAAACTGCCGAATCCCCGAGCTCGTCCCCCAACCAATTCTGGTACGGGTAACGGCCCATCTCGACGATTTCGCGCACCGTGAACCCGAGCGGCGGCAGCGCATCCTGATGCAGCACGGCGAGCTGCCGGGCCAGCTCTTTGCGGGAGACGACTTCCACCGGACGGCCGTCCAGCTTCACCGTTCCGGCGTCAGCGCGCTCGGAGCCGGATATCATATGCAGCAGCGTCGACTTCCCGCTGCCGTTCGGGCCGAGAATGCCGAACCATTCGCCCGGCTCTACCGAGAAGCCGATCTGTCGAAGCACCGGCCTGCCGCCAAACGTTTTGGCCGCCCGCTCCACTTCAACCCGTATCACAAGTTTGGCTCCCCTTTCCAGAAGTCCTATATATGAGGAGCACCGTGTGAACGGACTTCCTCCGGTCGCCGTTGTCTTTAACTATCTTGAACGACGCCCCGCTTCCACCGAAATCATTCCCCTCTGCACCCCCGTTTGATTGACCCGGACGCCAGACGCAGCGGCTCCGGCTTCAACCTTCCCGGATCGTCCGCTTCCGTCGCCGCAGCAAATAAGCGAAAAAGGGCGCCCCCATAAAAGCCGTGACGACGCCGAGCGGAATTTCCGTCGGGCTGAGCAGCGTTCGCGCTATCATATCCGCCAAAACGACATAGATCGCGCCTCCGATAAGCGACAGCGGCAGCAGCAGACGATAGTCCGGGCCGACCAGCAAGCGCAGCAGATGCGGCACCAGCAGACCGACAAAAGCGATGACGCCGGACACGGATACCGCCGCCGCCGTAATCAAAGTGGAAGCGATCAATACGACAAGCTTCGTCCGTTCCACGTGAACGCCCAGATGGGCCGCCTGCCGCTCGCCGAGAGCAAACAGATTCATGGCCCGCCCGAATCCGAGCAATATCGCCGCTCCGACGGCCAGATAAGGAAGCAGTACAAGCGAATAAGTCCATCCACGCAGCGCCAGGCTGCCCATCATCCAAAATACGATTTCATTAATGACCTGCTTGGACATCGAGACCATCAGCGAAACGAACGAGCCGAGAAACGCCTGCATCACGACACCGGACAAAATAACCGTTTCCATCCGCAGCTTGCCTTCCGTCCGGGCGAGCAGCAGCACCGCGCTCAGCGTAAGCGTCCCCGTCGCAAACGCAACAACCGGGACGCTCCATTCCCCGAGCAGCGAAAACTGCAGCCCGAACAAAATCAGGAAGGAAGCCCCTACGGATGCCCCCGACGAGATGCCGAGCGTATACGGGTCGGCAAGCGGATTGCGCAGCACACCCTGAAATGCCGCGCCCGCCAGCCCAAGCGCAGCCCCCACCAGCAGTCCGAGCGCTACCCTGGGCAGCCGCACCTTCCATATAATTTGCTCCGACGCCACGCTCCAAGTCTCGGGGATGTACTCGCCGGGCCATGGAAGCTGGTGCAGAAGAATCCCCCACACGTGCCCGAACGGCACGCGAACCGAACCGACGGACAGGGCAGCCGTCGCGGACAGCAGAAGCAGGACGATAGCGCCTCCGCCCCATATCCACAGCTTGCGCTTCATTTTATTTCACCAGATCCGGATAAATCCCTTTGGCGATCTCCACGAGCCCCGCCGTAATTCGCGGCCCCGGACGGCTGATCAAATCTTTATCGACACCGGCCAGCTTGCCGGACCGGACCGCTTCGATTTTGTCCCAGCCGCTGCGTTCGCGGATCAACTGGTCCATCGGCTTTTTCGACTTGTCGTCAATAATGCCATTCGGGTAAATGATCACCTGCGGATTATCCGCGATGACTTTCTCTTCGCTAATTCGAACATAGCCCTTCTCGCCGCCGGCTACATTGATCCCGCCGGACAACGTAATCAACTCGTCGATAAATTCGCCTTTGCCGACCGTCCAGCCCGGGGAAAACTCGATGAACACCTTTTTCTTCTGCTCCGGTTTCAAATCCTTCACGGCATTCACGACCTTCTGACGGTCGGCTTTCATCGAATCGACGAGCTTTTGCGCCTGCTCCTGACGGTCGAAGATTTGCCCCATCATCAGCAGATTGTTCATCACGTCGTCCAACGTTTTCGGCTCGACCTTGAACATGTTGATTTTCAGCTCGCGCAGCTTGTCGACCACCTGCGGCTTCATCGACACCCCGGTCATGACCAGATCCGCATTGGTCCCGATCAACGCTTCTTCATTCGGCTTGACGATGCTGCCCATCTTCGGCTTCGCCTTCGCCTCCGCAGGATAATCGCAGAAGTCCGATACACCGACCACTTTATCTCCGAGACCCAGAGCGAAGAGCGCTTCCGTTTCGCTCGGCGAGGTGGACGCGATTCGCTCCGGCGCCTTCTCAAAAACGAACTCCTTGCCCGTAGCATCCTTCACCTTCAAAGGATACGACGTTCGCTTGGCGGACGCCGCCGCTCCTTCCTGCTTCGTGCCGTCGGCCTTCGGCGGATTGGCAAGCTCTCCCTGCCCCGGCGTCTTCGCCGCGCTTCCGCAGCCAGCCAGCGATGCGGCCAACGCCAAGCTCAAGATCGCAGCTAACCATCGTTTGCGTAGAACCTTCGTTGTAAGTTTAGCTTTCATCTTCTCTGTCTCCTCTGGATATATGGTATATTTTATTTCCGCCTAAAACGAAAAAGGCCCTTCACCCCTGGAGCATCTCCGGGGCGAAGAGCACAGACGGACCGCCGCCCGCGATCCGCCTGTCCAAAGACGGCACACCGCTGGCCGGCTGCCCGATTCCGCTCCTTTTCCTCGAAGGACGCTTCGCTTGCCGTTCGGGCAGGTTTCCTGGCTTACGGGCTTCCTTCCGGAGCTCCCCGCCTTCCCGCTTTACATCAAGCAGTGGCGTACCGGAGAGCATTCGCCCGTTCACAGTGGCGGGACCGCGCCGGATTCGCACCGGCTTCCCTTTTAACTTGCAGGCTTCCATCCGCCCGCAAGCACCCGAACCGCTATTCGATTATCCGCTCGCCGACGGCTTTCCATGGGCTTCTTTCCCCCATCCAGCATCACCGAACGATTACTTTTGCGCAATGATTTTTAACACTTGCTTTGCTTTTTCCAGGTCCGGAGCACTCTGCGGAATGAACGCGAACAAATCCTTGCCGTTCAATTGAAGCTCCGTGAACCAAAGGGACTTCTCCATCGGGATGCCGTACAGATGCTTCTCCTTCTTGTCGCCTACGGGAATTTCCATGACGCCCTCCGCAAAATCCTCCGGCTTCGCCACGTCGTCAAGCGACACGTATCCGCCCTGCTGTGCCATGCCCTTGAACTGCTCGGCCGGAATAATCAACACCCCGTGCCCTCCGGCGGCAATTTCGACCATCATTTTCTCGAGCGAAAATAGCGGTGACGTCACGACCTGTACGGTAGGCGTCTGTCCGATTTTGCTCTGCAGCGACGCTTGAAGCTTTTCCCCGATTTCCGTCGGAACGCCGCTTTTCCCCATCAAAAACACCGTCACGTCCGCCTTCGGTCCTCCGCAGCCCGCGAGCACGAAGATCAGCAGCAGACCGAGAAGCCATCTCCTTCTCATCGTCCCTTTGTCTCCCCCTCTAACCGTGCCGCCGGATTCCAGTCTCCGCGGCTCTCTATCCTTGTATCTTACCACGCCGGGGCTGCGCTTTCAAAGCTTTTCCGACAAAGCAAAAAAGGACCGTTCAACGACGGTCCCCTTTAGGACGATTCATATATTCATTGATCTTGATATCGAGCTGCATGCTGATTTCGACAACTTGGGGAGACGTAAGGCTGTTCCCGTTCTGTACAAGCTGTTCCAGCTGACGCCGGAGCTTGTAAATGTCATCTTCCAGCGAAACGGCGGATGAGGCCTGTTTTCTTTTTCCAAAAGTCCACTTGGCCTTGTGCTCGCTGTCGCGAATCCAGCCGACGTTCAAATATTGCCGAAGCTGATATTCCGGAAAAGCCATCCCCATCCCTCCCACCAGGTCGTCGTCATCAGACTTAAGCTGACAAGTTTTTATAGGTAAGTCATAGATTTAAACCTTTTATACCTATAAGATACCAGTTTTTGGGGGATTTGAAAATGATTTATTTTGACGAAATTACAACTTTTTTATGAAATTTCCAATCCTGTCGATTGCTTCTGTCAATTGATTGACCGATGTCGCATACGAGCAGCGGATAAAGCCCTCTCCGCCGAGACCGAATACGTGCCCGGGCACCGCCGCGACCTTGGCCTCAAACAGCAGCCGCTGGGCGAATTCCTCCGAACTAAGTCCCGTAGACTGGATCGAAGGGAAAGCGTAGAACGCACCCTGAGGCTCATGGCACGGCAGGCCGATCTCCCGGAAGCCGTGAACGACCAAACGCCGCCGCTGGTTGTAGGACTCGACCATCTTGTCCTTCTCCTCCATCCCGTTCGTGAGCGCTTCAAGCGCAGCCACCTGCGCCATGGACGGAGCGCACATCACGGTGTACTGATGGATTTTCAGCATCGCCGATATGAGGTCTTGATGCCCGCAAGCATATCCCATCCGCCATCCTGTCATGGCAAACGCCTTGGAGAAGCCGCTCACGAGAATCGTGCGGTCCCGCATGCCGGGCATCGACGCGAAGCTGACATGCTTTTGCTCGTAGGTCAGCTCGGCATAGATTTCGTCGGAAATGACGATCAGGTCGTTCTCTTCTACAATTTTCGCGATCGGCAGCCAGTCCTCGTACGTCATGATCCCGCCGGTCGGGTTGCTCGGGTAGCACAGGATGAGCACCTTCGAGCGGGGCGTAATGACCGCTTTCAGCGCTTCCGGCTTCAGCTTGAACTGGTCCTTGGCAAACGTTTCGATTCCGACGGGAACGCCGCCGCTGATCCGCGCGATCGGACTATAGGAAATGTAAGTCGGTTCCGGAATCAGAATTTCGTCTCCCGGGGCGATCAAAGCGCGCAGCGCAAGATCGATGGCCTCGCTGCCTCCGACCGTCACCATGACCTCGTCCGACGGCTCATAGAGCAGTTGGAACGATTCGTACAAGTACTCCGCGATCGCCTCCCGCAGCTCGAGCAGGCCGGCGTTGGGCGTATATTTCGTATTGCCGCGCTCCAACGAATAAACGCACGATTCCCGGACATGCCAAGGCGTGTGAAAATCAGGCTCCCCGACGCCAAGAGAAATAATATCTTTGCTCCCGCTTACCAAGTCAAAAAACTTGCGAATCCCCGAAGGCGGTATTTCCTGCACGAGCGGCGCCAAATACCCGTGCATTGACTTGACCTGCTGTACCTGTTTTGACTCAATCATTGCTTTTCAGCGTCCTTTACGGCGAGATTAAAAGACGGCGGTCATCCTCATGATCTTCAAAGACGATTCCGTCTTGCTTGTATTTTTTAAGAATAAAATGCGTTTTGGTCGAAAGCACCCGGTCGATCGGAGACAGCTTGTTGGAGACGAACGACGCCACTTCCTTCAGCGTCTTCCCTTCGATTTCCACCAGCAGATCGTAAGCCCCCGACATCAAATAAACCGATTTGACTTCCGGATATAAGTAAATGCGCTCGGCAATCGCGTCGAAGCCCCGTCCTCGCTCCGGCGTAATCTGCACTTCGATCAGGGCGGTGACCTTCTCATTGTCCACCTTGGCCCAGTTGACGACCGTCGCATATTTGACGATCACGTTCGCTTCCTCCAGCTCGCGGATCGCTTCCGCCACTTCGGCTTCGGACGCCCCCAGCATAGTCGCAATCAGAGCCGGCGTACGTCTAGCGTCTTCCTTCAGCAGCTCGATGATTTTCATTTTGAATTGTTCCAATGACAACGCCCTCCTACTAGTTATACGAAGCAAACGGCCTCACCCGGCGAATCCACCGTGAGCCGGGAAGCCTGCGGGGTCGCAGCCTCGCAACGAGTGCCGGAACCGATGGCTTATTACTCCATATTACACCCGTCAGCCGCGCTTTGGCAAAGTAAAATTATGCGGGCTCGCTTCCCGCCGCTAACGGAAGCACTCTTCCCATGCATAGCAAAAAAACCTCCGAAACATATTCGGAGGTCGATAACGGCTTATATCAAGCCCGTATCAGCAATGGCAGTGACTCTCTACCGGGGAAACGGCCAGCAGTTTGCGCATATAGGCTTCGATTTCCCGCCGTTCATAGCCGGGCCTGATCTTGCATTCGAACGCTTGCTGTCCGATGTCGTCGCTTACCAGCCGCCCGAGGCCGACCAGTACCCCTTGGTCGTAGGCCGCGATGACAGGGCCTCCGTCGCATAAAGCTTCGTAAGCCAGCGGCCGGCGCTCGCCGGTCCGTTCGGACACGGAGTCGATCAACTGCTGAAACTGCGCTTCGCCCGGAAGCTCGTTATGCAGCGAGATTTTCATCCTTGGTTCCCTCTCTTCCATACTGCTTTTCGGTGTCGAGATTGATCTCTATTGATTATTATACATTTAATTGCATATTTATTCAACATTTCCGACGGAGTTTACAAATAAAAAAAGCCTGTCCTTGTCGGACAAGCCTGTCTTCCCTATCGGATCAAAAAATCCCCATGCTCAAATAGCGCTCTCCGGTATCCGGAGCAATGCACAGCACGCGCTTGCCGCAGCCGAGCTTGCGGGCAATTTGAAGCCCCGTCCAGACCGACGCTCCGGCGGACGGGCCGACCAGAATGCCTTCGAGACGCGCCAAGTCCCGCGTCGTTTGCAGCGCATCTTCGTCGGATACCTGGACGATTTCGTCATAGACGCCGGTGTTCAAAATTTTCGGCACGAAGCCGGGGCTGGTGCCCACAAGCTTGTGCGGTCCCGGCTCGCCGCCCGACAAAACCGGAGAGCCTTGGGGCTCGACGACGTAGATTTGCACTCCCGGAAGCTTCTCGCGAAGCACTTCGCCCGTGCCTGTAATCGTGCCGCCCGTACCGGCGGTCGCGACGAACGCATCGAGCCGCCCTTCCATCTGTTCGATGATTTCCAGCGCCGTCGTCGTCCGGTGAATGTCCGGATTCGCCTTATTCTCAAACTGCTGCGGGATGAAGCTGTTCGGAATCTGCGCCTGCAGCTCCATCGCCTTGCGGATCGCACCGGGCATCCGCTCCTCGGCAGGCGTCAAGACGACCTCCGCTCCGTACGCTTTCAGCAGGTTGATCCGTTCCTTCGTCATGTTGTCCGGCATGATCAGAATCGCCTTGTAGCCCTTGGCCGCGGCGTTCATCGCCAGCCCAATCCCGGTATTGCCGCTGGTCGGCTCGATAATCGTCGCGCCCGGGCCGATTAGGCCATCTTTCTCCGCCTGCGCGATCAAGTTGAACGCCGCGCGGTCCTTGACGCTTCCGCTCGGGTTGAAATATTCCAGCTTTACATACAGCTCCGCATCGTTTTCCTGAACAAGCCTGCGGACCCGCACGGCCGGCGTATCGCCGATCAGCTCCGTAATGCTGTTCACCATTTTTCCGGTAGTCCTCTTCATGCTGCCTGCCGCTCCCTTCCCTATCCCTCTTATTTTATCGGGAAGGTATGGTTTTAGCAAGCTAACGGGTTCACGCCACTTCGGCTTTGCGCATCCAATACCATACGGCGAGCGGCGAACTGCCGATGAAGAGCAGCAGCCAGTTCATGGCGGCGGGCGACTGGGTGAACGAAACGACGGCGATAAACAAAACGGTGCCAAGCATTCTGCCCGTATTCAGCGCCAACTCCCGCATGACGATATATTCCTCCCGCTTCTTCACGCTCTCCTCCTCCCGCCCGATGAGATCGAAGACGATGGAGGTCATGGGAATGCCATACAGCGGGTAAAAGACGGCCGCGCCCACCCCAAACAGCAGCAGCGTAAAGAAATTGACTTTCCAAAAAAACGGCAAAATGACAAGCACCAGCATCACCGCGCCAAGCAGCATCGCTTTTCCTCGAAATCGGGGCTTCAGCAGCTTGCCCGCAACCAAAAAACTAAGCAGCGCGACCGCAGAAGTGACAAGCGAGAAATTGCCCAGCGACATCTCACTCCCTGTATGAACATACACCAGCAGTCCGATCATGAAGCCGAATACGCCCTCCCGGACGCCTTGGGCCGTCAGCGCGAGCCCGACCTTGCGCCAAGCCGTATCTTGATATCTTAAGCACCGCCAGGCGAGAAACCATTCGTAGGTCCCGGACGTTTTGCGTTTTTTCAGGAAAAAGCTGAAAATCACCCCGACCACAAACACAATCAACGACAAGGTAAAAATGAGCCGATACCCCGTCGCCGCATGCAGCCGGACAATCAAAAAGCCCGAAATCCAAGGCGCGATCATCCCGGCGCCCGATCCGAGCAGGCCCGCCCATCCGTTGAACCGGTCGCGGTCGTCCGGGCCCGTCACCTCGAAGTAGACGACGTTGAACGCAAGCCAGAATAAGCCCGATGACAGGCCTTGGACGGCTCCGAGCAGTACAAAATAGTCTGCCGCCCTCCCCCCGAACCAAAGCACCAGCATGTAAAAGACAGCCGCAACCGCAACCCCCGTGCGCAAGCAGTTCATTTTGTTATGCTCTTTGACCCATTTGCCCGCAATCCAGAACGTTAGCGCCATCGTCAAATGATGAATGAGCGTAAACCATCCGATGACCGTAAAATCATGCTTGGCTTTCCATAGGTACACATTGACGAACGTGCCGGACAAGGCGTTGGCCACGGCAAACAAGCCGTTTACCGTCAGCAGAAGCCGGGATTGCCCCGATAACGGGCCGCCTTTTTTCTTCTTCGGTTCTCCGCCAGCCGGGCCTGCTTGCTCAACGTCACGCCATCTGTGCTCCTCCGCACGATCCTTGCCTCGCACCCAATCGTGCGGAAAATGTTTAGCTCCGGAATGCATGCTCTCACCTTGTATCCGTAAATTGTCTTAGTTAAGCTTCCCTGTTCGGCGGAAATCATGAATGAAGGCCAAAAAAAGGAACCCGGAAACCGGCAAATGCCAGCTCCGAATTCCTTTTTTAGGTAGATCTTAATTTTTGGCTCCATAATCCCGAAGCTGCTCGACAAACGCGAGCCGGTCCGTTTCCGCCAGCTGCCGGTCGACTTTGAAGCAGGACGGGCATAAGTAAACCTGAACGCTGAATGATGCTTGCAGCAGCGGCTTGCCAAGCGCCGGATGCACAAACGGAACAAAAGCCTCCGAAGCCGGTTCAGTGCCGGCCAGCAGCATAAAGCTGTGGCAGGAAGAACATTCGGGCGCTTCCTCTTGACTGTCCAGCAGTTGCTGAACGCCTTCCCCGTAATCGTCTGCCAGCTGCAGTTCCTCGTCCGACAGCTCCAGGTCGTCATCCAATTCTTCCTCATCGTCATATTGGATGCCTGAATCGGAACTCTCCACCTTCAGTTTAATGCTCCGGTAATCGCCCAGCTCGTTGAAGCAGTGCGGACATTCCTCTTCCGGACCGATTTCCGGATCCCATACAATCTCCGTATGGCACCACGGGCAAACCTGATTCTCTGATTGCGACAAACGCGTCATCCCCCTTAGCGGCGGCGGGTGAAGGTCTGCTTTACGCCTTCACGCTATGCAAATTTAATAAAATAGTAAACGCCCGCGCCCAAAAAAACAAGCGCAAGCGCAAATAAGGTGCCCCATAAATATTTCACAAGGACTCTTCCTCCTCCGGTCTTGAAGAACGATCCGATTGTGGCCGGCCCTCTTCGCCGGCCCCCGGCATCAGGTCACGCTAGCGCCGATAACATAGGACAACGATACCGAAATCACCATGGATAGAAAGCCTACGGCCCGGTTGTCCTTCTGGATTTGCTCATCGATTTTGAAATACGGCGTCAAAAACTCAAAAATAAAATAAGCCGCCAGCAGAAGCAAAAAGCCATACCCTGCCCAAATCAACGAATGCAGCACCGAATCGTTATTCAAGATCGCAAAACGGAACAGGTTGCATATCCCGAATATTTTGCCCCCGGTCGCCATCGCTACCGACAAGTTGCCGTTCTTGATCTCGTCCCAATCCTTATACTTGGTGACAAGCTCGAAAATCACCAAAAAGACAATCAGCGCCAGCACGGCGATCGAAAAAAATGCCAGCGTCTCAACATAAGGGTTGCTCAACAAAAAATCTACCTCTTTATCCGCCATAATCGATCCGCCTGCCTTTCGCCTCAATCAAGATGAGTTTTTAACACTGAAGAGACTGAAGGCGTCAGGCCTTCAGTCTCCTTATGTCGCTTACTCTGCTTGCTTCTTGGCCGCCAGCTTCGCACGAAGCGCTGCCAGTTCATCGTCAACACCGTCGTTCTTACTGAGCGCTTCGAACTCGTCGTCGAGGCTCTTGTCTTTGGAGCGCAGCTCGTTGCTCGCTTCGGCTTCCGCTTCAAGCTGCATTACCTTTTGGCTCATCCGGTCGAAGCCTTTCGCCGCATTGTCGGTACCGAAGCCGGTCATCGCCTGGTTGATTTGCTTTTGGGCTTTGGCCGCTTCCGCGCGGGCAACCAGGATGTCCTTTTTGTTCTTCATTTTGCTGAATTCGTCCTTCATCTCGGACAATTGGTTGCGCAGACGGTCGGCGTTGGCTTTCGCCGTATCGTATTGCTGCTTCATTTCGTCGTAGCGCAATTGATGCTCTTTCTTGTCCTGCAGCGCGCGGCGGGCCAAGTCCTCGTTGCCGGATTCCAGCGCCTTGAGCGCTTGATCCTCGCGTTTTTGAACCATTTCTTGCGCTTCCTCATACTGCTGCTTGAACTTCTTCTCGATCGCGATTTGCTTCGCAACCGCCGACTCGGCTTCCAAAATATCTTCTTCCATATCCCGAAGGAATTGATTGAGCATTTTTACCGGGTCTTCCGCTTTATCCAGAAGATCGTTGATCGAAGCCATCGTCATATCACGCAGTCTTTTGAAAATTCCCATGTTAAAATTCCTCCTGTACGTTTGTTAAAAAAATAATATCGCTTCAGCCTGCAGAGCTTCACTAACATCGATGCTTACACTCGTATATACGGATGATGCGGGCCGGAGTTTCATTTGTCGAATAAATTTTTTCCAATGATAAGTGCGGTCCCGCTGCGACCGGAAGGAAGAGCGGGCTTCTTCTATTTCAACTCGGCTACCGTGACCCCTGCGCCGCCTTCGTTGTAAGCCCCCATCCGGAAGCTCTTGACATGCTTATGCTTGCGCAAAAACTCTTGAATGCCGGTCCGCAGCACGCCGGTGCCTTTGCCGTGAATGATGAACACCTGGCCGAAATTGGCCAAGTACGATTCGTCCAGGAAGCGGTCCACTTCAATGATCGCCTCTTCCACATTGGCCCCGCGCAAGTCCAGCTCCATCTTGGCGTTCTCGTCGCGCGTCCGCTTCAGGCTGGAAGTTGCCTGCTGCTGCGGCTTCTTCTGGGCTGAGGCTTGCTTCAGCAGCTCCAGGTCCGCTTTGTTCACTTTCATCTTGAGAATGCCGAGCTGCACGGTCACTTCCGTCTCGCTCACCAGCTCGACCACATGTCCCCGCTGGCCAAGATTCGTCACCAGCACTTCATCGCCCGGCTCGATACGGTCGGCCTTTTTGCGCGGCGTGCCGGCCTTGGACTTGCTTCGGAGCTCGGGAGCGGCATCGTTCATCCGCCTTTTCAGCTCGCTGAGCTTGTGATCCTTGACTCCGCCCGCTTCCTCGCGCTGGATTCTGCGAAGTTCGGTGATGATCTCGTCGGCTTCGCGGCGGGCTTTTGCCACCGCTTCCTGCGCCTCGCGCTCCGCACGCTCGAACAGCTTATCCTTCTGCTCTTCGAAGCGCCGGCGTTCGGCGGCAAGCTGCTCGCGCAGCGTTTCGACTTCGCGGCGGTTGCGCTCCGCCGATTCGCGCTCGGCCTCGGCCTGCAGCCGGTTCTCTTCGAGCGTGGCGATCATCGATTCGACGCGCTGATCCTCCTCGCCGACCTGAACGCGGGCATGATCGATGATGGTTTTCGCCAAGCCGAGGCGCTCCGCAATCGCGAACGCGTTGCTTCGCCCGGGAACGCCTACAAGCAGCCGATACGTGGGACGCAGCGTCTGCACGTCGAACTCCATGCTGGCGTTGATGACGCCCTGCCGGTCGAAGGCATACGCCTTCAGCTCGCTGTAGTGCGTCGTCGCAACGATGCGGCAGCCCATCCGGTGCATGTGCTCCAAGATCGATATCGCCAGCGCCGAGCCTTCCGCAGGGTCGGTCCCGGCTCCGAGCTCATCGAGCAGCACAAGGCTCTTAGGCGTCATTTCTTTGAGAATCCGGATGATATTGGTCATATGGCTGGAGAACGTACTGAGGTTCTGCTCGATGCTTTGCTCGTCCCCGATATCCGCATAGATCGCATCGAACACGCAAAGCTGGCTGCCTTCCTCGGCCGGAACGAACAGCCCTGCCATCGCCATGAGCGACAGCAGACCGATCGTCTTGAGCGAGACGGTCTTACCGCCCGTATTCGGTCCGGTCACAATGATCGTCGAATAACGGTTGCCCAGCTCCACATCGAGAGGAACGACCTTTTCCGCGGGAATGAGCGGATGCCGTCCGCGCTTGAGTTTAATGAAGCCGCGGTCGTTGAGCAGCGGCAGCGTCGCTTTCATCTCGCGGGCAACGCCCGCTTTGGCGAAAATAAAGTCAAGCTCCGTCAGCGACTCTACGTTGACGAGCAGCGTATCCGCGTTATCCGCTACGAAGGCGGACAGCATGCGGAGAATTTTTTTGACCTCCGCCTCTTCTTTCAGCTTTAATTCGCGTACGCGGTTGTTCATTTGCACAACCGATTCCGGCTCGATAAACAGCGTAGCCCCGGAAGCCGATTGATCGTGGATCATGCCGCCGAAATGACCGCGGTATTCCTGTTTTACAGGAATAACGTACCGATCTCCCCGGATCGTTACGAGATTGTCCTGCAGCATCTTTTGAATGGACGGCGTGCGCACCATTTGTTCCAGCCGCTCGCGGGCTTTCGATTCGCTCGACCGCAGCTCTTGACGGATTTTCAACAGCTCCGGGCTTGCGGTATCCATGACCTGCGCGTTCTCGTCGACGCACCCGCGAATCCGTTCTTCCAATTCCTTATGGTCCGTCATCGGCTCGAGCAGGTCAAGCAGCAGCGGAATGCTGTAATCTTCGTTTGTCGCTTCCAGAAACCTGCTCAGCCGGCGTCCGCCTTGACTCGTCATCGCAATATCCAACAGCTCGACCGGGTTCAGCATGCCGCCGATCCGCGCCCGATGAACCGCAGCGCGGATATCGCGGATGCCGCCGAACGGCGCGCCGCCCTTCAGGCGGTCCACGTTGACCGCTTCGTCGGTCGCCTGCAGCCTGCGCTTCACTTCATGAAAGTCGCCGCTCGGTTCAAGCTCCTCTACCCGGCCTTTGCCGAGCGATGTTGCGGCATGGTTCGCGCAGCGCTCAAGCACTGCCCGGAAATCCAGCGTCGCCAATATTTTTTGATTGTATGATGTCTTGTTCGTATTCATCGCTTTCGTTTTAGAAACCTGCCTTTCTTACCGGAAAAAGCTCTCCATTGCTATTATATCCAAGTCCGGGTAGTAAAGCTAATGAATTTCCGCTAAGGATTGCCATTCATAAAGCCGAAGACGTGGGAAAACCTATAAGGTGCACCGAAAGCGTTTGACGAATTACCGCAAAGACACGAAGGAGGAACTGCACGATGCACTTGCTTGGACATCTCGTCAGGTTTATCGTTTCCGCCTTAATGCTGCTGATTGTCAGTTGGATCGTTCCCGGCTTTAAGGTCGGAGGCTTCTGGAGCGCCTTTTTCCTGGCCTTGGTCATCGCGATCGCGGCATGGGTCATTGAAGGAATCTTTGGCAGAAGGATCACTCCGTTCGGCCGGGGGGTTGTCGGTTTTTTAACAAGCGCGCTGGTCATTTGGCTTGCCCAGTTTATCGTTGGCGGCGTATCGACAAGCATTATCGGTGCAATCCTGGCTGCCCTGGTTATCGGAATCATCGACCTGTTCATTCCGGTGAAAACACCGTTTGAGCAAGGCCGTTCCGGTCGTGAGAACGCCAAGTAAGCAAGTCGGCCGCAGGCAAAAGCGTCTGCGGCGTTTTTTTCGAACTTTGAGGCATTTCGTCATACAAATAAGGAATAAATCAAATAACCGGCCGTCCCCCAAATCATTAAAGCCGATACCCGATTCAACCAAGCGTGGAACCGCCCGGAAGCATCCAGCTTTCCGGTGATCCGCCCGACGCCGGCGACCCCGATAAACCACAGCCACGATACGACGATGGCCGCCGCGGTAAACCCGACTTTGTCCGCTCCCGTATAGTTCAGCGAGCTCGTTCCGATCACGCCGACGGTATCGAGAATCGCATGAGGGTTAAACAGGGAAATTGAGACGGTAAAAGCGATTTGCTTCGAAATCCGAAACGATTCGTGCGAGCTTTGAACGGGCGGTCCCGAAGCCGATGCGGCTTTCCAGGCGTTCCAGCCCAAGTAGAGCAAAAATGCGGCGCCCGCGATGAGCAATACCGTCTTGACCCAAGCAAACGCCAAAATAACGACGGAAACCCCTAAAACGGCGGCCAAAATGAGTATCGTGTCACATAGAGCCGCCGTGACCGAAGCGGACAGCGCAAGGACGAACCTCCGCTGAACAACCCCCTGCTGGAAAATAAACAGATTTTGCACCCCCAATGGGAGGATCAATCCCAAAGCTAAAACAAATCCGTGCAGTACCGCTTGCATGCTCTCTCCTCCTGAAGCTATCTGAATAATCTTGTCTTCATCCATCATACCTCCCCCAGCGGAAAAGTCTTCAACCAAACGGTTGGTAGAGTTCCCAACCAAAACAATCTTTGCTACAATCGGAGTAACCGACTTCGTACGGAGGGATGGCCCCTATGTACCGCATCGACTGGCAGCCGGACGAGAATTCGCCGCTGCCGTTCTATTTGCAAATCAAAACCTATATGAAACGCAAAATCGAAAACGGCGAGTGGCCGGTCGGCAGCCGTATCCCCACACAGCGACAATTGGCCGAGGCGCTCGGCGTCAATCGGTCCACAGTCGTCACGGCGCTTCAGGAGCTGATCGCCGACGGGCTGCTTGAAGGCGACGGCCGCCGCGGCACGAAAGTGGTGAACAATCCGTGGTCTCTGCTGACCTCCCGCACCCCGCCCGACTGGGATTCGTATGTCCAGGCCGGCTGGCACCGGCCGAATCTGCCGACCATCCAAATGATCAATGAGACGGAATTTCAAGCCGGGATGATCCGTTTGAGCACGGGAGAGCCGTCTCCGGCGCTCTATCCGCAGCCGCTGCTCGGAGAGGTGTTCGGACGGCTTGCCTCCCGTATTCACACGCTCGGCTACGAAGAGCCGCGCGGGCTGCTGCCGCTCCGGGAGCAGCTAAGCCGCCACCTGCGAGCGCTCGGCATCGTCGCTTCTCCGGCCTCGATTCTGATCGTCTCGGGAGCGCTCCAAGCCCTGCAGCTTATTTCCCTCGGACTCGTCAAACCGGGAGCCACCATGATTACGGAGAGCCCCTCCTACCTGCATTCCCTGCATGTATTTCATTCCGCCGGGGTCCGGTTAGCAGGACTGGAGATGGATTCGGAGGGCATTCGCATTCGCGGGTTGTCCGAACTGAAGCCCCAGCCGAACCGGATGCTGTATACGATTCCGTCCTTCCACAACCCGACGGGCATCGTCATGTCGGAGCGGCGGCGCGTCGAGCTGCTGCGGGAATGCGAGCGGCTGCAGCTGCCGGTGATCGAGGATGACGTCTATCGCGAGCTATGGCTGGACGCCCCGCCTCCTCCGCCCTTGAAAGCGCGCGATCCGAACGGACTCGTCCTTTACTTGGGCAGCGTCTCCAAGACGGTCGGCCCGGGCCTGCGTACCGGCTGGATCGCCGGACCGGAGCCGGTTATCCGGCGGCTTGCGGATCTCAAAATGCAGACCGATTACGGGTCAAGCTCGCTTTCCCAATGGGCGCTGACAGAATGGTTCGAACGGGGCTTTCATGAAGAGCATTTAAGCCGGGTTCGTATCGTACTAAAGCAAAGACGCGACGATGTGTTGGACATGCTGCAGAAGCATTTGTCGGGGCTTGCGGTATGGAATGTGCCCGCAGGCGGCTTTTACATTTGGCTGCGACTCGTGCCTCCCGTTTCCATGAATGCGCTATTTACACGTGCGCTCCAGGAGGGCATCTTGTTCAACCCCGGAACGGTGTACGACTCGCTCGGCGGCCCCTACATCCGGCTCTCTTATTCGTTCGAATCGGCGGAACGCCTGAATTTTGGCCTTCGAAAGCTTGCCGGACTGATCCGGGAACTGAGCTCCCAACCAAAGTAAGGTTCGACAGGGAATGACACGATGTTTTCATATTGTTGTCACCGCTCCGACACAGCCTTAAGGCCGACGGTTGCTGTATCATGGAATGAGAAAAATATTCCACGATGGTTGTGAAAGGGGACTTACCGGATGAAAAAATGGATCGTCAGTGTGGCAGCAGTCGGGATGATTTTCGCCTTGTCTGCATGCGGAGCCAAAGAAACCCCGAAAGCTTCGGAGCCGGCAAGCGGCAATCCGGCGGCTCAGCAGGTAAAATTGGTGGCGACGAACTTCCAGTTCGATCAGAAAGAATATAAAGTGAAAAAAGGCGAGGACGTTACGTTTTCGCTGGAAAACAAGCAAGGCATGCATGCCGTGCAAATCAGCGGCGTAAACGTCGGTTTGGACAACAACAACAAGACCAAAACGGTCAAAATCGACAAAGCCGGCACATACGATATCGTCTGCTCGCTTCCTTGCGGCCAAGGCCATGCTACGATGAAATCCACGCTTATCGTGGAATAAGAATAGCCTAATATAGCGGCGAATCATTCCAAAGCGGCTTCGTTTGTACTGCGGGACAGGCGGGGCCGTTTTTTATTTAAAATATGAAAAAGGCATGCTCGCGGCTTGAATTATTCCAAGCGTGAAGCATGCCTTTTTTCAGTTATTCGATTCTGCGGTTTCAGGATTCCCCTGCTTTAACCCGACCGCTGCGGTTGTTCCAGAGCTCCTGCAGCTTATCGGTCAAAATCGGAGTATGCTCCAGGACGTACGGTGTCAGCATGGAGTTTTTGAGCTGATTCTGCGCGCCGTCGTTCGGGATGACGGTCATGACATGGACGGCGATTACCGCGATGACCGCCGCTTCCGCAAAGCCGAGCGCCGCGCCGCTCCATTGATTGACCTGCTTGAGTCCCGGCGCCGCCGCCAACCAGTTCAGCAGCCGCCCGCCGATGCTGAACGCGATTTTGACCCCGAAGAACAAAATGGCAAACGCCAACGCATTATAAACGTAATTGTCCAGCTTCAAGCCCTTGGCTAAAAATTCATACTTCTGGTACGTTTCATGCCCGGATAGCGCAAGCGTACTGCCCACCAGCGGCGCCACGTCGTCATAAAAGAAAAAAGCGATCAAATACGCGGCGACGAGACCGACGACAGATACGAGTTGGCCGATAAAGCCGCGCGCAAACCCTAGAACCGTTCCGACGGCGAGCACCGCCAGAACGGTGTAATCCAGTCCGTTCATTCGCTATTCCTTCTCCACGAGCTCGATCCATTCGTTGTATTCGATCTGGAGCTTCTCGTACTCGGATTTCAAGTTCTGCAATTCCTCGAATACTTGCTCCGCCTTCTCCTGATGCTGCCCGTATTCGGTCTGCAGCGCTTTGTGCTGTTTTAGCTGCTCAGTGAGCTGCTCTTGAAGCTCATTGTACAGCTCGACCTGAAGCTCTAGCTCGTCCTTTTGTTCCGCCAACTCGATTCTCAGCTGAGCTCCCTGCGCCGCTTGCTCGGTCAGTTCGGCGATTCTCGCTTCCTGCGCAGCCAACCGCTGCTCTAACGTCTCCCGTTCGCTCTGCGCCGTTTGCTGCCGATCCTCTAGCGCGGCACACTGCTCCTGCAGGGCACGGCTCAGCTCTACGGCCGCTTCGCGTTCCTGACGCAGTTCTGCAAGCTCGCGTTCACGCTCGCCGAGAAGGCGCTGGAACTCCTCGTGACGCGCCTCCTGCGCTGCCGCCGCTTCGCGAAGACCCGCTTCTTGCTCAGCCAAACGTCGCGCCAGCTCGTCATGCTGCCCTTGCAGCTCGTCATAGAGCTCCTGATGAACGCCAATCTCCTCTTCCTGCTCACGGAGCTTAGCCCGCAGCTCGTCAACCTGAGCCGCCTGCGTGTCACTGTGCTGCTCCCGTTCGGCAAGCTCACGCGCCAGCTCGGTCTCCCGCTCGCTAAGCTGCTGTCCGAGCTGCGCGATGCGCGCCGCCAAGGCAGCCGCTTCTTCGTCGAACCGCCGCTTCGCTTCGGCCAGCTCGCTTTCCCGCCTCCGCTCCAGCGCTTCCAGCTGCCGCCGCTGCTCTTCTTCGCGGGCTGCCAGCCGGGCGTCGCTCTCGGCCGCACGCGCCTTCAGCTCCGTCTGGCGCAGCTCTGCTTCGGCAAGCTCTGCAGCGTGCTTCCGCTCCAGCGTCTCCAGCTTGCCCCGCAGCTCCGCTTCTTGGGAACCGCTGCGCTCCCGCAAAGCGGCCAGCTCGCCTTCGAGTTCGTTGTACAGCTCGTGCTGCAGCGCAAGCTCGTCTTCCTGCTCGCGCTGCTTTCCGCGCAGGGCTTCCAGCTCCGCCAGCAGCCCGTCGCCGCGCTGCAGCTGCTCGCGCGTCTTCTCCAGTTGCTCGCCAAGCTGCACCTCGAGGCGGCGCTTCTGTTCCTTCAGCTCCGCCTCGCGAGCCGCTAGACGCTCGGTGTAGCTCGCTTCCGCTTCGTGCATCTGCTCCGCCAGCATCGCCTTTGCCGCGGCCATTGCCTCGCGGCTGCGCTCC
>NZ_JTHN01000179.1 GCF_001399685.1 Paenibacillus sp. A3
GCTTACTAGCGGACATTTCCCGAAGACAAAGGCGGCCGCCATCGCTTCTCCAGTGGATACCCCACCTCCATATGCTTCTCTATTTTTGCTTAGACCACTTTCTCAACACTCTGGGCGGACCTCCTTTACAGGATGGTCCGTTTTTTTTATATCCCCTGCCGGAGCCAACAAAAGACGAAAAACCAGCAGGTCAAAAGCTGAGTGATATTTCCCCAATCATGCGATGATAAGGATGTCCCCGGGAGACAACAAACCAATCCACCAAACGGAGGTATCGCAATGAAAACCATCACAAAGAAAATCGGCATGACGCTCGAAAACTCCAACAGCAAAACGTACCTGGAACTGCTCGACGGCCGCAGCGAAGAATTGCACTTCAAACAAGCCGCTCCGACTCACTTCACGGTGAGCGATTCCGAATTCAGCTTGAAAACGGGCGTAACCGTTGATCTGGAAATCATGAACGTCGATCTCGTAGCCACTTCCAGCGTCATCTGGCCGGGCGCTACCATCCGCGTACGCGGCGGTCTGCAAGGACAAGGCAGAACGATGAAAGCCAGCGCTTCCATTCCGTTCAACAAAAAAATGGCGGACGGCGTACAAGGCGAGTCCTGGTTGTACTGGGTGATCGAAACGCCTCAAGGCGAGTTCCACAACAAAAAACCGATCCATATGAAAGGCACATTGAAAGGTCTTCCTCCGAAAGACGCCACGTTCTATTCGGACAGCGTAATTCCGTTGTTCGACGCGGAAGACAACCAAGTAGGCACCATCTACGGCTGCTTGCAATCCAACTAATCGTTATCCAGCGAGAGGGCCATCCTGTATGGCCCTTTCGTTTTCAAGCGTACGGACATGCGAAAGCTTTAGCATCCGCGAACTCGATTGGCAAGGGAGTGGACTATGTACGATTTTATTATCGTGGGAGCCAGGTGCGCCGGGGCGGCCACCGCTTATTTTCTCGGACAAAAAGGCTACCGGACGCTGCTGATCGACCGTTATGCGGTGCCGGGACCGACTTTGTCGACGCACATCTTGGGCGAGACGGGGATTTACGAAAGGCTTGGCATTGCGCGAAAAATGGAAACCAGCGGCATTCCCGCCCTGACGAGGATGCGCATCGATCTGGAGGGACGGCTGTTCGAGTCGGATATTTGCGTCACCCCCAGGGCGCTGGGCGTAAGGAGGGAGCTGTTGGATCGTTGGCTTCTGGATGCGGCTTGCGGGCTGCCGGAGGTGAACGCCAAACTGTCGACGCAGGTTATCGATCTGCTCGAAGGGGAGGACGGCGTATGCGGCGTCCGCTGCAAATTGCCCGACGGTTCCGTGGAGACGTACAAGGCGCGGGCCGTGATCGGCGCAGACGGCAGACATTCGTCGGTGGCCCGACGGGTCAGAGCCGAAACGGCGATGGCTTCGGACGAGCGCCATTTGGGCGTGTACTATGCGTACGTACTGCATGCGGACCCGCTGCCAATTCCGGCTGTGGAGTGGTATTGGAGCGAGACGGACATTGTGCTATGCAATCCGATTGACGGGGGACGGCACTGCATCGCGGTCATGCTGCCTCAGGAGACGTTCCGCTCTTGGTCGGGCGATCCCGCTACCAAGTTCGTCGAGCGGCTGAGCCGCATCCGCACGCTGGGCCCCCGTCTCCGGTACGCGCGGCTGCAGGGCAGCGTTCGCGGAGTGGATACGCTCCGCAGCTACGTGCGCAAACCGTACGGCCCGGGGTGGGCGCTGGTCGGCGACGCCGGCGCGCACCTGCATCCCGTGTCCGGCGTCGGCATCGACAATGCGGTATGCTCCGCCGAGATGCTGGCCGAGGAGCTTGATGCGTATATGCGCGGAGAACGGACGTGGACCGAGGCGATGAGCGCTTACGCGCAGCGGCGGGACGAACGGATCGTACCGCAGTACGAAGCTTGTCTGAAGACGCTGGCGCGCGCGGGACAGCCTATTCCCGAGGCGCACTGGCCTACGTTGGACGTGCTGTGCACCTTCCCCGGACTCGTCAAAGAGCTGGGCGGTCGGGCAGAACGAATCTATACCTTATTAACGGAGGAGAACGAGCCATGATCCCATGTCCGCTGGACCGGACCGTCAATATTACGTATTTGGAAGCTCCGCTTGAGCGGGTGTGGTGGTCGGTAGCGACCGCGCCTGGCTCCAGCTCGTATTTGACGTATTACGCCCGAACGACCGGGACCGAGGATGAGCCGAAAATCGGCGATCGGTACACGCTCAATTACGGCGATATTAACAACGAATCGGTCGTGATCCGGTGCGAGCCGCCACATCATATCGCTTTTGCCGACACGTACGATTCCATGGACCCCGACGGCCGCACGGTCCGATACCTTGTCAGCACGGCATATACGCTGGAACAGCAGGGGCCTTTTGTCAAGCTGACCCTGGAGGTGACCGGATTCGAGCCGACGACGCACGGCCAGTGGTTCCGGGAATGTTTGGAAATGGGATGGCGGCGGTCGTTGATGAATTTGAAGTCTGTGCTTGAGCTTGGGCTGGATTTGCGCATCGAAATGTTCAGCTATCCGCGCCTCGGCGTCGCCAACTGTACGGTGAACGAAGAGCAGAGCCCGATGGTGTGCGTTCCGGTCCGGGGAGGGAACTACTTGCTGCAGGTATTTCCGAACAGCCCCGTCGACCGGGCGGGCATGCGGGCCGGCGATGTCATCGTCGAGATCGGAGGAATGCCGACACCCGACTATCCGGCGTTTGTTCGCGCCATTTCGTCGTTCTACGGAAAGACCGCGGAGCCGGTAGTGGCATATGTGCGGGACGGAGTCCGGTGCGAAACGACGGTGCGGCTGTCGCTGGACGAAACGTTCACGGGCCTGATCGATATCGAGGAAACCCCGCTCGAGGAAGTGAGAAAGAAACGTGAGCTGCTTGCCAGGCAGCGGTCCGGATCCGGCAGCTTGTGGAAAACGGACGAAGCCGTCCGTTCCGAATCCGTGCCGGATTCGAAATGACGGCTCGTTACCCCGGACGCCGCTTCGTTCTGCAAGAGTGAAACGGCGCAGGGGCTACTGGGTTCGTCGGCCCGCTGCCAGCGGCTTTTGTATCAGGAGGAACGCTTTCCGTCGGTCACTTGCCGCACCGACTCTTCCGTCGGGTCTACAAGTCCCGTCAGCAGCTTGTCATACGACAGCGCGGCTTCCGTGTGCAGTCTGCGTCCTTCGCGGTAATACGTCACGCCGACCGGCCCGTTCGTCCCGGCGCACAGGCCGAGCGAGCGGATGAACTCGGCATAGGTCGGAACGTCGCGGCCGCCGAAGGACACGACGATGTCCCCGGGGCGCAGCCCCGCC
>NZ_JTHN01000018.1 GCF_001399685.1 Paenibacillus sp. A3
TATGCAGAGAATTTTATACGCGAAGCGGGTTTCTCAACAAGCTCACGTCGTCCTTTCAGGGCGGTGTTTTTTTGAATTTTTTCCATCCTTTCGATATACTAAAATTCTGTAAAGGAGAGGAAGGCTCGTTTTTGCGGGTACAGATGGCAATTGTATTTTGCAACCGGACGTCCTGAACGTAAACCCGGCATAACTCGCCGCGCTGTACATATTCCCGTACGACCAGCGAAGAAACGAAATTGGCGCCATAGCCGGCGATAACGGCCATGATCGCTTCATGCAATCCATTGAATTGCAGCGTGATTCGGGGGTTGGATATGCTGTAGGTTCGGCATAAAGCCAGCAGCCTTTCCCGTGTCGAGCTTCCTTCCTCCCGCATGACGAAAGGCTCCTTCATCATTTCGCCCAGCGAAACTTGCTGATTCGCATATTTGTGATTCGGCGCTACTACGAACCACAGCTCGTCGCGGAACAACTCTTCCGTTTGAATCGTATGCGGGTATTCTTCCGCCAGTCCTCCATAAACCGCAAGGTCCACTTCCATCTGTAAAAGCTGCTTGAGCGCATCGCTTGAATTCGTTGTTGTAATCGTCATTTCTACCTGTTCGTATTGCTGTTTAAACTTCGCGATCCAAGCGGGAATCAGAAACTGGGCCGGCAAATAGGTCGCAGCCAATCGAATATGTCCGTTCGTGCCGTTGAGTATTCGTGACAAAATTGATCGATTTGCTGTTCCACCGCAAACAGCCTTTTTGCGAGCAGCGCCATTTTTTCACCGGCATCCGTCAGGGCAATTCCTCTTCCACTAGGCTTCAATAGAGGAATGGAGAGTTCCTTTTCGAGTTTTTTGATCTGAGCCGTAATGGCCGGTTGGCTGATATTCAACAGTTCGGAGGCGCGAGTTACATTTCCGGTGGAAGCGATCGTATGAAATAGCCGCAGGGCATGCAGATTCATGGCACGTCTCCTTTATTCTATATACAAAATATATGAAACAGAAAAAATAATATATTATATTTATAGTTCTGAATCAACTAAAATCAAGGTTGAAGTCAAAATAAAAACAAGGAGATGGGATAAAATGAATGCATTGGACATGTGGAGCCGTGTATATAACGGAGAAGCTTATTCCTCACGATTCCGTGCTGGAGCAGGTTTTGTCTACAAACCGGCAGGCGGGCTTGCCGCCAATCGACGTATCTGCAGCCCAAGGAAAGCTGCTGCAATTATTTGTCCGGATGCAAAATGCCAAGCGAATTCTTGAAATTGGGACCTTGGGAGGCTATAGCACCATTTGGATGGCAAGGGCTCTGCCCGCAGACGGACGCCTCGTTACCCTGGAGCTTGATCCGCGGCATGCGGAGGTAGCGCAGGCGAATTTATCCCTTGCTCAGGTGGAGGGCGTAGTGGAAATCCGGGTAGGGAACGCGCTTGAGCAGTTGGCCAAGCTGGAAGAAGAAGGGGCTGCGCCTTTTGATCTCATATTTATTGACGCGGATAAGCCGAATAACCCCGGATATTTGAAATGGGCGCTTCGCTTGTCCCGCCCCGGGACGGTCATCATTGGGGATAATGTCATTCGCGGCGGCGAGATTACTAACGAAGCCAGCACAGATCCCCGTGTCAATGGAGTCCGGGAGTTTTATGACCTGCTGGCGCAAGAAGATCGAATATCCGCTACGGCGATTCAGACCGTTGGCAGTAAGGGATACGATGGGTTTGTTTTAGGAATTGTGAACGGATGATTCGGCAAGAGCTAGTGTTTTTTGTTTGATGCAGCTGAATCACAGACAAGTTTAGGGGTTGCGGCAGATCGTTCCCAAGTTTTGGGGTGAGCGCTTCAGGACAAGGATGCCGAGAAATCGGCGAGAGTGATGCAGGCTATGCTTCAAATGGATAAAATAGACATGGAAGCTTTAAGGCAGGCTTATAAGAAAGGATAGAACGACAGGCATACGACCGCTTATCTTGATTTACAGTATGTTAGGATGAAATGGTCTGATAAACAATGGGAAGAAACTCGGTATCGCTTGCATAGCACTGGCGGTCACTCAATTTTGACATGATATAATCGAAACGAAAAAAAATACGATCACGTAGATAAAGGTTCTTACAAGTTTAGCCTGTAAGAACCTTTAATTTTTCATGATTGTCCCCAGTACGGGCTTCTTTTTCTATAAACAAACATTCGTTTTGTCTATAAATTAAATTGTTGTTAATTGTGGGAACAATAAAAATAGGTTTATTATTCAATTAATGTTCAAACACACTCAAAATTTAGGTGATAACCCCAAGAAAGCTTACTTTTTACCCCTATTTTTAAATTTTTCTTTTAATTGAGGAAAAACTAATAAAATGTCGTCCCTCCACTGGTAATAGGTTTTAACGGGTATTTGGAGTTGATTCATAATTTCAGCAGCGCTTTTGTCAGAGGTATGAATAGCGACAACAAGGTCGATAATTTTGTCGGGATTCCGTCTTCTATAGTAGAGGAGGTGTCTTTCTTTTACAAAAGTTATCCCACAGACCATGCACAAAAATCGTTTTGTTGTTTTTTTTCCATGGCCTATTACATCGCTCGATCGGCAACGAGGACAGTAATTATCTGATTTAGATTTTTTTTTAGACGAATGTTCCAATTTCTTGTGAACAGAGTAAAAGGCTTTCCATAACATTTTACGAAGTGCTTTTAAATCTTCTTCGTTTAATTCTTCGCATTCTTTTAGAGCCAGCTCCACTTTATGTAATGTACTCAAACCTATTTACCTCCCTCAAATTTTTTATTCGAAAATAAGTATTTTTTTAATAAATTATACCACAATATAGGTGAAAAATACCTACTGAAAATGGAAGGGTATAGTATATTTTCTATATATCTAGTAATATGGTGCTAAATATATGTATGCCTATCTATGGGAAGGAGTAGTACTAAAATGAAAGTTTTCATAGGGAGCTCATTGGAATCGTCAGATGAGCTTAGGAAAATAGCTATGCTTATAGAAGAAGCAGGATATACTCCGTTTCCTTGGAATAAGGCAGGCGTGTTTTTGTTAGGGAAATATATGTTAGAAAGTCTAAGGGACATTAGCATGAAGGTAGATGCTGCTATTTTAATTTTTAACGAGGATGACAAGGTTTGGTATAGAAACGATTATGTTTTAGCCCCGAGAGATAATGTTGTTTTGGAATATGGCTTTTTATTATCGATTTTAGGAAAAGAGAAAACAATTATATGTCGAAAAGGTACTACTAAAATTGCATCCGATCTGAGCGGAATTATTTACTGTGACTTAAATAAAGAGTACAGAGCACAAATTGAGTTATTGGAGTGGCTACGTTTTATAAACTCTGGATGTAATAAATAAATAAAGCAAATACGCATAGTCATTATTTCACAAGGAGGTTCCCTTGAGTAAAATTCCAAGTCTACAGTCTCTACGTAATGTACCTGAATTAAAGTACATTAATGCAGATAATGTCACCCGCTACAGAGCCATAATGCGATTTCTGTACCAGCAATATCAAAAACTAAACTATTGGCTTAAACCCGAACAAATTTATGAAGGCCTAATGTCATGGAATTTGCTTAAAAATTATTCCTTCGAACAGTGCCAGATCGATTTGGAGCAACTGGTAGAATGGGGGAATCTTTCATCACGCCATGATGGGGGAAGAGCAGTTACGGTAGAAGAATACTTGCGCAAAAAATTCCAATATTTACTGACGCCATATTCGATCGAAATTGAACGGCTTCTTGAAAACCTTGAAACGGTAAGAGGATACGGAGGTTCTTTGGAACCGACGTTGTTTGATACAATTGCAGAAACATTGCTAAAGATTAGGGAAAAATCAGGTATTTATGAGCCAGGGGAATCTTTAGAGTTTTGGAATATTTTATATAGTTCATTTCAGAAGTTGCACGAGGCATCGGTGGATTACATAGCTAGTCTTCAGACAAGTGTGGCGGAGGAGCTAATGGTTACGGATGCTTTTTTATTATATAAAGACTCCATTACGCTGTACTTGCAAGATTTTGTGCATGCTTTGCAACGGCGTTCATATAAAATTGAAGGACATCTTAATCAAATAACCAACGGTGTAAGGGATATATTTCTGCACGCTGTTGTTGAGGACGAATGGCGTATTCCTAAATTGGATGAAATGATTTCTAAAGAGCAATATTTAAATGAAATATTTGAAAAATGGGATGGCCTGAATAGATGGTTTAACGGCGAAGCAGGTTCGGTTAGCGAACTCATGCTACTGGAAAATGCCACAAAGGATGCAATTGTTAAAATTGTTCGCTGCGCGTTACGAATTCAGGAAAGAAAACGTTCAACCGTAAGCAGGAGAAAAGAACTAGACTACCTTGGGCAATGGTTTTATCGAACAGATAATTTAGAGTCGGCTCATAAGTTAGCCGCTTATGCTTTTGGGATTTTTCCTACGCGTCATTTGCAGGGGGAGGATTTGAGAGGGTCTGATAATCAAGAGATGTCGATGTGGGAAGAAGCTCCTATGGTAAAAACATTAAGGTCTCGTAGCAGAAAAAAAAATGACCGTCAAGATACCGAACCCATCTTGGACCATTCGAAGAAGAAAGAGGAGATAAGAAAAGAGTTCATAAAGCAACATAAGAAAGAGCTGCAATTCCTAGTAAAGATGGTTGAAATTGAAAGAATAAACCTTTCTGAGTTAGGAAAAATACCTTTTTCAACAAGAATGCAAATTTTACATTGGATCAGCCGTTGTAATGCTTCCATTGCGTCATTTTTTCAAACCTCCGAAGGAATAGAAATTAAATTAAGGAAGCCGTCTACTGGACAGCGAACCATTCTATTATGTGAAGATGGCGAGCTTGAACTTCAGGACTATGAATTTACTTTTAAGGTAATAAATCAGGTTGCATGGAGTGAACTGCTTCACTGGATGGACGGTAAAA
>NZ_JTHN01000180.1 GCF_001399685.1 Paenibacillus sp. A3
AGTGAAGCTGGCCCAGTACTATCTGGATAAAGATGTGAATCCGGCCGAGCCGAACGGGGTAACCTTTACAAGAGAGTTTGTGAAAAATGCCGTAAATTTGTTCATTCCTCTCATGGTTATGGTCGTGGCAGCCGATATGGTATCCGGGGAGCATACGACGGGGACGATCAAGCTGCTGCTGACGCGTCCGGTGCAGCGCTGGAAAATTCTCTTGAGCAAGCTGCTAAGTCTTATCCTCTTCACCTCGTTTATCGTTGTTGCGACAGGAATTTTATGCTATCTTATATCGGGCGTCGTGTTCGGTTACGGGGGCTGGGATATGCCGGTCTTCTTCGGGTTCCAGGTGAAGGGGACGGAGGTCGACTTTTCGTTCGTCCGCCCGGTAGACCAGTGGCTGTACCTGATCATGGAATTCGGGCTGGTTTGGTTTGCGGCGCTCATCGTCGCGGTGATGACGCTGATGATCTCGGTGCTCGTGCGCAGCACGGCGGCGGGAATGGGCATCATGCTGGCGCTGCTCATCTCGGGCACGATCTTGACGAATATGGTCTCTTCTTGGGAGGCGGCCAAATATTTGTTCATGGTCAACTTGAACTTGACAACGTATCTCAGCGGGACGCTTCCGCCTATCAAAGGCATGGATTTGCCGTTCTCCTTGGCGGTATTGACCGTATGGGGAATCGCGTCGGTGATCGTCTCGTTTGCGGTATTCACGAAAAAAGATGTATTGAACTAATCCGTTCAAATGTTATAATGTTGCGGAGACATAGGTGTTTTTAGGGAGGCTGCGATGGCGGATCAACTCGATTTGTTTGGAAAAACGACAGCAGCGCCGGCGGACTACGGTGCAGACGATATCCAGGTGCTCGAAGGACTGGTAGCGGTACGCAAGCGGCCGGGGATGTATATCGGCAGTACCAGCACGTCCGGGCTTCACCATCTGATCTGGGAAATCGTCGACAATGCCGTGGATGAGCATCTGGCCAAGCATTGTACGCAAATCGACGTGACGATCCATAAGGATCAGTCCGTAACGGTGTACGACAACGGCCGCGGCATTCCGACCGGCATGCACAAAACGGGGATTCCCACACCGCAGGTGGTGTTTACGATGCTTCATGCCGGCGGCAAGTTCGGCGGCGGGGGATATAAAAAGTCCGGGGGCCTGCACGGCGTAGGCGCTTCCGTGACGAATGCGCTGTCCGAATGGCTTGAAGTGGAAATTTACCGCGAAGGCAAAACACACCGCCAGCGGTTTGAATATTGGGTGGACGATCAAGGCAAGGAGCACGTCGGAGAGCCGGTCACGGGCCTGGAAGTGATCGGTTCGACGCGCAAAAGCGGAACGAAGGTGACGTTCAAGCCCGACAAGCGCGTCTTTCAGGGCGGTACGACGATCAATTTCGACACGCTCTACGAGCGGTTGCAGGAAATCGCCTTTTTGAACTCGGGGCTAAAGGTCACGCTGACCGATCAGCGCGCGGATAAGCAGGAGGAATTCCAATACGAAGGCGGCGCCAGCCAGTTCGTGCAGTTCTTGAACGAGGAAAAAACGGTGCTGCACGACGTCATTCACTTCGTAGCGGAGAAAGACGAAATCGAAGTCGAAGTGGCGATGCAGTATAACGACGGCTACACGGAGACGCTCGTGTCCTTCGTCAACTCGATTCCGACGCGTGGCGGGGGAACGCATGAAACGGGCTTCAAAACGGCCTATACCCGCGTCATGAACGACTATGCGCGCAAGAACGGGATGCTCAAGGAAAAGGAGAAAAACCTGGACGGGCAGGACCTGCGCGAAGGCATGATGGCGGTCATCAACATCAAGATGGGTGAGGTCGAATTCGTCGGCCAGACGAAGGACCAGCTCGGCAGCGCTTCGGCGCGGAGCGCGGTCGATTCGGTCGTCTCCGATAAAATGGCGGTATTTCTCGAAGAAAATCCGCAGGTTGCACAGATGATCATGAAAAAGGCGATCCAGTCGGCCAAGGCGCGCGAGGCGGCAAGGAAGGCGCGGGAAGAGGTGCGCAGCGGCAAGAAGGGCAAGAGCGAAAGCTCGAACCTCGGCGGGAAGCTGACGCCGGCGCAATCGAAGGACTATACCCGCAACGAGCTGTTCATCGTCGAAGGCGATTCCGCCGGCGGGTCGGCGAAGCAGGGGCGCGATTCGAAGCATCAGGCGATTTTGCCGCTCAAGGGCAAGCCGATGAACCCGGAGAAGGCCAAGCTGCTCGATATTATGAAAAACGACGAATACAAGGCGATCATCGCCGCGATCGGCGCAGGGGTCGGCCCGGAATTCGACGAGTCGGAAAGCAATTATGCGAAAATTATCATTATGACCGACGCCGATACCGACGGCGCGCATATTCAGGTGCTGCTTCTGACGTTCTTCTACCGGTACATGAAGCCGCTCATCGACGCGGGCAAAGTGTATATCGCCCAGCCGCCGCTGTTTAAGGTGACGAAAAAAGCCGGCAAAAACAGCACGGTCCGGTACGCTTGGACCGACGAGCAGCTGCACGCGCTGACCAAAGAACTCGGCAAAAACATCGAGCTGCAGCGTTACAAAGGACTCGGTGAGATGAACCCCGACCAGCTCTGGGAAACGACGATGGACCCGGCGACGCGCACGCTGCTGCAGGTGCAGATCGAAGATGCGGCCAAAGCCGAGCGGCGCGTATCTACGCTGATGGGGGATAAAGTCGATCCGCGGAAGCGCTGGATCATCGAGAACGTGGACTTCACGGAATTTGAAGAATAAACGGGGGGCCTTTTGTGAGTATCTCGGAAAATTTTTTGCCGGCCTTTCTGGAAGAGGTTGTAGGCGACCGGTTCGGCCGGTACTCCAAATATATCATTCAAGACCGCGCGATCCCAGATGTGCGCGACGGGCTGAAGCCGGTGCAGCGGCGTATTCTGTACGCCATGTACGATTCCGGGAACACGCCGGATAAGCCGTACCGCAAATCGGCGAAGACGGTCGGGGATGTAATGGGTAATTACCATCCGCACGGCGACGCTTCGATTTATGAAGGCATGGTGCGGATGGCGCAGCCTTGGAAAATGAGCCATGTCCTGGTTGACGGCCATGGTAACTGGGGCTCGATGGACGACGACCCGCCGGCTGCGATGCGGTATACCGAAGCGCGGTTATCCGAAATCGCCATGGAGCTGCTGCGGGACATCGAGAAGCGGACGGTCCAGTTCAAGGATAACTTCGACAATACGACGAAGGAGCCGGTCGTGCTGCCTTCGCGGTTTCCGAATTTGCTCGTTAACGGCGTTAGCGGCATCTCGTCCGGGTTTGCGACGGAAATTCCGCCGCACAGCCTGCGCGAGGTGGTCAATGCCTGCATTGCGTTGATCGATAAGCCGGACAGCACGCTGGAGGAATTGATGGGCGCCATCAAAGGCCCGGATTTTCCGACCGGCGGCATTATTATGGGCTCGGAGGGGATACGCGACGCGTACCGCACCGGCCGGGGCCGCATCTATGTACGGGCGCGGACGGCGATCGAGGATCTGCGCGGCGGACGCCAGCAGATCGTCATTACCGAAATTCCTTATCAAGTCGTAAAATCCCGTCTGGTAACGGCGATGGAGAATATCCGTCTGGAGAAAAAACTCGAAGGCATTGCGGAGGTTCGCGACGAAAGCGGCCGCGAGGGTCTTCGTATTGTCGTCGAGCTGAAAAAGGACGCGGATGCGCAGGGGATTTTGGCGTATTTGTTTAAGAAAACCGACCTGCAGGTAGCCTATAATTTCAACATGGTCGCCATCGTCAACAAGACGCCGAAGCAGCTCGGGCTGCGCGATATGCTGGAGGCCTACATCGACCATCAGAAAGAAGTGGTTACCCACCGCTCGCGATTCGAGTTGGAGAAGGCGGAAGACCGTGCCCATGTGCTCGAAGGGCTGGTCAAGGCGCTCAACATTCTGGACGAGGTCATCGCCGCGATCAAGGCGTCGAAAAACCGTCAGGACGCTCAGAACAACCTCGTTGCCAAGTTCGGGTTTACCGAACGGCAAGCCGATGCGATTTTGACCTTGCAGCTGTATCGTTTGACGAATCTGGAGATTCATTCTTTGGAGAAAGAATGGAAGGACGTCCAGAAAACGATCGCGTACCTGAAAGGAATTCTTGGCAGCGAGAAGAAGCTTCTGGCTGTCATTAAGGATGAAATGTCGCAAATCCGCGACAAGTACGGCATTGACCGCCGATCGGACATCCAGGACGAGGTGGAAGAGCTTAAAGTCAATCTGGAAGTCATGGTGACGGCTGAGGACGTCTTCGTTACGCTTTCCAGCGAAGGCTATATCAAGCGTACGGGCAAGCTGTCGTTTATCCGCTCCGGCGGCGAGATTGACAAGACGGGACTGAAGGAAGGCGACTATCTTCGCTACCTGCTCGATGTCAATACGCTGGAGAGCCTGCTTATTTTCACGCAGAAAGGGCAATACTTCCTGCTGCCGGTGCATCAAATTCCGGAGTACAAGTGGAAGGAGAACGGCACCGCCATCGTCAACGTCATTCCGATATCCAAGGACGACCGCATTATACATGTGCTGCCTGTCAAGGATTTCGAGGAGCCGGGCAAGTCGCTCGTGTTCGTGACGCGCAAAGGGCAGGTCAAACGGACCGAGCTGAAGGAATATTTTACGAATCGTTCAACCGGGATCGTCGCTTGCAAAGTGGGCGATCAGGATGCGGTGCTCAACGTCTTGCTCAGTACGGGCTCAAAGGAGCTGCTGCTGGTGACGAAGCAGGGGATGGCCATCCGCTTCAAGGAGGACGAAGTGAATCCGATGGGGCGCGCCGCTGCCGGGGTTCGCGGCATTCAGCTGAAGGATGACGATGAGGTCGTTGCCGCCGATTGGATCGACGGGGACGAAGGAGAAGTCGTCGTCATGACGGAGCTTGGGTATGCGAAGCGTTCGCTCGTAGCGGATTATCCCGTTCAAGGACGCGGGGGCAAAGGGATTATTACGTTCGAATTTAAGGAGGGCAAGCGGGTAAAGCCGAACGGATCGGAGCTGAAAGGCGCTTTTGTAGTTAAAGAGCCGTTCGACCTGACCGCCATCCTCAGTACGGGCGGAAGAGTGACGCTCTCGACCGAGCAGACGCCGATTGATGACCGCAAATCTACAGGGAAATGCGTCGTTCCGGTCAATAAAAATGAAGCGGTAACGGATATTTTGAAGATTACTTAATCATAGCTGGTGTACTGCGGCTCGAGCTTTTCGAGCAGCTCCAGCATCAATTGCAGAACGGCCCATACCGGCATCGAATCGTCCAGCTTTTCGAGCCAGTCTGGGTCGTTTATAATTCCTTTCGTCAATGCGGTTTCTCCGATTTTGCGCTTCCAGTCTTCCATTCCTTTCACTCCTTGTCTTCCATGGATTGACAAGCTCCGCGTATAGGCGAACGTCCCATGTGCAGTATATGTTGAACTCCGTCAAAAGGTACCCGATTTTATCGTTTTATGTCCTAAAATATTCATGGGGTTAACCTTTAAAAAGTTGGAGGTCAATGCTATAATTAGGGAAAAGATTGGTTTTTCGGGAGTGATGATTGTGATAACTCAGGAATTTGCCAAGCTGTGGTGGAAATTGTCCAAAGATTTGCGCACGCATATGGAAACGGAGCTTGCTCCGACGCTGACGGAAGGGCAGCTTACGGTGCTCGAAAGGCTGTTGGCTTCCGAGCAGGACCGGATGAAGCCTTCGGATTTCATCGAGTATTTGGCGACGACGCCCGCGGCGATTACGACGCTGCTTGACCGGATGGAAAAGAGCGGGTTAATCGCAAGAGAGCGGGACGAGAAGGACCGCCGTATCGTGTGGGTACTGGTAACGGAGAAGGGACGCTTCGAATGCGAACGCGGCGTGCAAATCCGCGAACGGTTTTTGCAGCAATATTTGAGCCGAATTTCCTCGCACAATCAGCAATTGCTTGTATATTTGCTGGGCAAGGTTGCCAATGCTTAGCGTTTTGGTAAACTAAAAATACGAAAATATGTTCTCATTTATCATGGCGTATGGTATAATGTGGATGCAATAGGAAAAGGCACTCAAGGACGGTTGGCACACCCCTGCCATTGATGGGTTCGCATCAGCGAATCCGGAAGGAGGTGATGCCATGGAAGTAAAGGATGCCGTAACGTTGATGTTCATGTTCGGCATGTTTATTATCGCTTTACTTTCCTACTTAAAAAAGAAGTAGACCTCCCTTGAGCCTTGGAACCCGAGAGGTCTACCGCTTGGTTATTCCTTGCGCCGATCGCCTTGAGGGCAATCTATTGTAGCGAGGTCGCGGATGCTGGAACATTCGCGGCCTTTCTGGTTTGCAGGCAATAACTTTTTTTGTAAATCCATCATACCATATCCCCGCTTGCTTTGAAAAGACGTTCGGCGATTTTGTACAACCTTGTCGGATGACGGAGCTTGACCTTTTCCCAATTCCGTCATATATGCGCGGACGCCGCTATATACTGGGGGATACGAATGTCGACGGATTCGATTCGGAAGCAAAGGAGTGGGTTCGATGAATAGACGACCTTCGGAGTCTCGTGGCTTCGTGCATGTGCCGCAGCCGATAAGGGAGGATGGCGCAGGCGCGGACGATCCCGGGCCGCGGGATGTGCTGCGGGATCTGGAGAATCCGAACATGCTGGTTCCTCCGTTAACCGATGCCGGCACGGTACCCAATCTGAAGTTTTCATTCTCCGATACCCATATGCGGCTCGAGCATGGCGGATGGTCCCGGGAAGTTACGGTAAGAGAGCTGCCCATCTCGACCACAATCGCGGGGGTCAACATGCGGTTGACACCGGGAGGCGTACGGGAGCTGCATTGGCACAAGGAGGCGGAGTGGGCGTTCGTTATCATCGGCAGGGCGCGGATCACGGCAGTCGATCAGAACGGACGGAATTTTATTGCCGATGTAGGCGTCGGAGACCTGTGGTACTTTCCTCCCGGTATCCCGCATTCGATCCAAGGTCTGGAGGAAGGCTGCGAGTTTCTGCTCGTGTTCGATAACGGCAGCTTCTCCGAGAACGATACGTTCACCATCACCGATTGGCTGGCGCATACGCCAAAGGATGTACTGGCCGCGAACTTCGGCGTGCCCGAAAGCGCCTTTGCGCATATCCCGAAGCAGCAGCGCTACATGTTCCAAGCGCCGGTGCCGGGTCCGATCTCGACTCAGCAGGTTCCCGATCCGTATGGCACCGTCCCGCAGAGCTTCACTTACAGGCTGCTCGCGCAGGAGCCGATCCGGACGCCGGGCGGCACGGCGCGGATCGTGGATTCCAGCAATTTTCCCGTCTCCGTGGCGATCGCCGCCGCGCTGGTAGAGATAGAACCGGGAGGCATGCGGGAGCTGCATTGGCACCCGAACAGCGACGAATGGCAGTACTACCTTACGGGTCAGGGCCGGATGACCGCATTCGCCGCGAACGGCACGGCCCGCACATTCGATTACAGAGCCGGGGACGTAGGTTATGTGCCCGCTGCTTTCGGACACTATATCCAGAATACCGGCAATGACACCCTGTGGTTTCTGGAAATGTTCAAGAGCTCGCGATTCGCCGACGTGTCGCTCAATCAATGGATGGCGCTGACTCCTAGCGAGTTGATTCAGGAAACCTTGTACGTCGGTCCGGAACTGCTGGGTGCGCTGCGAAAAGAAAAGTGGCCGGTCGTCAAATACCCGAGGGCTTAAGCATTCGGCTGTATGGCGCCCCAGAGGTTACCGCTCGGATCGTAAAACTTCAGTACTTGGCCGAACCCTTCGTCCTTGTAAAAAGCGATTCGTGCGCCTATCCCCTTAAGTCTGTCGTGAAGAGCATGAATATCCGACGTGCGATACAACAGCACCGGCATCGTTTCTCCACGGACTGTGAAATTGGCGTGCGTTTCCTCCGGGGTTTCCCACAGCATCAGCATAGGACCGGAAGACAAGGTCAAGAAGGCGTGTCTTCCCGCCGTTTGGCCTTCCAAGCGGAATCCGAGATGAAGCGTGTACCATTGAACCGCTTCCTCTACGTTGCGGACGGGGATTTGCATATGTTCCAAACGTTCTAGCATCGGATAAAGAAGCCTCCTCAGGACCGGTGTGCGACTGGAAGTCACCTGGTCTTATAAATTGGAATATCGTGTCATTATGATAACAAACATTCGTTCTTAGGGAAATAAGCTTCTCTATTTAACGGAAGTAAAACTAACGTAGGATAAAACGGCCAGCCGGATAGGTCGGCAGATTCATTTTTCGAAAGAAAAGAAGGAAATGCATTCCATCTATCGAAGTTCATGCTCCTATATGCCATACCTTACACACTTACAAGCAGGAGGAACGCTATGACGAAGAAAAACACCATGATGACGATGGCGCTGCTGGCCGGTTTTGCGGCGGTGAACGTCATCCCGGCAAGCGCCGTGCCACAAGCGTATGCAGCGACTACCGATAGGGCGTTTATTCAGGAGGTCGAGAAGAGGTACGAACAGTTGGAAGCGAAATACCGGGGGATGTACGAGGAAGACAAAAAGAAATCGACCGCGGCTTACGATGCGTTCTACGAGCAAATTCATAGAGAACAGCGCACGTTCGATAAGCTGCTCGAAGAGGATCTCGATTACTTGACGACGCTGCTGGACAAGGATTATAAAAGTTTGGCCGAACAATACAGCGGCAGCAGCTATCGGGACGCCTTAAGCGCATACAAGCGGGAAATCAACCCGAACTACTCGTCCGGGGCTCTGTGGAAATATGCGACGGGCAACAACGAGAATTATTCGTCGAGCACGCATTGGAACTTCGCCACACAGATCAATGAAAATTACAGCTCCTCGCTCATGTGGAAATACCATAACGAGAACAATCCGAACTATTCGGGCAGCACCATGTGGGACTTTTCCAACGAAATGAACCCGAACTATTCCAGCAGCAAGATGTGGGAGCTTCATAACGAATCGAACGAGAATTACTCCGGCAGCACCATGTCGAAGTACCGCCTAGGAGATTTATCACGGGCGGCAGCGGAGGAAAAAATCAATAAAATCTTGACTGATGGCGAAAAAGACCTGCAAGAGATCCGCGACAAGGCCGTCGCTTCTTTGGAAAAAACGCAAAAGAACACCATTCAAGAACTGACGGCGCTGCGCGATACAACAGTGAAGAAGGTGCTGCGCCAGCGCGCCGATTCCCTGGAGGAAATTATGGCGCTCCGCAAGCGGCATTTCGGTGGGGGGCTGGAGATCAAGCCGCTCTACATCAGCTTCGATGCCATCAAGGTGATGATTGACGGGGAGCTTCAAACCTTCGAGCAGCCTCCGGTTAACAAAGACGGCAGCGTGCTGGTGCCGATGCGTGCGATTTTCGAGCGGCTCGGTGCGGTCATTTCCTGGAACGAGACCGAGCGCTCGGTGACGGCGACCAAAGGCGGCACGACGATCTACCTGCAAATCGGCAGCACGCAGCCGACGGTGAACGGGACCGCGAAGCCGCTGGAAGTTCCGGCGCAGCTTGTCAACTCCAGCACGATGGTGCCGGTGCGCTTCATCAGCGAGGCCCTTGGCAGCGAAGTGAGCTGGGACCAGACGGCCCAGACAGTGTATATCAAGACAAAATAAAGTTCTTATATGGAAAAAGCAAGACCTCCGTCACCACCTGAATCGTGGTTTCGGAGGTTTTATCGTGTTATACCGCCCCTGCGGCTTTCAGGTCCCAGAGCAGCCAGGGAAAGGCTCCCGGCGGCTCCGACGTAAAGCGGAGCGCTTCCTGCGTGACCGGGTGCGTGAATTCGAGCAGGGTGGACCACAGCGCGATCTGCTGACCGGGCTTCGCCTGAGCGCCGCCATACCGCTGATCGCCTACGAGCGGGCAGCCGATGGCCACGAACTGGACGCGGATTTGGTGCGGTCGTCCGGTGTGCAGCTCGACCTGCACGAGTGACAAGCCGTCCCGGCCGGACAGGACGCGGTAATCGAGCACCGCCTCCTTGGCGCCGGTCTTCGAGGCGGGAACGACGGATACCATATTGGTCTTCGTATCTTTCAGCAAATGATGCCGCAGCGTTCCTTGAGGGTCTTTGGGCCGTCCGTTAACGACGGCTGTGTACACCTTGCGGATCGAGCGTGTACGGACCGCATCGGAGAGCCGGGAGGCCGCCTTGGAGGTTTTGGCGAATACCATGACGCCTCCTACCGGCCGGTCGAGCCGATGAACCAAACCGAGATACACGTTGCCCGGCTTCCGGTGCCGCTCCTTGAGATCGGCTTTGATCAGCGTCAGCAGATCGGGGTCCCGGGAGGCGTCCTCCTGCGTCGGAACGTTCGGCGGCTTAACGACGACGATGACGTGATTGTCCTCGTAGAGCACCGGCACGTGCGGATGAGAGCCGCCCATACGTTAAGCCTCCCAGCGGCCGAGGATGCCGCACGGCAGCGTCAGCTTCGAGGCCGTAATCGGCAGGCCGATCTCGCCGCAAGTGATCGTTCCGCCATGGGTCCGGCCGAGCGACAAGGCAAGAACGTTGTGGAGCACCGTGGCGGATATACCCGTCGTGTAGGAATTGATGAGGAAAAACAAAGGCTTGTCCGTCAAAATGCTCATGCACGTTTCCACAAACGGATACAGGTTCGTCTCCAGCTTCCACGTTTCGCCGTTCGGTCCGCGTCCGTACGATGGGGGGTCCATAATAATGGCGTCGTATTTGCTGCCGCGGCGCTGCTCGCGCTGGACGAATTTGAACACGTCGTCCGTAATGAAGCGCACCGGACGGTCCCCGAGACCGGACAGCTGCAGGTTCTCTTTCGCCCATTGTACGACGCCCTTGGAAGCGTCGACGTGGCATACCTCGGCGCCTGCCGAAGCGCACGCGACAGAAGCTCCGCCGGTATAAGCGAACAGATTCAGCACCCGGATCGGCCGGCCGGCGCTGCGGATTTTATCCATCATCCAGCTCCAGTTGACGGCTTGCTCCGGGAACAGGCCGGTGTGCTTGAAGCCGGTCGGTTTAATATGAAACGACAGCCCGCGGTATGAGATCGTCCAGCGCTCGGGAATGTCCTTGCGGTATTCCCAATTGCCGCCGCCGCTGGAGCTGCGGTGGTAATGGGCGTCGGCTCCGCGCCATACGCCCGTCTCCTTGGGCAGCGGCCAAATAATTTGCGGATCGGGACGCCGCAGGACGATACTGCCCCAGCGTTCGAGCTTCTCGCCGCCTCCGGTGTCGATCAATTCGTAATCTTTCCAATCTTGTGCTGCAAACATAAGTAGCGACCATCCTTTAATTTGATTTCCAGTCTCAGCATTACCCATTCGGCATCTTCAACATTTTACACGATTACGGCGGACGAATCCAACGGGCGGACGCAAAAAAACCGGAGACGCCCCGAAAGAGCGCTCCGGCTTGTTCATCATTGTGCGATTTTTTTCGTATCGATGTATTACTTTGCTTTAGGCAGGTCCAGCTTCTCGATCAATCCCGGCAGCTCCTGCTCCATAAACGTACGGTAGGCTTTGGTCATCGCTTCATTCTTAAACTCGTCCTTCACTTCGTCGAACGTCTGCGTGGAGCGGGCTTCGACGCGCATGATGTGGTAACCGTACTCCGTCTCGACCGGCTCGCTGATCTTGTTCAGCTCCAGCTCGACAGCCGCTTTCTTAAACGCTTCGGTCCAGTCCGTTACCGGCTGGTTCTCATACAGCCCGCCCGAATCTTTGGAGCCAGGGTCTTCGGTATACTGCTTGGCCAATGCGGCGAAATCCTCGCCGTTTTTCAGCTTCGCGGCAATGTCGAGCGCCAGCTTCTTGGCTTCGTCCTTCGAGCGCTCTTTGCCGGCGGAGTCCTTGAAGCCGATCAAAATATGCCGTACGGACGCTTTTACAAAGTCGCCGTTTTTTGCCGCAATAGCCGCATCGTAGGCTTCTTTCAGCTTCGCGTCGGTTACTTGGGCGGAAAGCGCCTGGCCGGCGGCGATATAGAGGCCGAGATAATCGCGGATATCTTGCTCGTTTAATCCTTCTTTGGCCAGCAAGGAGGCAAAGTCCTCGGTCTGCTGCCACTCGGACAAGTATTTTTTCATTTCCGTGTATTCTTTATCGACTTCAGCAGGGAGGGCGGCTTTCTGCTCAGCGGTAATTCGTCCAGCCAATACTTTGTAGCCGATCATCAGCTTCAGGAAATCCTCGTCGACCTCTCCGGTATTGTTCAGCAAGCGCATGACCGCAGCGGACTTATTGAGCTCGCTCCATGTGATTTGGCCGCCCTTATAGGTCGCGACGACGGCGTTCGGATCGCCTTTCTTGCCGACCCAGATCGTTCCGCTGCCTTCGTCCCAGCTTACTTCCTTGCCGAGCGCTTCGCTGACGAATCGGAGCGGCACGTAGGTGGTGCCATTATAGATGAAACCTTGCCCCTGCTCGGCGGTCGGTTTTTTCTCTACACCGTCGAACATATATTTGAGCTGCTTAAAATATACCTCAATTTGAGTGCCGCTCGCATAGGCGACCGACCCCGTCAGCATGACGCCCAGCGATAGGCCCAGTGCCAAACCTTTCAGCTTGTCATTCATACATTAATCCATCCTCTCTCTTTTGGTGTGATTTACTACTTCCACAAAGGGAAGCAAAATCCTTTTTTTCATCTTTTTCGGATTGCCATTGTTTTTGCCAAATTCTGAATTCACGAAGAATTTGCACTTTTCAGACAGGAATTTATTCAAGCGCGTAGTATTTGTGTAAGTAGAGACAGAAACAATCATCGAAAAGGGGGATGAACGGAACGTGATGAGCTTGATCCCCGGTCCGGAGGACTTGTATCTGTTCCACGAAGGCAATTTATTCCGAAGCTACCAGATGCTTGGCGCCCATCTGGCCGAGTCGGAGGGGGAACGCGGCGTCCGCTTCGCCGTCTGGGCCCCTCACGCCCGCGAGGTCCGGGTAGTCGGCGACTTCAATTGCTGGGACGGCTCGGGTCATGCGATGCAAAAAGTCAGCACCTGGGGCGTCTGGTCGTTGTTCGTGCCCGACGTCCGGGAAGGAGAGTACTACAAATACGAAATCGTCACCTCGTCCGGAACACTGCTTTATAAAGCCGATCCTTTTGCGTTCTGGTCCGAGCTCAAGCCGGGAACGGCTTCGCGCATCTGCTCCCTGGACGGCTACGAATGGACCGACCGGGAATGGCAATTGCGCAAAGCGTCCCAATCCGTCTACCGCTCCCCGTTAAACATCTATGAAGTGCATCTCGGCACCTGGAAAAAAAAGCCTGACGGTGCCTACTATTCCTACCGCGAACTCGCAAGCGAACTGGTCGATTACGTGAAAGAGATGGGGTACACCCATATCGAGCTGCTTCCGCTTGCCGAACATCCTTACGATCGGTCCTGGGGCTATCAGGCAACCGGCTACTATTCGGTTACCAGCCGCTTCGGCACGCCGAAAGATTTCATGTATTTCGTCGACTGCTGCCACCGGGCGGGAATTGGCGTCATTATGGACTGGGTGCCGGGTCATTTCGTCAAAGACGAGCACGGTCTGCGGCAGTTCGACGGCCAGCCGCTATATGAGCACGGCGATCCCGCCTTAGCTGAGAAGCCCGAATGGGGCACGCTCGCCTTCGATTTTTCCAAGCCGGAAGTCGTCAGCTTCCTGATCTCGAACGCGCTGTTCTGGATGGATATGTTCCATATTGACGGACTGCGCGTCGATGCGGTCGCGAGCCTCCTTTATCTGAATTTCGGCAAGCCGCGCGAGCAGTGGATCAAGAACGTCAACGGGGGAGAGGAGAATCTCGAGGCGATCGCTTTCCTGAAAAAATTGAACCGCACGGTATTCGCTTGTTATCCCGATGCGCTGATGATGGCCGAAGATTCGACCGCCTGGCCGCTTGTGACAACTCCGGTTGACGCCGGGGGCCTTGGGTTCAACTACAAGTGGAACATGGGCTGGATGAACGACATGCTGAAGTACATGGAGACGGACCCGTATTTTCGCCCGGGAAGCCACGGTCTGCTGACGTTCAGCTTCATGTACGCCTTCTCCGAGAATTATGTGCTTCCGCTGTCGCATGACGAAGTGGTGCACGGCAAAAAATCGCTGCTCAACAAAATGCCCGGGGATTATTGGCGGAAATTCGCAAATTTGCGGGTGCTTTTCGGCTATATGATGGGCCATCCCGGCAAAAAGCTGCTGTTCATGGGCGGCGAATTCGGACAGTTCGACGAATGGAAGGACCTGGAGGATCTGGATTGGGAAATGCTCGGCTACGACAGCCACCGCAGCATACACCGGTACGTCCGGGACCTGAACCAATTGTATCTGCGCGAGCCGGCGCTGTGGGAGCTGGACCATCAACCAAAAGGGTTCGCCTGGATCGACCCCCACGACCAGCGACAGAGCGTGACGACGTTTATGCGCAGCTCCGGCAATCCGGAGGACGTTTTGTTGATCGTCTGCAACTTTACGCCCGTGTATCATGCGAAGTACCGGATCGGCGTTCCGTTCGCGGGAGAGTACGTGGAGCTGTTCAATAGCGATGCAGGCGAATACGGCGGCTCCGGCAAGCTGAACGAGGGCATGCTGCGGACGGAAACCATTCCGTGGCACGACCGGCAGGACAGTCTGCATATTTCGCTGCCTCCGCTGGCGGCCGTCATCTTCAAGCCCGTCAAAATCAAACGCAAGCGTACCAATGCGACTACGAGGAGGGTGAATGCCGATGCGTAAAAAAGAGTGTGTGGCGATGCTGCTGGCCGGCGGGGAAGGAAGGCGTCTGGGCGTCCTGACCAGCAAGCTGGCGAAGCCTGCGGTTCATTTTGGCGGAAAATACCGGATCATCGATTTTACCCTCAGCAACTGCACGAACTCGGGCATCGATACGGTCGGCGTCCTGACGCAGTACCAGCCGCTCGTGCTGAACACGTATATCGGAATCGGAACGCCGTGGGATTTGGACCGCAAGAGCGGCGGCGTGACGGTGCTGCCCCCTTATATGGAACAAAACGGCGGCGATTGGTACAAGGGAACGGCGAACGCGATTTACCGCAACATTTCGTTCATCGAGCAGTACGACCCGGAGTACGTGCTGGTCATCTCCGGCGACCATATTTACAAAATGGATTACGACCGGATGCTTGATTTCCATAAAAGCAAAGCGGCGGACTGCACGATCGCGGTCATCGAGGTGAAGTGGGAGGAAGCGAGCCGCTTCGGCCTGATGAGCACGGATGACGAGAACCGGATTACCGAGTTCGCCGAGAAGCCGAAGGAGCCGAAAAGCAATCTGGCTTCGATGGGCATCTATATTTTCAATTGGCAGGCGCTTAAGGAATATTTGATCAAGGATGAAGCCGACCCCGAATCAAGCAAGGATTTCGGCAAGGACGTCATTCCGCTGATGCTGCGCGACGGGCGGCCGCTCTTTGCATATCCATTTGAAGGCTATTGGAAGGACGTCGGGACGATTCAGAGCTTGTGGGAAGCCAATATGGATCTGCTGGAGGATGAGCCCGAATTCAATCTGAACGACCGGGAATGGCGCATTTATTCGGTCAATCCGTGCCAGCCCGGGCAGTATGTGGCCCCGACGGCCCAGGTGCGGCGCTCGCTGATCAACGAAGGCTGCTGCGTGTTCGGCGAGGTCGATCATTCCGTGCTGTTCTACGGCGTGCAGGTCGGCGAGGGCACGGTCATCCGGGATTCCGTCATTATGCCGAACGTGACGATCGGCAGCAACGTGAGCATTCACAAGGCGATTATCGGCGAAGGAACGGTCGTGGAAGACGGGTGTGTCATCGGACAACCGGACGGGGACGGCGGCGGGGATATCGTATTGATCGGCAGCAACGAGCGTATCGGCAGGACCACTAGTGCCTCAGTGAAAGGGTGAAGCCGCATGAAGCGAATGATGGGCGTAATCAATCTTGTCAACGAGCGGGACGATTTGGAGGAACTGACTTACTCCCGGTGCGTCGCGTCGGTGCCGTTCGGCGCCAGGTACCGGCTGATCGATTTTGCATTGTCCAACATGGTGAATTCGGGCATTGAGAATGTCGCCGTATTCACGCAGCATAAATACCGGTCCCTGATGGATCATCTCGGGTCTGGAAAGGAATGGGACCTGGACCGCAAGCGCGGCGGATTGTTCATCTTGCCCGCCGTCCTTCACGGGGATACCGGACTGGCGCGGGGCGACCTGTTCCAGTTCTACAGCCACCGCGATTACTTTTACCGCGGGCGGCAGGATTATGTGATCATCTCGCGCAGCCATATCGTCTGCAATATCGACTACAATGCCGTGCTCGATTACCATTTGGAGAAGGGCGCCGACGTCACGGTCGTCTACAAAAAGTCGGACAACGACGAATGCGCCTCCTTCCGCCGGATGGCCATCAAGGAAGACGGCAGAGTCACGCTGATCGAAGATCATTCGGGACGGCTGCGCACCGACAACGTGTCGATGGAAATGTACGTCATGAGCAAGGAGCTGCTGCTCGATATGGTCGAATCGTGCCTGGCCCAAGGGTACGATCATCTCGTCCGCGACGGGATTATGAAGAACGTCGACAAGCTGGGCGTTTACGGCTACCTGCACGATGGCCATACTGGCATAGTGAATACGATCCAAAGCTACTACAAGCACAGCATGCAATTGCTCAATCCGAAAATATGGCGGGAGCTGTTCTTCCAGAAGAACCTGATCTACACCAAGGTCAAAAACGAGCCGCCGGCCCGCTACGCCGAGAACGCCCATGCCCGCAACTCGCTGATCGCCAACGGCAGTATCATCGAAGGCAAGGTGGAGAACAGCATCTTGTTCCGCGGGGTCAAAATCCGCAAGGGCGCGTACGTGAAAAACAGCATCATTCTGCAAAACTGCGAGATCGAAGAAAATGTCATTATCGAGAACGCGATCTTGGACAAAGACGTGTTTATCAGCCGCGGCCGCGTGCTGACCGGCGATAAGCAAGCGCCGTTTATCGCTTCGAAGACGAAGGTGATTTAAGATATATCGGTGAAAAACAAGCGGCGCGGGCGGAATCGTTCCGTAGAAACGTCAGGCCAGTGTGGAATGGCGATCGGAAGATCGGTCCGCTCGCGAAGCCGTCTGTTGATTCACCGGATTTTAGAAGGAGGGAGAGGAAGCCATGAAAGTGTTATTTGCCGCGTCAGAAGCCGTACCTTTTGTCAAGACGGGAGGACTTGCCGATGTCATCGGCTCGCTGCCCAAGGAGCTGGCGAAGCAGGGAATCGACGTCCGGATCATCCTGCCCAAGTACGAGGACATTCCGGCACGTTTCACGGAACAGATGGAAAACGTCGCTTCCTTTACTCTCCAAATGGGCTGGAGAAACTTATACTGCGGCATCCAGAAGCTGGAGCATGAGGGGATCACGTTTTATTTTGTGGACAACGAATATTATTTCGGGCGCAAGGGCTGCTACGGCTACGGTGACGATGCGGAACGATTCGCCTTCTACTGCCGCGCGGTGCTTGACGCTTTGTACCATATCGATTTTATGCCTGACCTGCTTCACTGCCACGACTGGCAGGCCGGTATGATTCCGGTGCTGTACAAGGCGCATTTCAGCCATCAGCCGCTGTACTCTCATCTCAAAACGATCGTCACGATTCATAACCTGAAATATCAGGGCGTCTTCGGCAAGGAGCAGTTTCAGGACTTTTTTGCCCTGGGCGAAGAGCATATGCACGGGTATGCGCTGGAGATGCACGGCGGGGCGAGCTTCCTGAAGGGCGGCTTGCTGTACTCGGATTATATTACGACCGTCAGCCCGACGTATGCCGAAGAAATCCAGACGCCGTATTACGGGGAGCATCTCGACGGGCTGCTGCGCAGTCAAAGCGGCCGGCTGCAAGGCATTTTGAACGGGATTGATTACGAGGAATTCGACCCGATGACGGACCCGCATCTGGAGGTCAACTATCGGGATTCTTGTGCGAAGAAGCAGGCGAACAAGCTAAAGCTGCAGGAGCGGCTGGGCCTGCCGGCCGACAAGGACGTGCCGTTGATCGCGCTGGTGACGCGCCTGGTCGACCAGAAGGGGCTAGCGCTTATCGACCGGGTGATCACCGAGCTGATGGCGCTTGACGCGCAGTGGGTCGTGCTGGGTACCGGAGAGCCGCGGTTCGAGGAGCTGTTCCGCTGGGCCGCAGGGGCGTTTCCGGACAAGCTGTCGGCGCAAATTTTGTTCGACGAAGCGCTGGCCCGCCAAATTTATGCCGGGTCGGACCTGTTCTTGATGCCCTCGCTGTTCGAGCCGTGCGGGATCGGCCAGCTGATCGCGATGCGGTACCGCTCCGTCCCGATCGTCCGCGAGACCGGCGGGCTGCGGGATACCGTGACGCCCTATAACGAAACGACCGGGGAAGGGACCGGCTTCAGCTTTACAAATTATAACGCCCATGACATGCTGTACACGATCGACCGCGCCGTTCGGCTATATCGGGAGCCGGAAGTGTGGACGAATCTGATGAACAACATCAAGAAAAAAGATTTCAGCTGGTCCAGATCAGCTCAGCAATATGCCGACTTGTACCGTCAATTGGCGGTTATATCCGAAGTTGGGCATTGAGCGAACCTGCATCTTGATCCAAATGGAGCGAAGGCCGGGCAGCGCCTTGCATAGTGCGCGTACCCGGCCTTCTTTTTTTAGCTTAGGCGCCGTCAGGCCCCTCTTCATAGTACATGGTCTCCTTGTTAAAGGAGCGGTTAATCGCCAGAAAGGCGTGCAGCAGTTCGAACAGCTCGGCTTGGTTCAGCACCAATGCCGGCCTGCCTTCCGACCATGCCGTGTCCGAAACCTGGAACAGGATCGACTTGTACGTCGGATTCATCCGAATCTCGAACTGATCTTTTTTTAGCACGCTTTCCCACATCGTCTCATCCAACCCTTTCGCTTTCGATGGTCGCCCCGCGAATGGAACGCTGTTTCCTACGATATGCGCCGTACTGCGGATGTATTCCCGCTAGATTCTCAGTTAAGATTTTATTCCCGCCGACGCCTCCTGAAAAATAATTCTTGACGAAAACGAATAGACGAGTAAAATTTTTAGTATAGAATTATTTTAATCTGAATAGTATTTTCTACGACTATTTTTTTACTCTAAAAGTTGCACTAGGACAACAAATTTAGCCCGGGACATGATTGTTAGATGGTGACATCATTTTTTGACTGGGGCATCTTGTTGCTGGAATATATACAGATTGAGGTGTGGACCATGAACGAAGAACTGGGCGTACAAACGAGAATCGAACAAAGCCCGAGAACCAAAAGCAAAGAGCGTACGGAGAACGGCAGCGGCTGGAGATTGGAAAGAACGCAGCATTCGCTGCCTGAAGTATACCGTTCCTTGAAAATTCCGAAGAGCGGAAGCTGGATCAAAAAGTTTCTGGCCTTTGCCGGGCCCGGTTATTTGGTTGCCGTAGGGTATATGGACCCCGGCAACTGGGCTACGGATATTGCTGGAGGCTCCTTGTTCGGCTACTCGCTGCTATCGGTAATATTGATCTCGAATTTGATGGCGATCCTGCTGCAGGCGCTTGCCGGGAAGCTCGGCATCGTCACCGGGCGGGATCTTGCTCAAGCGTGCCGCGACCACTACAGCAAGCCGGTCTCGATGATGCTGTGGGTGCTGTGCGAGCTGGCCATTGCGGCGTGCGATCTGGCCGAAGTCATCGGCTCCGCCATCGCGCTGCAGCTGCTGTTCGGCATCCCGCTGCTGTACGGGGTGATGATCACCGTGCTGGACGTGCTGCTTGTGCTGCTGTTGCAAAACAAGGGCTTCCGTTACATTGAAACGTTGGTTATCGTGCTGATCGCGACGATCGGCGCCTGCTTCGCGGTCGAAATCTTTTTGTCCAAGCCGGATATCGGCGGCATCGCACGCGGGTTCGTTCCGACGGCGGAGATTATGACCAATCCGGCGATGCTGTACATTGCCATCGGCATTTTGGGCGCGACCGTTATGCCGCATAACCTGTACCTTCATTCGTCGGTCGTTCAAACGCGGCAATTCGAGCAGACGACGGCCGGGAAGCGGCAGGCGATCAAATACGCCACCTGGGACTCGACCATCGCTTTGTTTTTCGCGCTATTCATTAATGCGGCGATTCTGATCCTGTCGGCTGCGACATTTCACCGGGCGGGCTTAACCGAAGTGGCGGAAATCAACGACGCTTATCAACTGCTGACACCGCTGCTGGGGACCGCTCTCGGAAGCGTTTTGTTCGGTGTAGCGCTTCTGGCTTCCGGACAAAACTCGACGTTAACCGGGACGCTGGCCGGACAGATTGTCATGGAAGGTTTCCTCAACTTCCGGATGCCACCATGGCTGCGCCGCTTGATCACACGGCTGATTGCGATCATCCCTGCCGTCATCGTCACGGCGATTGCGGGAGAGAGCGGGACGGCGAAGCTGCTCATTCTCAGCCAGGTTATCTTATCTTTCCAGTTGTCATTCGCCGTCATTCCTCTCGTCAAATTTACGAGCGACAAGAAGAAAATGGGTGAGTTCGTTAACGCCCCATGGTTGACGGTCTTATCCTGGATCGTCGCGATCTTTATCGCCGTCTTGAACATTTACCTGCTCTACGAAACGTTCGCGGGCTGACCGCCTGGGAGCGGGAATTGGATGCTCTACATTACGCTCCAATTGGTTCTTTTATACCGGCCTATTTTCCTGTATAGTGGAAAGAATAATGCAATTTTGGATGGCAGGAGCTGGAATAGAAGATGATCAAGATTGTTTCTCTCAATGTAGGCAAACCGCAATCCGTTCCGTTTGAGAAAAAGGAAGTGTCCACGGGCATTTACAAGCAACCGGTTGAGGGCGAGGTGTTCCTGTCTTCCCTGAATTTCGACGGGGACGGACAGGCGGATCTCGTGCATCACGGGGGCGTTGACAAAGCGGTGTGTGTCTATCCTTACGAGCATTATGCTTATTGGTCCAAGCAGCTCGGAAGAGAGCTGCAGTACGGGGCATTCGGAGAAAATCTGACGACGCAGGGCTTGCTGGAAGACGATCTCTGTATCGGGGATACGTTTCGGGTGGGAGGCGCCGTTCTGCAAGTCAGCCAGCCGCGGCAGCCTTGCTTCAAGCTGTCGGTCAAATACGGCGTGCCCAAGCTCCCGCTCTGGGTGCAGAACACCGGCTATACCGGCTATTACTTCCGGGTGCTGCAGGAAGGAAACGTTGCAGCGGGAGACGAGCTAATCTTGCTGGAGCGTCATCCGCACGGCAGAACGGTGACGTTCGCCAACCGCATTATGCATCATGAGAAGCACAACGCAGAAGGAATGCGTTCCATGCTGGCCGTTGATCAACTGGCCGACAGCTGGCGCGAAACGTTCGAGAAACGGCTGGGCGGCATCGAAACCGATACAAAGGCACGGTTGACCGGTCAAGCCTAAGGAGCCGGATCTGGCAGCCCCGGCTTCATAGAAAAAGGACGTGTCCACATGTTATCAAAACATGGGGCTACGTCCTTTTTGCGATTCAGCCTACAGCCATGTGGTTTTCTCCGCGAACGGCGTGCGTTTCGTCGGCGCGGCTTCGCCTTCGGGGTAGCCGACGCATAGCGTGGCTACGATTTTTTGTCCTTCCGTTGCGCCTACAAAACGGTGAAGCCGTTCGTCCCGGACCAAGCCGACGCCCCGGGTTCTCCAAACCATCCCAAGGCCAAGCTCGCCGGCCGCAAGCCACATGGAATGGATGGCGCAGGCGACGGCGTATTCGTTGTCCTCGGACGCTTCCGCATCGCCCGGCACGACATCCGACGCGACAATAATAAGAAGCGGCGTGTTCCGGACCGCCGTCATGGAAGCTTCGATCAGCTCCGGCTTCGTAGGGAACCGCTCCTGCAGGAAAGCAAGCGCCAGCTCCGTATAGCGTTCCTTAGCATCGCCACGCACCACATAGAAGTGCCACGGCTCTCGAAGCCGGTCGTTCGGCGCCGAAGTTGCGGCCTCCAGCAGCTGTTCGATCTTTTCCGTTTCGACTTCGCGGGCTTGAAAATTGCGCACGGCTCTACGGCGGCGCAGCGCTTCCGCAATCGTATGATTCATGAGTTCCGCTCCTCCAAACCGATCCGATAATAATGAAATGAATGATGATCAACGATTATTGTATGCTTTTTCGGGCATGTTTTCAATCTGCAGCGACGGCTCTACCCGGTTGCTTAGGTTAAGGTCGAATGCTACAATGAGAGGACCATAAGGTCCGCTAGGCAGTGAAAAAGGTGGCTGGCAGCTTGAACATCTTCGGAAATTTGTACTTCGTGCTTTCGTTTATCAACATCATGTTTGCATTTGCCGTCATCTTCCTGGAGCGACGAAATATCGGAGTCACGTGGGCGTGGCTGATGGTCCTGCTGTTTTTGCCGGGGATCGGATTCGTCGTCTATTTGCTGTTCGGACAAAACCTTAGCAAGCGAAAAATTTATAAAGCGCAGGAAGCGCAGCTGCACAACATGGCGCTGCTGGTCGAGAAGCAGATTGAAGCGGTCGCCATGCGCCGGATTGAATATCACGATCCGGTCATGGAACATTACCATGATATGATCTATATGAATTTGCAGAACGGCTACGCCTTCTTTACGCAGGATAACCGGATCAATATTTTTACGGAAGGCAACCGCAAATTCGACTCGCTCTTCGAGACGATCGCCGGGGCGAAGCATCACATTCATCTGATGTATTACATCGTCCGGGACGACGGATTGGGCCGGAGGCTGATCTCCGCGCTCAGCGAAAAGGCGAAGGAAGGCGTGCAGGTTCGCTTTTTATACGACGATATCGGGTGCGCGGGATTATCCAGGCATTTCTTCAAGCCGCTTCTCGCGGCGGGCGGGCAGGCCTCCGCCTTTTTCCCGTCCCGCATTCCGTATGTGAACATGCGGCTGAACTTCCGGAATCACCGCAAGCTGGCGATTATCGACGGAATATGCGGATATATCGGCGGGTTTAACGTCGGGGACGAATATCTGGGGTTGGACTCGCGTTTCGGTCCGTGGCGGGATACGCATCTGCGAATCGAAGGCAGCTCCGTCCTGCAGATGCAGGCGCAGTTCATTATGGATTGGAATCTGGCTTCACGAAACAAGCTGAACCCGATCGAGGAGTATTTCCCTCTGCCGACCCACGAGGGGGACGCAGGGGTACAGATTTTGTCGAGCGGGCCCAACAATGACCGGGAGCAGATCAAGAACGCCTATATTAAAGTGATCAACTCTGCCAAGGAGTCCGTTTATTTGCAGACGCCGTACTTTATTCCCGACGAAAGTCTGCTGAATGCGTTGAAGATGTCCGCGTTGTCCGGGGTCGACATCAAAATTATGCTTCCTGCCGTACCCGATCATAAAATCGTGTATTGGGCGTCGTTCTCGTATCTGGGCGATCTGCTCGATGTCGGTGTCAAGTGCTGCTTGTATCACCGGGGCTTCATTCATGCCAAGACGATTGTAGCTGACGGCAAAGTCGGTTCCGTCGGAACGGCCAATATCGATATCCGCAGCTTCAAGCTCAATTTTGAAGTCAATGCTTTGATCTATGGGGGAAATACCGCGTCCAAGCTGAAAAAAATATTTGAGGACGATTTGAAGCACTGCACGGAATTGACGCTGGAGCGGTATTACAGCCGTCCGCGCTTTCACCGTGCGCGCGAGTCGGTGACCCGGCTGCTGTCGCCGATTTTATAAGCCGAAGATTTAATCAAACGGCTTGTCATATAAAACTTAGCCGATGTCGGAAATCCTTCGATGTCGGCTTTTTGGTATTGGTTCCGCGGCAGTCTACTAAAATTTAGATGGTATAGGCTCTTCATTGGAAGCGAAATTTATCAAGGGTACAGGCAAAAATAAAAATCTGGAGGTGTTTATGTGGGCCGTCAGCTTGTTGTTTTAACAAAAACTGAAAGTGATTTCCAATTTAGAGAAGGACGGGTCTCTGCAGAAACCCCGCCTGCCGTTGATTTGTTGGAGGTGCTTTCGTCCGAGGGCGCGTCCCTTCAGCCGGTATTTGAATTGACCGGAGTTGATGGGAATGCGGTTCCTTCCGAACTCGACCGCAGCCGCTCTGATTTGTCAAGATATTATAGGGTAATGGCGCCCGAAGAAAAATTGGAGCAGTTGGCCGAACGTCTTCGGAAGGAAAACTTTGTCGAGGCGGCTTTTATAAAGCCGGATGCGGAGCCTGCGCAGTTAAGCGTGGAAACGATGAACGAATTGCCGGCCTCCCCCGATTTGACGCCGCGGCAAAAGTATCTTCAACCTGCTCCCGGGGGAGTCGACGCCTTATTCGCGTGGACACGGCCTGGGGGGCGGGGAGCCGGAGTCAACATTATCGATATTGAGGGAGCCTGGCAGTTTACGCACGAAGATCTCGGACAAAATCAGGGCGGCGTTGCTGGAGGTGTGCCCAAACGGGACTTGCATTGGAGAAATCACGGAACAGCGGTAGTCGGGGTGATGAGCGGCGACCAAAACGCGTTTGGCGTCACGGGAATATGTCCGGATGCCAAGGTCCGGGCCATATCCATCTTTGATTCCCAAGGAAATGCGAATTCCTCCACTGCGATTGTGCAAGCGGCGAACATGCTTAATCCGGGCGATATTATTCTAATCGAGCTTCATCGGCCGGGCCCTCGCGCTACGGGGGTCGGGCAACAAGGCTTTATTCCGATCGAATGGTGGCCGGACGATTTCGAGGCGATTAAATTCGCAACCAGTCGCGGAATTATTGTTGTTGAAGCCGGGGGGAACGGAGGAGAAAATCTGGACGATCCGATTTATAATACCCCTTCCGCCGGATTCCCTTCAACCTGGACCAACCCGTTCAATCGGAACAATCGAGACTCAGGAGCGGTGGTTATCGGAGCCGGAGCCCCGCCCGAAGGAACGCATGGACGCAATCACGGTCCGGATCGGTCGCGTTTGGATTTTTCGAATTATGGGCAAATCATGGATGCTCAAGCGTGGGGCAGAGAAGTCTCCTCGACGGGATACGGTGATTTGCAAAGCGGAAACGACGAGAATAAGTGGTACACCGATGTATTCAGCGGGACCTCCAGTGCTTCTCCGATCGTGGTTGGGGTTATTGCCTGCCTGCAAGGGATATTGCGTGCCGGCGGAAGAGCCCTTCTAAATCCGAAGCAGGCTAGAGAACTGCTGCGAAGCACCGGGTCTCCCCAGCAGGATGCGACTTCCCGTCCGCGAACCCAGAGAATTGGAAACCGTCCCGATCTGCGGCAGCTGATTTCCAGAATATGAAGGTTAGGAATCAGGTGATAAGACGATGACATCGAACGGCAAAATTCAATACGAAATCAAGCTTTTTCTTGATCCTGAAAAAGTGCTGAATGGAGTTCGGGAGCTTCAACCCGATAAGTTGTCTGGGGTAACCTTTTCAGAGTATAAGCAATGGAAAATTCATTTTTTGGAGACGTCCGACAGGGAGCTATCGAATAACGGCTGGATTCTCCGTTTGCTTCACATCTTGGAGTCAAGACCTGCCGATGGCTCGAATACGGTTCTTGTCGGGCACGATTTTACGTTCGGCGATGCGTTTCCCGGGCTTCCGTATCTGGGCATGGTTATTTTGGAGCCGGGAGGGCAAGGGAAAGGATACCGATTCTTAAGCATGATCTGTTTGGAGCAATTGGTCGGAAGAACCTCGTCCGGAGCCAGCGCTGATCTAATACAAAAAACGAAACGGAGGAACAGAGAATGCCAAACTTCAGCTTTATTCCGTTTACGGTCGAATCTACGTCCACTGCCGCAAATGAAATTCCGGAAGGCGTGAAAATGATCCAAGCGCCGGAAATTTGGGAGGAGAGCAGGAAAGGAACAGGCGTTGTCGTGGCTGTCATTGACAGCGGCTGCGATGTAAATCATCCCGATTTGAGGGACCGGATTATCGGCAAGCAGAATTTTGCCCAAGGCGAGGGAGGCGTGGACGATGTCACGGATTACAGCGGCCATGGCACACATGTAGCCGGAACGATAGCCGCAGCAGAAAACAATAACGGAGTACTGGGCGTGGCGCCTGGGGCCAAATTGCTCATTTTAAAAGTGATGAAACGTTTTCAGAGAAACGGTCAAATCGTTTTTGGCGCAACGAATGAAAGCATTGCACAAGCTATACGATACTGTGTGACATGGAGAGGCCCCAACAACGAACGGGTCAGGGTCATCAATATGTCCTTGGGCGGACCGGAACATGACCCTGAATTGCATAAAGCGGTCCAAGATGCGGTCCTCAGTGACATCCTGGTTGTTTGCGCCGCAGGGAACGAAGGAGATTTCAATCGCGGAGGCGATTGCAGCCCCGTTGGGAATGAGTTTGGCTATCCCGGCGCTTATCCGGAAGTGGTGTCGGTAGGGGCCGTCGGCTTGGACGGGAAATTCCCATGCTTTACGAATACCAATCTGGAAGTGGATGTCGTTGCGCCGGGAGTTAATATTTTGTCGACGTACACCAATCCACCATACGCCAAACTTAGCGGGACCTCCATGGCATCGCCGCATGTGGCCGGGGCCGCGGCTCTGCTCATCAATTGGTGCGAGCAAAAATTCGGAAGGCCTTTTACTGAGCCGGAAATTTATGCTCAGTTGATCAAAAGAACCGATGCGCTTGGGAATGACCCGAAGCTTGAAGGGAATGGCTTACTTGTCCTGGCAGGTAGATGCTCGGCTTCTCCCGGACGAACTGGCCCCATGGAAACGCGTGAACCGGTGTTATCACGCTAGTAAGGAGAAATAATTTATAATTGTTGAATATAATGAAGTTTTACTCCATAATGAATAGCGAGGCCTGTCGGACGCTTTGGCGTTGCGGCGGTGCGGCGCTATTTTTTTGTTTCCTAACCAAATACGGGGGTGAAAAAGGTGGTTCAACCTGCTCCAACCGAATTCGAATACTACTTGAATGAGACCGATCAATCGTTTGCCGGATGGGATTTCTCGCATCTTACCGATACGGGAAGAATGCGGGAGTTTCCGTTTCGCTGGAATTATTACGTTCACGTCCGGGAACGGCTGTCCGCCGTCAGGTCACTGCTGGACATGGGCACGGGCGGGGGCGAGTTTCTCGCTTCGCTTGCGCCGCTTCCGGCGGATACCGTGGCGACCGAAGGCTACGAGCCGAATATCCCGGTTGCCGCAGTACGGCTGAAGCCGCTGGGCGTACCGGTCGTGCCGGTGAAAGACGACGAGCGTCTTGCTTTGGAGGACGCCCGATTTGAATTGGTCATTAACCGTCACGAGTCGTACGCTCCGCAGGAAGTCGCCCGCATCCTGAAGCCGGGCGGAACGTTCCTTACGCAGCAGGTCGGCGGAGACAACGACTGTGAAATCAACGATTGGCTCGGCGCACCGCCGTTCGAGCTCGCCGATTGGCGTCTTGAAGTGGCGGCGGAAGGACTGGAGCGCGCCGGGCTGCGCATCGTATTCCGCGACGAGGAACGGACAAAGACCAGGTTTTACGATATCGGAGCCATCCTTTATTATCTGCAGGCGATCCCATGGCAGATTCCGGATTTTTCCGTCCGGAAGTATGAGAGTGCCCTGAGAGAAATACATGCTCATATTCGCAAGCACGGCTATATCGATACGACGTGCAGCCGGTTTATTTTGACGGCCGTCAAGCCGTGAGTGTTTCGATCGAGACGGAAGCTTTCCGCTCGATGCATGCTCCTGATCATTGCCATGATTTGAATCCTATTCTACTTGGAGGTCGTACGTCCTATGATAAACAGTTGGATAACGAACGTTCGAGTTGCGCTTGCCGATCAAGTGCTGCCGCTGGCTTCCGTGCTCGTTGAGAACGGGCGAATCGCCGCGGTGAAGGAAGGGGGGCATGAGGCTCCGAATGTCATCGACGGCCAAGACGGGCTGCTGATTCCCGGGATGATCGACGTCCACATCCACGGGGCGGACGGGTTCGATATGATGGACGGCACGCCAGAAAGCATCGAAGCGGTGTCCCGCGCTTGCGTGCGAACCGGCTGCACTTCGTTTCTGGCCACTTCGGTCAGCTCGACGATCGAGCAGCTTCTGGCGATGATCGAGAACGTACGGCGTGTCGTCGGGCATGAACCCGGAGCGGGAATTGCCGGAATCCATATGGAAGGCCCTTATTTGCATCCGAAGCGGAAAGGCATGCAGAACGAGCGCTACCTGCGGCATCCCGATCTCGCGGAAATGGAAGAGATCCTCCGGCAGACGGGCGATCTGATGAAGATGGTGACGCTGGCTCCCGAGCTACCCGGCGGCAAAGAGCTCGTGGCGCATTTGGCTGCCAAAGGAATCATCGTAGCCCTGGCGCACTCTGACGCGACTTACGAGGAAGCGAAAGAGGCGTTCGCGCTGGGCGCCAGCCACATGACGCACTGCTTCAACGGGATGCGGCCGATTCATCATCGCGAGCCCGGTCTTATCGTCGCGGCGCTTGAGGACGAACGCGTCAGCTTGCAGGCGATCGTCGACGGCGTCCATCTGCATCCGGCCATCGTCCGGCTGATGCACCGGGTGAAAGGCCCGGAAGGCATGGTGCTGATTACCGATGCGCTTCAGGCGATGGGGCTTGGCGACGGAACGTACTTGTTCGGCGGTCATCAGGTGGAAGTGAAGGACGGCGTCGCCCGGCTGCAGGACGGCTCGCTTGCCTCCAGCACGGTCACGATGAACTTGGCGCTCCGCCAGACGGTAGAGCTGGGCATCCCGCTGCATGAAGCCGTCGCCATGGCTTCGACTACGCCGGCGCGCATTCTCGGCTTGACTGGCAAGGGGCGGATCGAGCCGGGCGCCGACGCCGATTTGGTGCTGCTGGACGCGAACTATAACGTCCGATGGACGATGATCGAAGGCGAATTCGTGTACGGCCAAGCGATATAAGCGAAAAAGGACAGACCGAGCGGAAGTTCACTCGGCTGTCCTTTTGTTGTTGAGAGGGGCTTCTCCCGGCAAAATCCATTCGCTCGATTGACGGAACATCGGCTCGAACGGCACCAAAATTTTGATCGGCAGCGGGTATGGATCGCGGATGCATTGCAGCATCGTTTTTGCGGCAACAACACCGATCTCGTACGTCGGAATATGGATCGTGGACAGCGGCGGAATCGTGTAGCGTGACGGTTCGTTGTCGTCGAAGCCGACGATGGCGAACTCGCTCGGAATGCGGTAGCCCTTCTCGGCAATCGCCCGCATTGCGGCCATCGCCATAATGTCGCTTGCGGCAAAAACCGCTGTCGGCAAATCCTCAACGTGCTCGTCCAAATACCGCAGCATGAGCTTGTAAGCGTTGTTCGGCTCCCATCCCGCGTCGATGATCCGCTGCGCCCGGATCGGCAGTCCCGCCTGCTCCAAAGCCGCCCGGTATCCCCGGTAGCGCTTCTCCTTCTCGAATTTACCGGAGCGTCCGGTGCCTCCGATAAACAAAATGTCGCGGTGGCCTTGCTCGATCAGATGATGAACGGCCTGCCGCGCCGCTTCCACCCGGTCGTACGATATCGTCGGAATTTCGGGGTCCGACACGTCGATACCGACGACATTGCGCATGTGCTTTTTCAGATGGTTGTATAATTTGGCCTCGATGCCCTCGATGACGATCAAGCCCTCGACCTGGCTGTCCTGAACGGCATGCTTCAAAATTTCCGGCTTTTTCAGCTCTTCCTGCGTATAGGTGAAGGCGATTTTATAGCCGTGCTTGGCCAGCTCCTTCTCGATGCCGTCGCAGATGACCGAGAAGTAAGGGTGATAGTGGCGGTTTTGGAGCGGCGCGACGATAAACACCAAACCCCCCCCGGGCCTTCCCCCGCCCCCCGCCGCTTTTGTTTGCTATACCTGCCCCCCGGCGCCGCCCCCCATTTTTTTTTTTGTTTTGGGGTTTCCGGGCCCGGGTGCGGCGCTTTCTCCGACGCGCGAGGCCGTGGGGGCGGGCACGCCGCCACCGGCCCGCGGGTCTTTTTGT
>NZ_JTHN01000181.1 GCF_001399685.1 Paenibacillus sp. A3
GGCGAATACCACAAAATAGACCGCTATTACCGCGATCATCGGTTTACGCCAAGCGATCCAGTTCATAACCATCCGCCTCATCTCATTGTTGTATCGCGTGTTGATGCCAAGGGAAGCGTTATACAAGACTAGCCTTATATGTATAAATTGATTATAAATTAATCATCGGGTAATTCGAACTATTTCTTTAGCACTAATTACTCACAAAAATAGACATACCTTGCCATCCCGCATAAAAATCAGCCTTCCAATAACGCCTCAACCGAAGCTTCGATCCGGATTCCGCAAGCGCTGCGCGAATGGGCCGATGTGATTGTTCAACCGATACATGCCTGCGGAACGGCGCCCTGCTCAAGCGTACGAACAAAAAAGCTTGAAAAATATGCGCCGTACGTTATAATGAGGGCAATTTGACTTTACGGGAGTGGAGACCGCACCATGTACAAAATGCTTGCAATCGACATCGACGATACGCTGATCAACGACGAGAAGCAGATCACGGAAGGAACCAAAGGGTCGCTGGCCGCAGCGCTGGCCGAAGGAGTAATCGTTACGCTGGCTACCGGGCGCATGTACGCCTCGGCCAAGCAGCTCGCCGGTCAGCTGGAACTGAACGTGCCGCTCATTACATACCAGGGGTCGCTCGTCAAAAATTCAATCGACGGACGCGTCTTGTACGAACGGACCGTGCCCGCCGAGGCAGCGCGGCTCGTTTTCGATTTTTGCGAATCGGAAGGATTGCATCTGCAAACGTACGTAAACGATGTGCTGTATGTCAAGGAAGACAACGATAAAGCAAAAGCGTACGCCGCGCTTTCGAAAATCCCTTATACCGTGTACCCGAACTTCGGAGAGCTGGCGGCTCAGCCTTCGATGAAGCTGCTGATCATCGACGAGCCGGAGCTGCTGGACCGGGTCGCGGAGCGGCTCCGCGGCTTGACCGGCGGGCAGGTGCATATTACGAAATCGAAGCCGCATTTTCTGGAAATCGTGCATATCGAAGGCACCAAAGGGCATGCGCTTGCGCATCTGGCCGAGCATTTCGGCATCGGGCTCGAGCAAGTCATAGGTATCGGAGACAGCTGGAACGACCGCGAAATGCTGGAGGTGGCAGGGCTTGGCGTCGCGATGGGTAATGCCGTCGAATCATTGAAGGAAATCGCCGATTATGTGACTTTCAGCAATAATGAGGACGGCGTCAAGCACGTCGTCGAGAAATTCGTGCTGCGCCGCGAAGAAGCAGGGAGCGGCAACTGAGGCTTGATGCCGGATTGGGACGGGTGACGTCCTGGTCTTATCGGGCAAGCGCGTTAAGTAAGCTATGAAACTTGCAAGAATAGCCGGACCGCTCCTGGAGCGGTCTTTTTGGCGTGCTCCGCCCCGGCGCTTGGTCCATTGGCAAAAGCACAGCATGTTCTCACCCTTTTCCGCTGTCCGCATACGCTGGTAAGTACAAAGGCGTTAGGCTTTTGTCCAGTGGAGGTGGGATGGTTGGGTGTCGCTTTAATTTCACTTCATTATGCGTATCTGCTGTTCGTTTTGCTGATTATCGGATTCATGGTGATGCGCCGGGATACGACGATCGTCTGCATTACCGGCATTGTGCTGATCGGGCTGCTCTCGACGGGATCGCTTCACGCTGCGGTCAGCGGCGTATTCAACAGCTTTATTTATGCCATGAAAGAGCTGCTCAATACGATCCTGATCATTTGTATCGTCGTGGCGATGAGCAAGGTGCTGGAAAAGAGCGGCGTAGGCGAGACCATGATCTCGCCGTTTGCCCGATTCATCCGGACCCCGGCTCTTGCTTTCTGGGTCATTGGCTTTCTTATGATGGCGATGTCGTGCTTTTTCTGGCCGTCCCCGGCCGTTGCGCTTGTAGGTGCGGTCCTGCTGCCGGCAGCTATAAGGGTAGGCTTGCCCGCGATCGGCGCAGCAATGGCAATGAACCTGTTCGGCCACGGCATCGCGCTGTCCGGCGACTATGTCATCCAGGGCGCGCCGAAGCTGACGGCCGATGCGGCAGGCATCCCTGTCGCGGCCGTCATGGAAGCCAGCGTGCCGCTCGTCCTTGTTATGGGCGCCGTGACGACAGTGACCGCCTTCTGGATGCTGCGCCGCGAAATGCGGCAAGGACGGATTGTGCCGAGCGGAGGCAGCGCAGTGGCGGCCCATGCGGCAGGAGCCGGCAAAGCGGAGGCCCAAGCAGCCCTGCTGCCGCGTGCGGGTCGGGTCGCGCTGGCATGGATCATCGCGCTGTTGTTCGCCGCCGATGTGGCCGCCATGTTCGCGTTCAACCTGCAAGGCGGCGATGCCACTGCGCTTGTCGGCGGAACCGCGCTGCTTGCGATGCTGCTTGTCTCGCTGCTGACGCACCGAGGACAAGGGCTAGAGCGGGCAACCGGCTATTTGATCGACGGATTCTTGTTCGGCTTTAAAGTATTCGGACCGGTCATCCCGATAGCCGCGTTCTTTTACCTTGGCGATTCGGCGCTTACGGACATTTTCGGCAGCGTGCTGCCTGAAGACTCGCACGGTCTTGTCAACGATCTCGGCTATGCGCTCGCCCATGCGGTGCCGCTCAATCAGGCGATCGGCGCGGTCACGCTGACAGCCGTCGGCGCCATTACCGGTCTCGACGGCTCCGGCTTCTCCGGCATTTCGCTGGCCGGCTCGATCGCTCGTCTTTTTGCCGCCGCTATCGGCTCGGGGATTGCCACGTTGACCGCGCTCGGGCAGATCGCCGCGATCTGGGTCGGCGGAGGCACCCTTGTACCGTGGGCGCTTATCCCGGCGGCCGCCATCTGCGGCGTCGATCCGTTCGAACTGGCGCGGCGCAATTTGAAGCCCGTCGTCGCGGGGCTGATCGTTACGGCGACTGTGGCGATTTTTTTGAGTTGATACGGACGCTAGAAGGAATATTTGTATGCGCGCAGCTCCGCTAGGTGCCGTGCTTTGGTTCAAGCTTTCCCCTTCAGGTTAAGAAGAGTTACGTTTTTCTTAACGGGAGGGGTTAAATATGCTCAAAAAAAGCTATTACGTTTCCGTCGGTTCAGGCACGATTGAGGACGCGCAGACACTCGCGGATCTTGGAAACTACTCCTACGAATATGCGGTGGAAGCCACCGATCAGGAACTTCGGGAGCTGCGGCGGCTTATGAGCAGTTACGAGGTCGAAACGGAAAAGACGTTCGCCCGCGCGGGAGTGCCATACAAATCGGCGGACCATGACGAAGCAACGGATGAGTACAACTCCCAAGTACGTGAGCTGTACGCTATGATCTATCGGCTGGGGACACCCGAAACGCGCGGACATATCGAAAAGATGCGGATCATGGAGAAGCTGAGCAACTCGGATTACAGGCAGCCGGGCTACGGTAAACATAATGCCGAGGAGGCCATTGAAGTGAACGAAAGAGAGCAGGTCGGCCCGAAGTAGATTATAATGCTGACCTTCTCTGTGAAAAAAGAAACAAGCCCTCCCTTTTTTCCGGTCACGTTTGGGCACCCGTCTCATATACTTGGTATGGATTATAGGCATTAGCATAGTATGTACGCTTCCTACCAAGCAAAAAGGGAGAGGGTATCATGAGTTACGAAGAGATTCCTTACACCGATTCGTATGATGAATTCTTTTCTGAGATGCCGGACGATGCGGCAAGCCTGGAACGATATCCTGACGAACGAGGGGGCCCCGGTACGTATGGAGGCGCTCCGGGCGCAGGATTCCCAGGTTGGCCCGGCGCCGCTCCGGGCACAGAGTTCCAGGGCATCCCCGGTGGCGCTCCGGGCGCAGGGTTCCAGGGCATGCCCGGCGGTGTTCCGGGCGCAGGATTCCAGGGCATGCCCGGCGGCGCTCCCGGCG
>NZ_JTHN01000182.1 GCF_001399685.1 Paenibacillus sp. A3
CGCAGAAAGGCAAGCCGGAACCAACGGCACAGCCGTTTAGCGCAGCGCAAAAGCCGCAGCCGTATGATGCTCCACAGCCGTTCCAAGCGGCACAGAAAGGCAAGCCGGAGCCGATGCCGCAGCCATTTAGCGCAGCGCAAAAGCCGCAGCCGTACGGGGCACCGCAGCCGTTCCAGGCGGCGCAGAAAGGAAAGCCGAGCGAGCCTGCTCTAAATCCGTATCAAGCAGCTCAGCCGCAGCCCGGGTATCAACCGTTTCAACCTGGATATCAACCGCAGCAGCCTTCCGCGTCTTTGTTCCAGCAATACAATGTTCCCGCTGTCGCAGCGATGGCTCAACAGCCGCCGCAGCCCTACGGTAAAGGCAAGGAACCGGAGCTTCCACCGATTCCGCAAATGCCCGGCACAGGGACGATGCCATTTTTTACGGCCTCGGCAGCGCCTCCGGCATACCCGTCTTTATCGACCGGTCACCCGCCGGTTATTAAAAGCGGCTGCGGCTGCGGAGGAGGGCTAGCGGATTTGCCGTACGCGCTGCCACCGGAATCGCCTTCTTTTGCACAAATGCCTGAGCAGGCTTCTTTTATGCCCCAATGGTCCCAAACAGCGCCGATTTCGCTCGAGCCGCCTCTGCCGCTGCCGAATATCCCCGGTCCGTTCCAGCCCTATGGCCACCCGATGGACGAATACCCGCTCATGCCGTTTGCCGGTCCGGGGCCTATATTCTGTGAACCGGCCGTTCCGTTCCATGGATACCCGGGGTTTCCGTCGTATCCGGGCTATGTAAGGTCTGCGGTATCTCCGTACGGAAGCCCCTATCTTTGGGGGCAGCCCCCGGTAGACGATAAGGGGAGAGAAGGCGAGGGGGAATCGGGAGAGAACGCTCGTTCCGAAAAGGCGGTCATTTCGCAAGTCGATACCCAATCGGAACCTAAATCGGTTCGCCCCCCGAAACGGAAAAAGAAGCAAAGCTCGGCGCGTGCCGCGATCAGCAGCTTGATTGAGCGCAATCGCCGGCAGACGACCCGCTCGGCTAAACCGAGAAAACCCTTGCCTTGGCTGGGGAACTAAATAAAAAAACAGCCGGAAGCCCGAGCCTCCGGCTGTTTTTTTATGATCGAGTCACATCTTGATGCCCAACACGTGGTCCAGCGGAATAAACCCGATTTCCCGGCTGTCTTTACTGTGATTTCGGTTATCTCCCATAACGAAGATATGGCCTTCGGGGATCGTCCATATGTGTTCGCCGAGAACCTGCATCGGCTCGTTCAAGTACGGTTCCTCAAGCGGATCCCCGTTACGGTATACTTTACCGTTTTTGAGCTCCAGGACATCCCCGGGCTTGCCGATGACCCGTTTGACGTACATATTCGGGTCGTCGCTCCCGCGAATGAACATCAGCAAAGGGTGTTCCAGCACATCGTCCTTGAGCGTGCGTTCCCGTTCCACCCTGCTGTCGATAATGACGATATCTCCGTACTTCGGCGCATAGCGGAACGTATGCGACAGCTTGGATACATAGATGCGCTGTTCGTTGTGCAGCGTAGGGTCCATCGAATGGCCCAGCACATTGGTCGGTTGAAACACGAAGATGCCGATCACAAGCGTCAGTGCGAAAGCGGCTGCGATGGAACGAACCCACGCCCAAATTTCTTTGATTAGAGGATGCATAAACAACCGCCTTTCCTTCCCGCTGTTCGTATGCAACATAGTATACATGGAAAAAGTATAAACGTCGATCCCCATGGGAAAAATAGTAAAAAGGCTTTAGGTATTTCAAAACACCACGGACAGAAGGGGATCGCCATGATGTTGCTCGGCTTTTGGAATCAGTTAAAGAAGCAATTGAAAAAAAAGCTGCGTCTGAAACGCCGTTGGCTGAATCTGGCTGTCGTTTTGCTTGCAGCCGGCTTGTTCGCTGCGGGTGCGTGGATGCTGCGCGGCTCGCTATATGACAAAAGCGGCCGGCAGGGTCAGGAACAGTCCGTCTTCAGTCGCACCGTCGAAGCCTATGTGCAGCCGGAGGAAGAAGTACGTGCGATGGTAAAAGATTTGAGCGGGCAAAGGGATGCTTTTGTAAAAAAATCGTATGTTTGCGGCGAAGAGCTGCAGCGGATCGGCATCATGAACGCAGCCGATATTTTGGCCTACCACAAAGCTCATCCGTCGATGACCGTTAGTCTTGGGAATGCAAACCGGGTTTATTTCATCGAGAAGGTGGACGACTTGTCCCCGCAGTGCAAAAACAACGCTTATTTCGGACTGGACGCCAAAGGCAACTTGTCGTTGTTCGAAGGGGTGCCGGGGGCGGGACAAAACGTGCTGCGAACGTTTTTTCAACTGAACATCCGGCATTTGGAAAGCAGCTTGCCCCGGGAGACGGTTAAGCAGCTTTATCAGGGGGTTCGGATAAGGGATTTGGCCGATTATAACAGCGTGCTCTCGACCCTGAGCGATTATGCGATAGAAGAAACGGAGAAAGCGATGCAAGTGGCGCCATCCCCTTAGAGGAGAGGCGTTCAATCCTACGGGACCGAATCAGACAAGCCCCCTGTCCTATAACGAAATGCTACGAAGTCCGCTGCGCCATTGGAGGCCGGGCGGACTTTTTGCCGTGTTCATGGAAGGGATAATCTGCTATAATGGCAGGTGAATACATATGTTCGCTTCTTGCGGTCCGAGGGCCGCATATGGGAAAGCGAATGGGGGAGTGCGCGTCTTGCGGATTTTAGGCATTGACCCGGGGATCGCTATCGTCGGCTTCGGGTTTATCGATAAACAAGGTCATAAGCTGGTTCCCGTTCAATACGGATCGATCCAGACGAAAGCCGGTACGGAAGATGCCCTGCGGCTAAAACAAGTATACGAAGCGACGGTGCAGCTTATCGAGAAATATAAGCCCGATGCGGTCGCGATCGAAAAGCTGTTCTTTAACCGGAACGTCACGACGGCGCTGACCGTCGGGCAAGCCCGCGGCGTACTGATGCTGGCGGCGGTCCAGCAAGGGCTGCCGATTGCCGAATATACCCCTCTGCAGGTGAAGCAGGCGATTGTCGGCTACGGGAAAGCGGAGAAGAAGCAGGTCCAGGAAATGGTTAAAATGTTTCTGCATTTATCTGCCGTACCGAAGCCCGATGATGTGGCGGATGCGTTGGCAGTAGCCATATGTCACGCCCATTCTTCGGGATTACAACAAAAATTGAACGGAGTTTATAAGCGATGATCGACTTTTTAAGAGGGACGGTGGCGCACCGCGAAACGGAATATGTGGTGCTGGACGTGCACGGCGTCGGCTACCGCGTATTTTGCGCCAATCCGTATGCGGTTGGAGCCGGTAAGGACGGCTCGGAAGTGACAATGTACATTCACTACCATGTACGGGAAGACGCTCATCTGCTGTTCGGATTTTTATCCAGAGAAGAGCAGTCGTTGTTCCGGCTGCTGCTCGATGTGAACGGCATCGGGCCGAAGGTAGCCATCGGCGTACTGGCGGGAGGCCGCCCCGAAGTGATCGCGGCGGCCATCAGTCAGGAGAATCTTTCGTTCTTGACCAAGCTGCCGGGCATCGGGAAAAAGACGGCGCAGCGCATGGTGCTCGATCTGAAAGATAAGCTGGGCGCATGGACTTCGGCAGAGGCGGACGGTTTCGGCTTTGGCTTGCCGGAAATTGCCGCGGCAGGGCCGGCGGCAAGCGGCGCTTGGGCCGAGGCGAAAGCGGCGCTGCTTGCGCTAGGCTATACCGAAGCCGAGGCGGACCGGGCGGGGCAAACCGTCAAGCCGAAGCTGAAGGGCGACGAGACGGCCGACGCGGTAACGAAGCTTGCGCTGCAGGCGCTGTTCCAGCAGTCGCTGATGAAATAAGCCGTGTGGAAGCTTGACGCGGCAGGCGGCGTCCGTCTTGGCGGACAGCCGACAGGAAGGAGAGGCACAACATGGAAGACCGCATCATCTCGGCGCATCTGATGATGGAGGATCAAGGGATGGAGTTCAGCCTTCGTCCGCGGTATTTGGCTGAATATATCGGTCAGGCCCAGGCGAAGGAAAATTTGAAAATATATATCGAAGCGGCCAAAATGCGCAAGGAAGCGCTGGATCACGTGCTGCTGTACGGACCGCCGGGCCTTGGCAAGACGACGCTTTCGAATATTATCGCTAACGAGCTCGGCGTCAATCTGCGCACGACCTCGGGACCGGCGATCGAACGGCCGGGCGATCTCGCGGCCATCTTGACCAACCTGCAGGAAAATGACGTGCTCTTCATCGACGAGATTCACCGGCTTCACCGAACGGTAGAAGAGGTGCTGTATCCGGCGATGGAAGATTACGCTCTCGATATCATCATCGGCAAAGGGCCGAGCGCCCGTTCGGTGAGGCTCGACCTGCCGCCGTTTACGCTGGTGGGCGCGACAACGCGCGTCGGGCTGCTTTCGGCGCCGCTTCGCGACCGGTTCGGCGTCGTCAGCCGGCTGGAGTATTACACGGTCGACGAGCTGTCTTATATCGTCAGCCGCACCGCCGATCTGCTGCAGGTGCAGATCGTAGGCGAAGCGTCCCGGGAAATCGGGATGCGCTCGCGCGGGACGCCGCGGATCGCAAACCGGCTGCTCAAGCGGGTGCGCGACTTTGCCCAGGTGAAGGGCGACGGCATCATTACGCTCGACATTACGCAGGCGGCGCTATCGAGCATTCAAGTCGATCCGCTCGGACTCGACGAGATCGATCATAAGATGCTGCGGGCCATCATTTTGAGCTTTCAGGGCGGTCCGGTCGGGCTTGATACGATTGCCGCATCGATCGGAGAGGAAAGTCAGACTATTGAAGACGTCTACGAGCCGTATTTGCTGCAAATCGGATTTTTGCAGCGGACGCCGCGGGGACGGATGGTAACGCCGAGCGCGTGCAAACATCTCGGGCTGCCGATGCCAAGCCGCTCTTAAGCGGAAGGGGATCGGCGGTTCCGTCAAGAGAGGGGAATCGGCGGTTTATGCATGAAACGAAACGGCCGCTCGACCGGATGGGACAAGCTCCCATGGGGCGGGCGGCGCGTCGCTTAAGATCAGGAATGAAGATGCCGGCAGCGCTGCTGCTTGCGGCAGCCATCGGCTTGGCGGGACCGGAAGGAGACATGATACCTGCTGCTTATGCCGCGGTATCGGTGCCGAAGCTAGACAATATTCGTGTCGCTTTATTTATCGATACAGGCAAATATGTTACTCCGGCCGCCGCAGTGACGCTGTCGGCAGACACCGGCCTGCAGCTCGGCTTGCGCGGGGCAGCCGGAGTGAAGTCCGTCCATCAAGCGGCGGCAAAAACGCCGGTTCGCGTTTATGCGGACGGCTATTACGCGCAGCTGCCCGAGACGGGCGACGTTACGGCCGCGCGTTCGCAGGCGCAGAAGCTCACGACTGGAGGGACCGCTGCAGGCGTAGTACAGCGCGTGAAGCGCGGGCAGTCGGCGTATCGGGCCTATGTGGGCCCGTTCGCCACGAAGGAAGCGGCAGCGTCGGCCGCCGCAGGCCAGTCTGGCGCTACCGTCAGCGGGCCGCTGCGCTGGAGCGCGGGCAGCTTCGCCGGTGAAGCGGAGGCGAATGCGCAAGCGGTAGCGCTGTCGCAGTCGGGCTTCGACGCCGACGTGGCGCTGACCGAAGCCGGCTACGCCGTATTCGTCGGCGAAGCTGCGGACAACGCGGCGCTGCAGGCGCTGAAGGCGCAGATTGCAGCCGCGCTGCCGACCGTGGCGCTTACGCCGGTGGATGCTGCACAAAGCTACGTGCTGAAGCGCAGCGAGCTTGACATGGGCGGCGAAAGAGCCGGCGGACCGCTGGCGGCCTTCGCCTTCAGCGGCGGAGCAAAGCTGTGGGCTGCGGCGTCGGATGCGCAGGGCGGCGTCACCGTTCGCGAGCGGTCCGAGCGCGCCTATCGCGGGGGGATTGAGCTGTCCCGGCTCAACGGCAAGCTGGCCGTCGTCAACGAGCTGCCTTTTGAGCAGTATCTCGTTTCGGTCCTCGGCTCCGAGATGAGTAAAGAATGGCCTTTGGAAGCCCTGAAGGCGCAGTCTGTCGCCGCGCGCACGTTTGCGCTCAAGCAGGGCGTCAAATACCAGATCGCCCACGTCACCGACACGACCACGGATCAAGCGTATAAAGGAGTGGCGGGAGAGTTCGCCGCCGCGCAGCAAGCGGTGCAAGCGACGCAAGGCGAAGTGATCGTAGATAAGAACGGGTTGATCAATCCGCTGTTTTACTCCAATGCAGGGGGGATGACCGCAGCTCCGACGGAAGTGTGGGGCAACGAAGTGGCGTACTTGAAGAGCCAGAAATCCCCGGACGAAGGAGCTCAGGCAGGCAAGAAAGCGTGGTACCGGATCGTTCTGCCGAATGGTAATACCGGTTACATTCACTCGGACTACGCAAGGGCGACGGGGCAAAAAAATCCGGCCGGCTTGCCTTATTACGAGTCGACGGCAACCGGCGTGAGCGTCCGGCCGGCCCCCTACGTAGACAATGCGACTAACCCGACTGCGTTCAAGGTGGACATCGGGGACCGATTCGTCGTGATCGATCAAGAGATCGAATCGAACGCTTACTCCTGGGTCCGCGGGCCCTACGATGCGGCGAAATTAAAAGAAAAACTTGGCGCGTCTTATACCGGCGGGGCGTTAAACCGGCTTGAAGTATCGAAAAGAGGAGCGTCCGGCCGCGCGATGGAAGTGACGGCGAACGGACAGCCGCTCAAAGCCGCTTATCCGGATTCGCTCCGCACGATGCTCGGCGGCTTGCCCAGCACCCGGTTTGATATTGAAGAAACGGGACGCTATACTATATTGGGAGCAGGGGGGGCGACGGGAAGCCAGACCTCGGCCTCTCAGCCCGTCGTTGTTGCAGGCAGCGGCGGAAAGGGAAAACAAACCGATAATCAGCTCTTTATGATGAATGCGCAAGGCAAAGTGCGGCTAGCTACTCGGGACACGCAGTTTATTTTCAAAGGCACCGGCTACGGCCACGGGCTGGGGATGTCTCAGTGGGGTGCCAAAGGCTATGCCGAGCTTGGTTACGATTACCAGAAAATTTTGCTGACGTATTACACGGGCGTCTCGATTCAGAAAGCCGCTCCTTGAGCGCTGCAAAGCATAAAAAAGTTGAACTAAATATGAAACCTACAGAAGGATGAAACGTATCATGCAAGTGGACTTGTTCGACTACCATTTACCCGAATCGCTCATTGCGCAGACGCCGCTTCCGGACCGGACGGCCTCGCGCCTGCTCACGCTGGATAAACGAACGGGGGAAATCGGTCACCATCAGTTTGAACAATTGGAACGGTATCTTGAGGCGGGAGACGTACTCGTGCTAAACGATACGCGGGTCATTCCGGCGAGGCTGTTCGGAGTGAAAGCGGACACCGGTGCCAAAGCCGAAGTGCTGCTGCTCAAACAGCTTGAAGGGGACCGCTGGGAAGCGCTCGTCCGTCCGGCAAAGCGTCTGAAGACCGGGACCGTGCTGCATTTTGGGGGCGGTGCTCCGTCCGAAGCGGACGCAGATGCGGAGCCGCCGCTGCTTGTCGCAACCGTCGAATCCGAAGGCGACATGGGCAGCCGGGTGCTGCGCTTCAGCTACGAAGGCATTTTTAACGAGCTGCTCGACCGCTTGGGACATATGCCGCTGCCGCCGTATATTAAAGAGCAGCTGCCGGAGCGCGAGCGGTACCAGACGGTGTATGCGAAGCACCAAGGCTCGGCCGCGGCGCCTACGGCGGGGCTTCATTTCACGCAGGAATATTTGAATCGGCTGGAACAAAAAGGGATACAATTAGCGTATGTTACGCTGCATGTTGGACTAGGAACGTTCCGTCCCGTCGGGGCTGAGACCGTCGAACAGCACGAGATGCACGAAGAGTATTACGAAGTACCCGCAGAAACCGCAGATCTTGTCAATGCCGTCAAGCGAAAAGGCGGACGGGTGGTTGCTGTAGGGACGACTTCGGCCCGGACGCTGGAAACGGCAGCGGGTGAAGATGGCATGCTGCAAGCGGGGAGCGGCTGGACCGGAATTTTCATTTATCCGGGCTACCGGTTCCGCATCGTCGATGCGCTGCTAACCAACTTCCATCTGCCCAAATCGACGCTGCTTATGCTGATCAGCGCGCTCGCAGGGCGGGAGAACGTGCTTGCCGCTTACCGCGAAGCCGTCGAGCGGGAGTACCGCTTTTTCAGCTTCGGCGACGCGATGTTCATTCATTAAATAAGGAAAAATTGACCGGAAGAGAAAGAAGTGATTGGATTGGCCGTTACCTATGAGCACATCAAGACCTGCAAGCAATCCGGCGCGAGGCTGGGTCGGGTGCATACGCCTCACGGGGTGATCGAAACACCGGCTTTTATGCCCGTCGGCACCCAGGCTACCGTGAAGACGATGAGCCCCGAAGAGCTGAAGCAGATGGATGCGCATATTATTTTGAGCAATACGTATCATTTATTCCTCCGTCCCGGCCATGAGACTGTGAAGAAGGCGGGAGGACTGCACCGCTTCATGAACTGGGATCGTCCGATTCTGACGGACAGCGGGGGCTTTCAAGTGTTCAGCTTGAGCGAGATGCGCAAAATCAGCGAGGAAGGCGTGCAGTTCCGCTCCCATTTGAACGGGGACAAGCTGTTTATTTCGCCGGAGAAATCGATCGAGATTCAAAATGCGCTCGGTTCGGATATTATGATGGCCTTCGACGAATGCCCGCCTTATCCGGCGGAGCACAGCTACGCCAAGCAATCGCTCGAACGGACGACCCGCTGGGCGGAACGGTGTCTGAAAGCCCATGCCCGGCCGAACGATCAGGCGTTATTCGCGATCGTCCAAGGCGGCATGTACGAGGATTTGCGCAAGCAGAGCGCGCTTGAGTTGACTTCCATGGATTTCCCGGGGTATGCTATTGGGGGACTCAGCGTAGGCGAGCCGAAACATCTAATGTATGAGGTGCTCGACTACACCGTTCCTTATCTGCCTGCCCATAAGCCGCGCTATCTGATGGGGGTAGGGTCGCCCGACGCCTTGGTAGAAGGATCGATCCGCGGCATTGACATGTTCGACTGCGTGCTGCCGACGCGTATTGCCCGCAACGGCACCGTCATGACGAGCGAAGGCCGGCTGGTTGTCCGCAATGCGAAGTTTGCCGAAGACTTCGGTCCGCTTGATCCGGAGTGCTCCTGCTATACATGCCGTCACTATTCGCGGGCTTACATCCGCCATCTGATCAAAGCCGACGAAACATTCGGCATCCGGCTGACGACATACCATAACCTTCATTTCCTGCTGGAGCTGATGCGCGGGGTGCGTCAAGCGATCCGGGAAGACCGACTGCTTGACTTCCGCGACGAATTTTTCGCGAAATACGGCATCGACGAGAACAGCAAAGGGTTCTAAAAGACCGGTGAATCTTGAGCGCAGCCGCTTGGGGTTCGCCGGACTTACCAATGGGTATACATAGAGAAAGTCTGTAGAAAGGGGGGAATCAGACAAATGTGGTTAGCGGCAAATGAAACGGCGGCGGCTCCGGGGATCGAGGGTTATCTCGTGACTTACGGCCCGCTCGTCCTGATGTTCGTCGTGCTTTATTTCTTGCTTATCCGCCCTCAGCAAAAACGTCAAAAGACTCGCAACATGATGCTGAGCAACTTGAAAAAAGGGGATAAGATCGTTACGATCGGGGGCCTGCACGGCACGATCCTGGAGCTTACGGACGATACGGTCGTCCTGAGAGTGAACGACGTCACGAAGCTGACCTTCGAACGTTCGGCGATTAATACGGTAACGTCTTCGGGGGCAGCTTCCGAAGGAAAGTAATTCATCCCCTAACGCTTCGCTGCAAACGCAAACAAGCGAGGTCTCGCACCATCCGGATTCCGGCGGGTTCAAGAGATCTCGCTTTTTTGTTTCCGTTCCGTACGGAGGGAGCTGTGTTCGATTGGATAGGCGGTCCGGTTCATTTCTTCAAATTGATGCCGATCATCCCGCCTAGCGCCCCGGCCAGCAAAGCTACAACAGCAAGCCCCAGCATCTCCTTGGAAAAACCTGCATCATAAGCCAGAAACCCGATGATCCATACGACTAAAGTATACATTCCCCCCAACATTCCTCCGTGGTACCAGCCTTTGCTGCCGCTGCGCTTGCCCGACACCGCACCCCCCACCAGCATGGCGACTCCATGAATAAACAGCGTCGCGCCCAGCCAAGATTTTTCCGGAATATTTGTTCCGAGCAGTACAAGCGAAGCGAGAAGCGTCCCGGCAAGCATGAATGCTACGGCATATACTAATCCGGCAAATAAGGGCGAACTTTTCATCATCCCTCTTGACCTCCTGTTCCAAGCCATTCTATTTTCCATTGTATGGGCATGTACACCGAAATAGTACAGCTACTTCGGCTGCGGAACCATCGATTTGTTACCAGCAATTCACCCGCATGACAATCGTTCCCCGGGGCTACAATAGCCATTGAACTGCATTCGGGGAGGCCGAGTCCATGGATCTACTGCCGCTTTTTTTTCGCACCATCCTGATCTATGTGATCGTATTTTTTACCCTGCGCATTATGGGAAAAAGGGAGATTGGCAAGCTGTCCGTCTTTGATCTTGTCATTTCCATCATGATCGCGGAAATTGCCGTGTTCGTGCTGGAGGATATGAAGAAGCCTTTACTTGAAGGCATCCTTCCCATGGCAACGCTGGTCGTAATTCAATTGACCATTGCTTTTGTTTCGTTGAAAAACGAGAAGCTGCGCCGCTTGTTCGAAGGCAAGCCTTCCCCCATTATTCAGAACGGCAAGCTGAATCAGAAGGAAATGAAGCGTCAACTTTACAATTTGGACGATCTGCTGCTGCAATTGAGAGAGAACAAAGTGACAAACCTTGCGGATGTGGAATTCGCCCTTCTCGAATCGTCCGGTAAGCTGACCGTGGTCGAAAAGAATCAAGAGGCGGAACGATCTCCCGAAGAGCCGGCGTCGTTTCGTTACGAAGGACTTCCTTTGCCGCTGATTATGGACGGTAAAGTACAGGACGAAAACTTGACCAAGCTTGGCCAAACCCGGTTTTGGCTCAAGAGCCAGCTTCAGGATAAGGGAGTCAAAGATTTCAAGGACGTATTTTTTTGTTCCATCGATCATCGGGGCCGCTGGTTTATCGACAAAAAAAGATGAGCTGGCGCCTGCGTTATTTCACAAACCGTTTGCCAAGCCATAAAATGCGGAAAACGTCGTCGCGGTTAATGAGTTTAAGCAGCATGGCGATCAGCAGATAAATGACTACCCCCGTCAGGCAGGAAAAGGAAAAACGCGTAAAGCCGCTGGCAATCCAAGGCGTATACATCACGACATAGCTGGCGAAGCCGGCGACCGCCATACTTATTCCGACTTTCAGGAAATCCCCGGTTTGCATGCGAAATTGAAGCAAGCGCACGACGCTGTTCCAATGCAGCAGGGTAACGAGCATGATATTCACGCTGATGGCGACAACCGCACCCAAGATGCCGAATTCCGGACGGCTGGCCAAAAAATAAATCAGCGTCAACTTAACGATGGACCCGACGAGCGTATTGATCAATGCGCTTCCGGGTCTTTCGAGCGCTTGGAGAGTCGATTGCAGCGGCGCCTGAAAATAAATGAAAAGCGCTGCGGGCGCCATCATCCGAAGCATGGCCCCGACCCCGGGCTGCCCGTACATATACTGGCAAATTGGCTCTGCCAGCACATACATCAATACGGCAAAGGGGGCGCCCGTCACCAAGGCAAGCTTCAACGATTGGTGCAGCCGCATATGGATCGTTTTCATGTCGTTCTTGGCCGCCGCCTCGGATAAGGATGGGATAAGCGAGACCGCGAGGGAAAAAGTAAGGGCGCTAGGGAGCATCAGCACCGGAATAATCATGCCTTGCAATGCTCCGTACTGCGCCGTCGCCACACCGGTTGCCACGCCTGCGACAGCGAGGCTTTGAATAATCAGAATCGATTCGAGAAAATACGAACCGGAGCCGACCAGCTTGCTTCCGGTGACGGGAACGGCCAACTCCAGAAGACTTTTCAGGCTCTCGAAGCGGTTGAGCGACCGTCGAGCTCCGGTCTTTGCCCGGTGAAGCGCCAGCCGCTGCGACCGGTTATGCCGGTATAGCAGCACCAGAACGAGCAGGGCGCACAACTCGCCGACCGTGACGCCGATCATCGCTCCCGCGGCGGCAAATTCGATGCCGTAAGGCAGCAGCATGAATGCAAAGGCGAGCACGGTAACGATGCGCACAAGCGTCTCGACCACTTGGGACAGCGCCGTCGGAATCATGTCCTGCCGGCCTTGAAAATACCCGCGGAATACGGCCGATATGCCGACGAGAGGGATGATCGGCGTCATACACAGGAACGTGTAGTATACCCGGGGGTCCGTGAACAGATGGTCGGTAATCCAGCGGGCGCCGAGGACGATGACGGCCGTGAAGACCAAGCTGATGACGGTCGATAGCGCAAGCGCTACCCGAAAGATCGTGCGGACCCGGGCCGTGTTGCCTTCGGCTTCAGCCGCCGCGATCAATTTGGCAACAGCGACCGGGATGCCTCCAGTGACGATCGTAAGAATGACGATGAGAAACGGCCATCCCATTTGATAAAGGCCGATTCCTTCCGCACCGATCACCCGCGGAAGCGTAATCCGGGGAATGAAGCCGAGGATGCGGTTGACAATGCCTGCTGCAAGGAGGATGAGCGTTCCTTGGATAAACGATTGTTTTGTCAAGGGACCGACCTTCTTTCTTCCTGGATGGGCTTGTATTCCCGTGCGTTATTAATGGATATGCACAACCTGTCCAAGAGCATGCAACAATTTTTAGAGCGCGCCGCAGGCACGAACGGCAGGAAAACGCTCGGGTACAGCGAATAGGTACAATAACGAGGCTGCGCACGCGGGAGGGTTGCAAGATGGAAAACGACAGTTGGAAACAAGATCGCAGCGACGGCAAGGGTCCGGATGCCATGGAAGCGGGATTGGAGCACGACGCCGCCTCCGCTCCGGAAGCGGGGCCGGAAGCCGGGCATACGGGCAGCTCTGAGTCTCGGAATCCGGAAGAAGACGGGTCGGGGGAAGCTGCAGCCGAAAAGCCGCATACGGAGCCGATCCCTTATATGGAACTTTTTTACTCGGAGAGGGAGAACGGCGATCACCCGCAGAATTCGTTGGCGGAAGAGAAGATTCCAGCCTCGCATTCGCTTGAGGAAGAAGGAGCGGTCGATCCGAAGCGGGATGAGCCTCAACAGGAGATTGGTTCAGCTGTGGCTGAGGAATACGACGAGGAGTGCGAACCCGAAGCGGGCGATCTGCCGGAGCTTTGGATGAAGCACATGGAATCGGAGCCGGACCCCGAACCGGAAGAAGAGCCTATGAATGACGAGGAGCTCAGCCGGGTGATCGAGGAGATTTGCCGGAGCAAAGCTGAGGAGTTCCGCATGATCGGTTACGAGCAGGTGACAGGAGAGGAAATATGGGAGTGCGTCAGCGACAAATACCATAAGACCGGCGTTCCTCCGCTGCACCGGATCGTCAACGATATTTTATCTTTGAAGGCGACGCAGTTCATGAACTGGATGACCATGAGCATATACAAGGATGCCCATCGCTAGCGACCGGGCTTCTTTTTTGCGCGCATCTTTACAGAAAGGAAAAAAGAGGCAAATTGACTCGTTTTTCGCACGTAGGTATAATAGGAATATTGAGTATGGAAGGAGACTTTTATGGACATCAAAAGAATCGTCGCTTTTTTCGCTATCGTGCTGATCGTCTTTGCTGCGATCGGAGTGACGAGTCCGCAGCTTGTCAAACAAGTGAAGCTGGGGCTTGATTTGAAAGGCGGCTTTGAGATTCTGTACGTTGTGGAGCCGATTGAGCCCGGGAAGCCGGTCACCCCCGAGTCGCTCAAGCAAACCGCGATCAGTCTGGAGAAACGGGCCGATAGTCTCGGAATTGCAGAGCCGGAAGTGACAACCGAGGGAAGCGACCGGATTCGTGTGAAACTGGCCGGGGTGTCGAACGAAGAGGAAGTTAGAAAGATCATCAAAGAGCCTGCGCAGCTCACGTTCCGCGGGCCGGACGGCACGAAGGAAATGCTGGGGAGCGACTTCGTAGAAGGCGCCGCCCAAGTCGGTTTCGACCAACAGAACCGTCCTATGATTTCGATCGAAGTCAAGGATAAAGAGAAATTCCGCAAGGTCACGGAGAAGCTGCTTGGTCAACCGCTTGCCATTTATTTGGACGAGACCCAGCTGTCCGCGCCGATCGTACAGCAGGTGCTAACCGACGGCAAAGCAACGATCTCAGGCAATTATACGTATGACGAAGCTAACAAGCTGAAAGACACGATCAACCTCGGCGCGCTTCCGTTGAAGCTTACCGAGAAATATACGCAGAGCGTAGGCGCTACGCTTGGCCAATTGTCCCTGCAGGAAACGGTTAAAGCCGGCCTTGTCGGTTCCGTGCTGATCCTGCTCTTCATGCTGATTTTTTACCGGGTGCCGGGCCTCGTCGCCTCGATCTCGATCATCACCTACTCCTGGCTGCTGCTCGTCGTTTTCGACTGGATTAACGCGACGCTGACGCTCCCGGGGATCGCGGCGTTTATTCTCGGTATCGGGATGGCGGTCGATGCGAACATCATTACCGCGGAGCGGATCAAAGAGGAAATCCGCAGCGGCAAGAGCATTCTTTCCTCGATGAAGGCGGGTTCGAAGCATTCGTTCAGAACGATTATGGATGCCAATATTACGAACATCATTTCCGGCTTTGTATTATTTTACATCGGTAACGGAGCCATCCGCGGATTTGCGCTTACGACGATGCTCAGCATCGTGCTTAGTGTGATCACGAACGTCTTCTTTGCGCGGTTTTTGACCTTGCTGCTCATCCGAAGCAATTTGTTCAAGAAGCCGGTCTACTTTGGCGTAAAGGAGTCGGAAATCCGTGAACTCTAAAACTAAAATACTTTTTGATTTTGTCAAACATCGCAAAACATTCTATATCATTTCGCTTCTCATCTGTATTGTCGGCGCCGTTGTGTTGTCGGTTAGCGGTATGAACTACGGAGTAGAATTCCGGGCGGGTACGTCGATGGACATCTCGGCCGGACAAGCGATGGATAAGGCCAAAGCCGAAGAGCTGCTGAAAAGCGTCGGCGTCGAAGCCGGTGTGATGACCCTTGGCGGGGACAACAACAATCGCCTGTCCATGAGATTTAACGACATCTTGCCCGAAGCAACCCTGAAGCAGATTCAGGAAAAATTCAAGGCAACCTACGGCGACGGCGTATCGCAGGAAGTCAATACCGTTACGCCGGATATGGCGCTGGAGCTTCGCAATAAAGCGCTCATCGCGATCGGGGTAGCCAGCTTGGCCATTTGTCTCTATGTCACGATCCGCTTCGAGTGGCGGTTCGCGATTGCCTCGATTATTGCGATTCTGCACGACGCCTTTTTGGTCATCAGCGTGTTCGCGATATTCCGGCTGGAAGTGAACTTGCCATTTATGGCTGCCGTGCTTACAACGATCGGTTATTCGATTAACGATAAAATCGTCGTCTTTGACCGGGTTCGCGAAAATCTGCGCTTTGCCAAGCTGAAGACGCCGGACGATTTGGCGTCCTTATTGAACGACAGTATCTGGCAGACGATGACAAGGAATATCAATACGGTCCTTACGGTATTGATTGCCGCCGTTTGTTTGCTTGTGCTCGGCAGTCCTTCCATTCAGCTCTTCGCGCTTGCGAAGATCGTCGGTCTGACCAGCGGCGCTTATTCTTCCATCTTTATTGCAGGTCCGCTATGGTACGATCTGAAAAGTAAATCGATCGGCTCGAAAAAGAGCTCTGCAGCGAAAGCGTAAGAACCGCTTTTACCGAAGCCATGGTTCATCTGCGGCCGGCCGCGCGAAACGGCAAGTTTCCGCGGCCTTTCTATCAATCTCATGGAGGAGTGGCCCATGACGGAGGAACGTTACAAGCAAGCGGCAGCGGGCGCATGGATCGGCATAGCAGGAAATCTTGCCCTGGCCCTTCTGAAAGGCGTAACCGGCTATATGGCCAACAGTAAAGCATTAATGGCCGATGCGTTCCATTCGGCGTCGGATGTCATAGGCTCGGTTGCGGTGCTGGTCGGGCTCCGCGCGGCCAAGCGGCCCCCTGACGAAGATCATCCGTACGGACACGGCAAGGCGGAGCCGATAGCGGCCATTGTTTTATCGGTACTGCTGCTTGTGGTCGGCGTGGAAATCGGCATTTCGGCAGCGAAATCGATCTATGGCGGCGTGCACGAACCGCCGGAAGGCTTCGCGCTGACGGTGCTCATCTTGTCCATCATTGTCAAAGAAGCGATGTTTCAATACAAGTTCCGGCTTGGGAAGAAGCTGGCTAGTCAAGCCCTGATCGCTAACGCTTGGGAGCACCGCTCCGACGTTTATTCTTCGATTGCCGCTTTTGTCGGGGTCGGGGGCGCGATGCTCGGTTCCTATTTCGGAAATGCTTACCTGTATTACTTGGACCCGATTGCGGGTCTGGTCGTTGCGGTCATGGTGCTTCGAATGGGATACCGTTTATTGATGGATTCGGTTCACAGCACGATGGATCATGTACTGCATCAAGAAGATGCGGCAGATTTGCTTGAAACGGTACAGCGCATTAAAGGCGTAATTGCCGTGGATCAACTGCGGGCGCGGGAACATGGTCATTATGTCATTGTCGACGTGAAAATCAGCGTCAATCCGCGTATCTCGATCCAGGAAGGGCATGATATTGCCAAAATCGTCAAGCATACGCTCATGAAACGGTTCCTGCACGTTTCCGACGTGTTCGTTCACGTCAATCCGTACGATGCAGGTTATCCGTACAAGAGTGCGGATTCGGAGCCTGACGATATGCCCACGGTGCTTCATTAAGAGGAATAGGGGGAACGGCCGTCATGCTTCAGGCGAAGGCAAGATGGAATATCGGCGCGGCAGACGGCAATGCGGCTGAAAGGTTGGCGGAGGAGCTTAATCTGCCGCCGATCATTTCAAGACTGCTCGTTGTCCGGGGAATAACAGATTCCACGCAAGCCGCTCATTTTTTAAACGGAGGAACGGATCAGACGTACGATCCGTTCCTTTTAGATGGTATGGAACAAGCGGTGGAGCGCATTCGAAAAGCGATCGACACCGGGGAACATATTCGCATCTACGGCGATTACGATGCGGACGGTGTCAGCAGCACGACGCTGATGGTTCATCTGCTGCGGCAGCTCGGCTGCACGTTCGATTATTACATTCCGCATCGCGTTCACGAAGGCTACGGTCTCAATACCGCTGCGCTTGATGCGGCGAAGGAACAGGGCGTCGGGCTGATCGTGACGGTCGATACCGGCATTAGCGCGGTGAAGGAAATCGCGCATGCGAACGCTCTGGGGATCGATGTCATCGTTACGGATCACCATGAACCGCCGGAGGTACTCCCGGAAGCTTACGTATTGATCAACCCGAAAAAGCCGGGTTGTCCATACCCTTACAAGCAGCTTGCAGGGGTAGGCGTCGCCCTTAAGCTCGCACAAGCGCTGCTCGGCCGTTGGCCCGAGGAGCTGCTGGAGTTTGCCGCCATCGGTACGGTGGCCGATCTCATGCTGCTGACGGACGAAAATCGGATCATCGTGAAGCAGGGCTTGGAACGGATGAGATCGACATCGAATTATGGTATTCGATCACTGCTGGAAATAGCCGGCATTCCGGTTCGGGAGGTAACCTCTACGCATATCGGGTTTGCCCTGGCGCCCCGCATCAATGCAAGCGGCCGTCTGCTCAGCGCGGATACGGCGGTCAGGCTGCTGACGACGACGAGCGAGCAGGAAGCGGATCAGCTGGCATTCGAGCTGGATCAGCTGAACAAGGAACGGCAGCGCATTGTCGACGAAATGGCCAAACAGGCCGTAGATATGGTCGAAAAACGCAAAGCGAGCGGCGGACTGCCCGATGCTATCGTACTGGCTCACGAAGAGTGGAACGTCGGTGTGATCGGCATCGTTGCTTCCAAGATCGTCGACCGCTTTTACCGGCCGACCATTATTTTGGGCATTGATCCGGAAACCGGCATGGCCAAAGGCTCTGCGCGTTCGATCGCCGGCTTCGACATGTACCGCGCCTTAACGCACTGCTCCGATATCATGGATCATTATGGCGGTCATCCGATGGCGGCTGGCATGACGCTTGCGAGGGCTCATTTGCCGGAACTCGGCCTTCGGTTGGAGCAGCTGGCGAAAGAGTGGCTGACGCCGGACGATTACATACCGCAGCTGGATGCGGATCTGGTCTGCGATTTCAGCGACGTAACCTTGGAAAGCATTGGACAGCTGGAACGGCTTGGACCGTTCGGGATGGGGAACCCGTCTCCACGTTTCGTATTCGGCGATCTTGCTTTAAATGACATGCGCACGATGGGCAAGGAGCAGCAGCATTTGAAGCTGTCTCTCCGTTCCGCGCAGGATGAGACGGCGGCCGCTATGGATGGGGTCGGGTTCGGCAAAGCTTCTTTGGCGGAATGGATATCGCCATCGGCACAGCTTGAAGTGCTTGGAGAGCTATCCATCAACGAATGGAACGGAGTGCGCCGTCCGCAAATTATGATCCAGGACGTGCGTGTGCCGGAAATACAGCTGTTCGATTGGCGAGGGGCTCCGAAGCCGGAAAAAAAGCTGGCGGAGCTGTGCGAACGGCTTGAACGGCCTCATGCGGGACAGCATAGCTCTTTGCCTGCCGTAATCGTATTTGGTGAGGCGATTCCGGCTCCGCTCCAATCGCCTTCTGACCGATACACGCTGTGGTGTGCCGACATTCACGGCCGGTTTCGGCCTGCGAACGAGCGCGCGGGACTTACGGCGTTATCGGAGGCTTCGGACGTATTCATGTACTCCCTCCCTCAGAGGATGGAGCAGCTGCACGCGCTGGCCGCCGAAGCGTCCTCGACGCAGCGGTATTACGCTGCGTTCGGAGGCACCGAAGAGGATAAGCAAGGCAGCATCATGCCGGGCCGTGAGATGTTCAAAGCCGTATACGGCGCCGTCATGGCATTGCGGCCTGAAGCCGCGAACCGGTCTGCAGGCGGCCAGGTTGTTCAGGCGATTGCAAGACGTTGCGCGCTCTCGCCGCATCTCGCCCTTTTTATATTGGACGTTTTTACCGAGCTTGGTTTGATCGAGCCGGAAGGGGAGGGGTACAGGGTTGTGCCCTCCTCCGAGAAAAAAGATTTATCCGCATCGCTGCTTTACCGCAGCCGTTCGAAACGGCCGGACGTAGAACAGGAGCTTCTGTACTGCTCCGCAAAGGAGCTTCGTTCGAAGCTTCTGAAGGGACCGGGACCAAACCATTCCATGATGGAGGAAATAGTATGAACTTCAAAGATTATATTCGCGTTATCGATGACTTCCCGCAGCCGGGGATCAGCTTCAAGGACATCACGACATTGCTGAGAGACGGCCAAGCCTACAAAGCCGTTATTGAAGAGCTTGCCCGCCGTTTGAAGGACAAAGAGATCGATTGCATCGCCGGACCGGAAGCGCGCGGTTTCGTGATCGGCGCTCCGCTCGCGATCGCACTGGGAGTCGGCTTCGTGCCGATCCGCAAAAGCGGAAAGCTGCCGGGGGCGACGATTGAAGCGGATTACGCGCTGGAGTATGGCAAAGACAAGCTTGCCATGCATAACGATGCGATTGCTCCGGGCCAAAAAGTGCTGATCGCCGACGACTTGCTGGCCACAGGGGGCACGATTGCAACCTCGATCAACTTGGTCAAGCAGTTGGGCGGAGAAGTGATTGGGGCGGCGTTCCTGATCGAGCTTTTGGAGCTTAACGGACGGGAGAAGCTGGACGGGATCGAAGTAGTTTCGCTCGTGCAGTATTAATCTTGTTCATAAGAAAAGGCGACCTTTAAGGAAGAATTCCTTAGGGTCGCCTTTCTCATTATTCCGAGGCTCGCCGCAGCTTAAGGGCAGTGGACCGTTTTGACATGATCGATATGCATGAACATCGACGCACCGCCGGAAGTAATGAGCTCGATAATGGGGGTGTCGGCGGCTTTTAACAGGCCTATCTTGCCGGGGTTTTCACCCAGATTCAATACGACGAACTCCCCTTCTAATTTTTTCAATTGCTGATCGATCGTTCTCGCCAGAGCCATGTTCGGTATGCTGACCGGAAAAGAAGACGGATTCATGGCATAAGGCGTTGCATTCGGGCCGTACGGAATCAAATATTTCAAATGCCGCATGGCGATCAAAACGGAATGAAAGACCGGCGACTGGAAAACGAAGAAATCGTTCATAATGCTCGTTACGTACCCGTGAATCGATTGATTACCGGTTATATACAGTTCTGTAAACGTTCCTTTGGCGTTCATCAACACTTTTCGATACGATAAATCTTGTGACAGTTCCCATGAACTCCCCGAAAATTCCACACCTGCCTCTTGTTTGACGGAGAGAGACATTTGCTGCAGATGCAGGAGCGGGAGGTATAGAAATCGTCCTTCATCTTGGAGAACCATGATATCGCTGCCGATATCGATTAACAAGCCTCGGATAAAATCCTTTTTGCCAGAAACGGACAACTCGACGTATTGATTAATATACGAGCGCATCGTTTTCATATGAACACCCCCTTATCATCATGTGGGAAAAAGGATGGATCGATTTCCTGCGGACAGCTTATCACTGAATCCCTAACTTAACGAATAGCCATCCGCCTCCTTTCATTTGCCGATAGCGGTGATTTGTAATTTATTTATATGTATCTCGCATCGTTTGGAATGGTCTGAAATCTAGTTGATTTGCAATTTCCGCATCTACCATGCCAGGCTGTTGATAGATATGACGGACAAGATAAAAAGCACGTTTTTCAAGAAGCAATGTTTGTCTATGTTCGTTTAACGCAGCGAGCCTGATTTGATATATTCACAGAATCGAAGCAAGGTTTACAGACGCTTTCTCTTAATTCGGAATGGATCGGGTCAAGAGGCGAATGCCGTGACTGGGGCGTTTGCGGACGCATACCGTAAAGTAGCACAAAAAGCCTATCCTCAAGGATAGGCTTTTTGCTTTGTAGAGAAAGGCGGAAGGTCGATGGTTGCGGAACTGCCTGTGCGGCACTTGGTAATTGGCGAGCAGCAGTTGAAACAGCTGCAAAAAAATGTCTGGAGCAACCGTTTCGTTCAAGGAAGCATCGTGTCCGAAGGAACAAAAAAGGAGATTAAGGTTCGCTACCGGGGCGGACATACGCGCGACTACCCGAAACGTTCCTACGAAGTGCTTTACAGCGGGAAAACGTACCATTATAATGCCGAGTACGACGATCCTTCGTTGATTCGGAATGCTTTATCGTTTCGCTTTTTCGAGTGGATCGGGGTACCTTGTCCTGAAACCAGACATTGTTTGCTGCGTCTCAATAGTCAAAATTTAGGGGTGTATCTGGAGATCGAAGGGGTCGACCACTATTTTTTCCGAAGACGGGGAATCTCGGTTCAGTCGTTATTTTATGCGATAAACGACAATGCTAACTTCAGCTTGTATTCGAACGATTCGAGCCGCAAAAAATCCTCATTGTTTTCGGGCTACAAGCAAATGATCGGGTCCTCGGATGACCAGAGCAAGTTCACGTTGTTTATCCGCAAGCTGAATACGCTCGGCTCGGACAGCTCTAAAGCGCTATTATCCTATCTGCAGCTTCGCTTGGACATCGACAATTACCTCCGCTGGTTGGCAGGGGCCGTTTTAACCGGAAATTATGACGGATTCGATCAGAACTATGCCATATACCGTCACCGAAAGTCACATAAATACCGAATCATTCCATGGGATTATGAAGGCACCTGGGGGAGGAACTGCTTCGGCAAACCGTGCGGCAGCGATTTGGTGCGCGTGACGGGTTATAACCGGCTGACCCGTACCTTGCTGAAATTTCCGTCCGTCCGGATGAACTATAAAAAACTGCTCGCGGCTATGCTGAGCGACCCGTTCACGGTAAGAAGAATCATTCCCGTCGCCCACGCCATGCACAGCGAGATAAGACCTTATGTGGTGCGGGATACGACTCGCAAATGGCCGGTTTCCGAGTTCGAGGGCGAAGTATGGATGATTCGCAGGTACATTGAAGAACGCCGAAGGCTGGTAGCCGATGCGCTGCGGGATCTGTAACCGTCAGCGTACGCTGAGCGTGTACAAATGTCCGTTTTGCACGTAATATGTCGGTTTGTCCCGCAAATTCTTGACGCAGCCCCCGGTTCAAGGGCATAATGAATTAAAATCGAATTAAGGGAATGGATGAACGGATGGGGATAGAGCAGCTTCTTGCGAAGGCATCCACATATGTGAAAGAAAATGACCTGAAACGAATCCGGGAAGCTTATGAATTTGCGGATCAGGCGCATTATGGCCAAGTGCGCAAATCCGGAGAGCCCTATATATTGCATCCGCTTGCCGTAGCGGACATTTTGGTTAACATGCAGATGGATACGACTTCCATCATTGCTGCGCTGCTCCATGACGTGGTGGAGGATACGACGGTATCGCTCGAAACGGTGCATGAAAAGTTCGGCGCTACCTGTGCGATGATCGTCGACGGCCTCACCAAACTCGAGAAAATCAAATTCAAGAGCAAGGAAGAGCACCAGAACGAAAACTACCGCAAAATGTTCGTCGCCATGGCACAGGACATTCGCGTCATTCTTATTAAATTGGCTGACCGTCTGCACAACATGCGAACGCTCAAGCACCAGTCGGAAGAAGCGCAGCGGCGCATTGCGGACGAGACGCTGGAGATCTTTTGTCCGATCGCTCATCGTCTGGGGATATCGGCGATCAAGTGGGAGATGGAAGACATCGCCCTGCGATACTTGAATCCCCAGCAATATTACCGCATCGTGAACCTGATGCAGAAGAAGCGCGCCGAACGGGAACAATACTTAAGCGACGTCATTGCGTCGGTAGGCGAGAAGCTGCAGGAGATGGGGATCGACGGCGACATCTCGGGAAGACCCAAACATATTTACAGCATTTACAAGAAGATGACGGTAAAAAGCAAGCAGTTCAATGAAATCTACGATCTGCTGGCGCTGAGGATTATCGTCGACAATATTAAAGATTGCTACGCCACGCTAGGGATCATCCATACGCTGTGGAAGCCGATGCCCGGCCGTTTCAAAGATTATATCGCCATGCCGAAGCCGAACATGTATCAATCGCTGCATACGACGGTCATCGGTCCGAAAGGCGAACCGTTGGAAGTTCAGATCCGCACGTTTGAGATGCACCGTACCTCCGAATACGGGGTCGCTGCGCATTGGGCCTATAAAGAAGGCACGTCTGTCCCGTCAGGCAGCTACGAAGACAAGATGCATTTTATCCGCGAGATCTTAGAGCTCCAGAACGATACGCAGGATGCGCAGGAATTCGTCGAGTCGCTTAAAATGGACTTTTTCTCCGATCTGGTGTTCGTATTTACGCCGAAAGGGGAAGTCATCGAACTGCCTGCGGGCTCGGTCCCGCTCGACTTTGCTTACCGGATTCATACGGAGGTCGGGAACCGTACGATCGGCGCCAAAGTCAACGGTCGCATCGTCCCGCTCGACCACAAGCTGAAAACAGGCGATATCATCGAGATTTTGACATCCAAGCATTCGTACGGACCGAGTCAGGATTGGGTGAAAATCGCTCAATCGTCGCACGCCCGGACCAAGATTCGCCAATGGTTCAAAAAAGAGCGCCGCGAAGAAAACGTGCTCAAGGGCCGCGAAATGATCGAGCGCGAGCTGAAACGGCTCGGCTATGACGTTCCTGCGCTGACGAAAGATGACGAGATGCTGGAGGTCGCCCGAAAATTCAACTTTAACGAAATTGAGGACATGCTGTCGGCCGTTGGCTTCGGCGGTATAACCGCGGCCCAGATCGTAACCCGTTTGACGGAGAAGGTTCGCAGGGAAGCGGAGGAAGCCCAGCAGCAGGCGATGCTTACGTCCGAGGTTAAGGAAATGAAAGCGCCGGTGTCCGATAAGGAGCGCAAAGGCCGACCGACCGGAGGGGTCCGGGTCAAAGGAGTGGACAACCTGCTCGTGCGGTTTGCCCGCTGCTGCAATCCGGTGCCGGGCGATGTGATTATCGGGTATATTACGCGCGGCCGAGGGGTATCCGTTCACCGTTCGGACTGTACGAACATTCCTTCGCCGGAATGCAGCGACGAAGGAAATCGCGTGATCGAGGTCGAGTGGGCGGACAACGTCGAAGCGAATTACAATGTCGAGATCGAAATTACGGGTCACGACCGGCGCGGACTGCTGAACGAAGTGCTGCAGGTCGTATCGGAATGCAAAACGGTCATTTCCGCCGTTTCCGGCCGCTCGGATAAAAATAAGATGGTGGTCATTCACATGACGATCCTGATCCGCAATATCGATCATCTTCATTCGGTCGTGGAAAAAATCAAGCGGATCAAGGACGTTTATTCGGTACAGCGCATTATGCAGGCTTAAAGGCCCGGAAATTTTATTTTTGAAACGGAGTCAGGACGTTCATGAGAGTGGTACTGCAAAGAAGCAAAGCGGCACAAGTGACGGTGAACGGCGAAACGGTAGGACGCATCGACCACGGCTTGGTGCTGCTCGTCGGCATTGCGGACGGCGATACCGAGGAGGATGTCCGTTACGTTGCCGATAAAATATCGGGCTTGCGCATATTTGAAGACGAGCAAGGGAAAATGAACCATTCGGTGCTTGAGACCGGCGGCCAGGTGCTGTCCATCTCTCAATTCACCTTATACGGGGACTGCCGGAAGGGAAGACGGCCCAATTTCATGGCGGCCGCTCGTCCCGAGCTTGCGGAGCCGCTTTACGAACGGTTTAACGGGATGCTTCGCGAAGCGGGGCTTCATGTGGAGACCGGGAGGTTCGGTGAAATGATGGACGTATCGCTCGTCAACGACGGACCGGTCACGCTCATCGTCGAAAGCAAGCAGGCTTAAGAGTCCGATAAAGGTAGGAATAAGCAAGGCTCAGGCGGGGGACAATGAGAGATAAGCCTGCGCACGTTTTCATCTTGTGGGCTGCCCGACATCTAAGGAGCCTATGCCTATTATGTACCGATCGCCGAAAGAACAAAGCTTACTGATGCCGGAGCTGCAACTTGGTTCCGGCGGTCTGGCGGAGGCGGCGGCATTGCAATCGTCCGGCATGGACGATACGGAAATCCGTGCCGAATTCTCTTCTTCCAGCGAGCAATTGAAGCGGACGGCGCGCAAACCGTTCCGCTGACCCAAAAGAAGGGCCGTTTTCGTGGATTGAGCGAAAGCGGCCCGTTTGTTTCATTAGACAGCCAAATATGCTAAACTATTGCTAGTTTTGTTCCAATTTGAAACTTCTTGTGCGGCAGTCCCGTCTTAAAAGAGACGAAGCATTTATTTCGGCATCCGGCGGCTGACTCGCACAGACGAATAACGGAGGATGGAATGCATTGAAAATCGAATTCGAGCGTCTCGGTTTCGGTGAACAGGCCAATGAGCTGTTTCATATATGCAAGCTTTTTTTCGAAGAGGTCGAAGCGGTCCACGAGAAAACTGACGATGCGCGTCTGCACGTTCGCGTTGAGGTGGAAGCCGATGAAACGAAGCGTGTGATCAGGTCCAAGGTCCAACTGACCGACCGGGAGACGGGAGCAGTTTACGACAACGAGCATGAGCGGGCGATGGATGCGCGGGACGCCGGGCATAAACGCACCGTCAAGCGGTCGGTCGGCTATGGGCTGCTGCAGGTGCTTCGCGAGTATACCGGGCTGGAGCAGGCATGGGGGATTTTGACCGGCGTGCGTCCGACCAAGCTGATGCATAACATGATGATGAAACAACCGATTGAAAGCTGCAAGCAGACGCTGCGCGACGAGTATCTCGTCACCGAACCGAAAGTGGAGCTGCTCGCCGGAATAGCCGAACGCCAACTGAAAGTGATCCCTGATCTGTTCCATTTGGACCGGGAAGTCAGCATTTACATCGGGATTCCGTTTTGTCCGACCAAATGCGCTTACTGTACATTTCCGGCCTACGATATTCGGGGGAACAACGGGTCCGTCGAGGCGTTTCTGGAAGGACTGCATTACGAGATTCGCGAGATGGGCCGCTGGATGCGGGAAGCCGGAGTCGGCATAACGACGATTTACTGGGGCGGAGGAACGCCGACAAGCATTACGGGCGAGCAGATGGATGCCCTGTTCGTCACGATGCACGAATCGTTCCCGGCGATGGACCGTGTCCGCGAGCTTACCGTCGAGGCCGGCCGTCCGGATACGATTACCGAAGACAAGATCGAAGTGATGAAACGCTGGAAGGTCGACCGGATCAGCATTAACCCGCAAAGCTTCACGCAGGCGACGCTCGATGCGATCGGAAGGCATCATACGGTGACGGAAACGATCGACAAGTTCAAGCTCGCGCGAAAGCTCGGGTTGAACAACATCAACATGGATCTGATTATCGGGCTGCCGAACGAAGGAATGGCCGAGCTGCAGAGGACACTCGATCAAACGGCCGAGCTGCTGCCGGAATCGCTGACGGTTCATACGCTTTCCTTCAAGCGCGCTTCCAAGATGACGAAGAACAAAAGCGAGTACGAAGTGGCGGAGCGGGACGAAATAGCCGAGATGATCCAGGCAGCCTCCGAATGGACGGAGCGGTACGGATACAAGCCGTATTATATGTACCGGCAGAAAAACATTTTGGGCAATCAGGAGAACGTCGGCTATTCGCTCGAAGGCTTCGAGAGTCTGTACAACATTCTGATGATGGAAGAACGTCAGACGATTATCGGACTCGGCTGCGGCGCGGTAAGCAAAGTGCTTTATCCGAAGGTCGAGCATGAGGACGGTTACGAGCAGCGCATCGAACGGTTGCCGAACCCGAAGGAGCCCTCCTTCTACAACGAGGCATATCAAGAGTATGTCGACAAAAAAATCAGGCTGCTGAACGATGCTTACGGCGTTCCGGCCGGCCAGCCGTCATAAGGGCGGCATAACGAATCAGGCTTCGTCTTAATTTTGAATGATCAGGCTTTAATCATAACATGGCAGAGGCAGAGGTGTATTATGGCAGGGAAATCGAACTATTCCGGAGGCAGCGCAAAAGGATACGTACTGGTAATCGCACTGATCGTTCTTATTGCGGCTGGCGCCGGCGCATGGCATTACTGGAAAGCAGGGGGAACAAAAACCGGAGCAGGGGGCAGTGAACGAAAAGCCTCCCAGAAGCTGGAAGAAGTGAAAACGGTAAGTGCTCCAAAAGACAGCTATGACCTTATCGTGGCCGGTACCGACCCCGAGGGAGTGGCGGCGGCCGTTTCCGCGGCGCGCAACGGACAGAAGACATTGCTGGTTGACGGAAAAGACCGCGAGATTTTGGGCGGATTGATGACCGTCGGATGGTTGAACAGCTTGGACATGAACTATGAGCCGGACAAAAGTGTTCTTCATAAAAGGGAAATGCTCAACAAGGGCATATTTGCGGAGTGGTACGGCAAAATCGAAGGCGATTCGTTCGATGTCGTGACGGCGGCAAATGCCTTCAACGCGCTGGTAGCCGCGGAGAAAAATATCGACGTGCTGCTGAAGGTCAAATCGATGGAGCCGATCGCTTCCCCTTCAGGAACGGTTTCCAAAATCACGGGCATGAAGCTGACGCTGGCCGACGGCAGTGTCAAAACCGTCCAGACCAAAGCGCTCATCGATGCAACGCAGGATGCGGACATGGCCGCAGCCGCCGGAGTCCCTTATACGACGGGGCGCGAAGATCTTGGCGACAAGAAGGCGCGTATGGCCGTGACGCTCGTCTTCCGGTTGAAGAACGTCACGCCGGACGTATGGGAGAAGGTCCGCAAGCGTCTGGATGGAGATAACGACGCTGGAACAGGCGCGAACGAAATGAGCGCCTGGGGCTACAAAGACATGAAGGATTATCCTGCGGTCAATAAAGATCGCGTGCGGATGCGGGGATTGAACATCGGACGTCAAAACAACGATACGATGCTGATCAATGCGCTGCAAATTTTCGGAATCGACGGTACCGACCCCAAATCGCGTGAAGAAGCATTTAAGCTCGGCAAGGACGAGCTTCCTAATATTGTGAAATACATGAAGGAAAAATACCCTGAATTTGCCGGCATCGACTTGGACGATACGGCGCCGGAGCTGTATGTGCGTGAAACGCGTCATATCCAAGGCGAATACCGCCTCAGCATTATCGACGTGCTCGAAAACCGCGATCAATGGGACCGCGTCGGTTTCGGCTCCTATCCGGTCGATATTCAGCGCATGTCGCCTGCGGACACCGGTGCGGTCGTGACCGTGCCTCAGCAATACGCGGTGCCGTTCCGCAGCATCGTGCCGCTGAAAGTGGACGGGCTGCTGGTCGTCGGACGCGCGGCGAGCTTCGATTCGCTCCCGCACGGGACCGCGCGCGTCATTCCGGTCGGCATGGCGGCCGCCGAAGCGGCCGGAGCGGCAGCGAAAATCGCGGCGGACTCCGGAATCACCTTCCGTCAAATGTCCGCCAACAAGGAGGCCATTACGAAGCTTCAGGATACGCTGAATACGCAGGGCATGGTGCTGAAGCCGTTCAGTATTAAGGCGCAGCCGTTCATGGAGCATAAGGCGTACGAAGGCTTGAAGGTAGCGGTCACGCTCGGTCTTGCGACGGGCGGATACGACAACAACTTTGCGCTGGATAGCAAGTCGAACCAGCAGCGGTTAGTCAACCTACTCTTGGGCATGCGCAAATTCAAGCCCGAGGCGATGGCCGGGAACCCGGGAGAGGCGCTCGCCAAAGGCACGGATCCGAAGACGCTGCCTGTTACGCTGGACCAAGCGGCGCATATGATCGCCCTTCTGCTGAAGGTGGAGATGGCGCCCGAGCAAGCACTGCAGACGCTGCAAAGCAAAGGATTCCTTGCTGCCGCGACATTGGACGGCATTGCGAACAAGCAGGAGCTGACCAACGGCGATACGTATATGCTGATGAAAGACGTATATAACGCGCTGAAGGCGGCAAAATAATCCAAACGAAAATTTGATAGCAAACGCATGTTTTTTTCTTGACTTTGGAAACCTTCGCGGGTAGAATAAATTCTAATTCCATGTCATATCTTGTAGATCCGTTGATGGGACAAAGTAATTCGAACCTTGCGTATCCAGAGAGGGAAGCCTAGGCTGCAAGCTTCCTTATGCGAATCGGACGAACAGACCTCCCGGAGGACGAACGGGGAACCCCGGCCAGACGAAGGCGTTCATAGCCAGTGCCGGATAGTAGTCGTTTGCGGCTGGCGGACGTTACCCGCTTGAAGAGTGTGAGCGAGTTATTTTGCTTAAGCCGGATTCGGCAGCGGCAAGCTCGTTCGAATCGTGGGTGGTACCGCGGGAGACTTTTGGGTAAGTACAATCTCTCGTCCCTGAATTTGTTCAGGGGCGGGAGTTTTTTGTTTTTTGTGCTGAAACGCGACAGAAAGGAGTCTGGGCTTACATGAGCATTCAAAAACCGAAGGGCACGCAGGACCTGCTGCCCGGCGAAATCGAAAAATGGCAGTATATTGAGACCAAGGCCCGGGAGCTGTGCCAGCGTTTCAATTTTCGCGAGATCCGTACGCCGATGTTCGAGCATACGGAGCTGTTCCAGCGCGGCGTAGGAGAGACGACGGACATCGTCGAGAAGGAAATGTACACCTTCCTGGACAAAGGCGACCGCAGCATTTCGCTTCGTCCCGAAGGGACGGCCGGGGTCGTTCGTTCTTATGTGGAGAACAAGCTGTACGGCGAGCCGGATGTCAGCAAGCTGTACTATATCGGCCCGATGTTCCGCTACGAGCAGCCGCAGGCCGGCCGATACCGGCAGTTTCACCAGTTCGGCATCGAAGCGTTCGGCTCGGTAGACCCAAGTCTCGATGCGGAGATTATTGCGCTCGGCTATACGTTCTATAAAGAACTCGGGTTAAAAGACGTCACGGTGGAAATCAACTCTGTCGGCAACCCGGCCGTCCGGGCGGTATACCGCGAGAAAATTCAGCAGTTCTTCGCTCCGGTGAAGGATAAGCTGTGCAAAGACTGTCAATCTCGTTACGACCGCAATCCGATGAGGATTCTCGACTGTAAGGTCGATCAGAAATACGGTGAAGGCGCACCGACCATTCTCGAATACTTGGACGAGGAATGCCAAACGCATTTCCAAGCGGTGCAGGAATATCTGACTGCGATGGAAATTCCGTTCCGCATCAATCCGCGGCTGGTGCGGGGACTGGATTACTATACGCACACCGCGTTCGAGTACAAAGCGGCCGGTATCGGCGCGATCGATACGATCGGAGGCGGCGGACGTTATAACGGCCTTGTCGGACAAATCGGCGGAACCGACCAGCCGGGCGTCGGCTTCGGGCTCGGGATGGAGCGTATTCTGCTTGTGCTGCAGGCGCAAGGAGTCGATATTCCGGCGGCTAAACCGTTGGATGTGTACTTGATCGGCCTCGGGGAAGCCGCAGAGCGCGAGTGTGTGAAGCTGCTGCAAAATCTGCGGCTGGCGGGACTATCCGGGGAAAAAGACTACCTGGGCCGCAAAATCAAAGCGAAAATGAAATCGGCCGACCGGTACAACGCAGCTTATGTCGCCATTCTTGGCGACGACGAGCTCGCGAAGGGCGAAATTACCTTGAAAACGATGGCTACAGGCGAACAAGAAACGCTGGCTCTCTCCGATCTCGTGCAGACATTGTGCGAGCGGGCTGGGCAAGTTTAACGATAAAATGGAGGTAACAAACACCATGACGACGATGTTAAAAACGCATCATTGCGGCACTTTGAGCAAAGCTAATGTTGGAGAGACGGTAACGCTGAACGGTTGGGTGCAGCGCCGCCGCGACCTGGGCGGGGTATTGTTCATCGATCTGCGCGACCGGAGCGGGATCGTGCAAATCGTATTTAATCCGGCTTTTTCCGGCGAAGCGCTTGCGGTAGCCGACCGGGCGCGCAACGAGTACGTGCTCGCGGTACGCGGCGAAGTCGTCGAGCGGGATGCGGAGACCGTCAACCCGAATCTTCCGACAGGAGAGATCGAAGTTCGCATTAAGGAGATCGAGATCTTGAATGCCGCGAAAAATCCGCCGTTCTTCATCGAAGACGGCATCGAAATCGACGAATCGCTGCGTCTCAAGCACCGCTATCTCGACCTGCGCCGTCCGGAAATGCAGCGTACGTTGATGCTTCGCGCCAAAGCGGCCAAAATCTTCCGCGATTATTTGGACGAGAACGGTTTTATCGAGGTGGAAACGCCGATTTTGATCAACAGCACGCCGGAAGGCGCACGCGATTACTTGGTACCAAGCCGTGTCCATCCGGGCGAATTTTTCGCGCTGCCGCAGTCGCCGCAAATTTTTAAGCAGCTGCTGATGGTAAGCGGCATGGAGCGCTACTATCAAATCGCCCGCTGCTTCCGCGACGAAGATTTGCGCGCCGACCGCCAGCCGGAATTTACGCAGGTGGACATTGAGACGTCGTTCCTGTCGCAGGATCAATTGCTCGACATGATGGAGAAGCTCGTCGTACGCTTGTTTAAAGAAACGGCAGGCGCCGACATCGAAACGCCGTTCCAACGCATCAGCTATGCGGACGCGATGGGCAAATACGGCTCCGACAAGCCGGACCTTCGTTTCGGCCTGGAGCTGCAGGACGTTTCGGACATTGTGGCCGAATCGGGCGTCCAAGTATTTGCCAACGTCATTAAAAAGGGCGGCCAGGTGAAGGCGCTCAATGCCAAAGGCTGCGCCGCTTGGAGCCGCAAGGAAATCGACGATCTCGGCGTATTCGCCGCTCGCTACGGGGCCAAAGGGCTTGCGTGGATGACGTATAAAGACGGCGAGCTGAAAGGGCCGATCGTGAAATTCTTCAACGAGCAGGAACTGGAGCAGCTCAAGCAGCGTCTGGAAGCCGAAGAAGGCGACCTGCTGCTGTTCTCCGCCGATACGAAGAAGGTCGTTGCCGACGTGCTCGGTAACCTTCGATTGAAAATCGGCCGTCAGCTGGGCCTGATCGACGACAGCAAATTCAAGTTTGCGTGGGTAGTGGACTTCCCGCTGCTCAGCTATGACGAAGAAGCGAAGCGCTATGTGGCGGAGCATCATCCGTTTACTCGTCCGAAGGAAGAAGACATGCATTACTTCGACACTGATCCGGGCCAAATCCGTGCGCAGGCCTACGACCTTGTGCTGAACGGCTACGAAGTCGGCGGCGGCTCCATGCGGATTTATCAGCGTGAAGTGCAAGAGAAAATGTTCGCTACGCTGAACCTTCCCAAGGAAGAGGTGCAGGAGAAATTCGGCTACCTGCTGGAGGCTTTCGAATACGGTACGCCGCCTCACGGAGGCATTGCTTTCGGTTTCGACCGGCTCGTGATGCTGATTACCGGCCGCACCAACCTGCGCGAAACGATTGCCTTCCCGAAAACGGCCAGCGCATCGGACTTGTTAACGGGAGCTCCGGGTCCCGTGGATGCCAAGCAGCTTGAGGACCTGTCCATTCGTTTGGCGCTCAAGCAGCCTTCCGCCAAAGCTTAAGACCCGAATAAGAGGAGTGTGGACAGTAAGCCATGCTGCATCAATTTTCCCGTACGGAGCTGGCGATCGGCCCGGAAGGGCTTGAGGTAATGAAAAATAGTACGGTGGCGGTTCTCGGCATCGGCGGCGTCGGTTCGATCGCCGCCGAAGCGTTGGCCCGCACCGGCGTCGGCCGGATCATCATGATCGACAAGGATGTCGTCGATATTACGAATGTGAACCGGCAAATTCATGCTTTGACGACGACAGTCGGCCAGCCGAAGGCGGAGCTGATGCGAGATCGTATTCTGCAAATCAACCCGGAATGCGATGCCGTCGCCCTGCGTATGTTTTATACCGAAGAAACGTATGAGCAGCTGTTCCAATATCCGTTGGATTATGTATTGGATGCTTCGGATACGATCAGCTACAAAATTCATCTGATCAAGCAATGCCTGCAGCGCAAAATTCCGCTCATTTCCAGTATGGGCGCCGCGAATAAGATGGATCCGACCCGGTTTCAGGTGGCGGATATCTCCAAGACAAGCGTCGATCCGATGGCGCGGGTGATTCGTCACAAGCTGCGGAAAGAAGGCATCAAGAAGGGCGTCAAAGTCGTTTTTTCGACGGAAGAGCCGATCAAGCCGCGGGTAGACGTCACGCAGCGGATCGTGCCGGAGAATGCCCCTGAGATTCGTAAAGCGCAGCAGCCGCCGGCCAGCAACGCGTTCGTTCCGCCGGTCGCCGGGCTAATCATGGTCAGCGTCGCTGTCCGCGACTTGCTGGCTAAGGCCGGGCTGAAGTAGCATAATCAGCGATTCGGCATTAAAGAAAGCATCCTTTACAGCGAAAATGCGAAAAGGATGCTTTTTTTGTCATTTATGGGGCAAGATAGAAAAAGTGAGTTCAAACGTTATTTCATCGGAGTGCGGACCATGGAACGAAACCCAGAAACGGGAAACTACAGGCGCTATTTGGCTTATTTCGGAACCCTGAATATCAATGTGCTGCATTTGCGCAAGCCTTGGGTGACCGCTTGGTGGTCGGCCGCATTCCCGGGTTTCGGCCATTTGCTTCTCGGTAACCAAATCAAAGGGTTTATCTTGATGTTATGGGAAATCGGGATCAACATGCAGTCAGGAATCAATAAGTCGATGGTTTGCTCTTTTACGGGGCGTGTCGATCTATCGAAGCAGGTGCTGAATCCGCGTTGGGTGCTGCTGTATATTCCCGTCTATATTTACGCCGTCTGGGACAGCTACCGCAAAACAATTGAGCTGAACAAGGAATGGGTGTTGGCCGAGTGGGAGCGTGCGCCCATTGTTTCCTTTAAAATGGGCGGAATGTGCTTGAATCATTTGGACAAAAGCTCGCCCTGGCTCGCTATGGCTTGGTCCATGCTCATGCCGGGGCTTGGCCAACTGTATCTTCGCCGCATTCCTATCGGTTTTTTGCTGCTGGCCGGGTGGGTCGGCTTGATGTATTTCTCGGGTGTTGCGGAAATCGTACTCGTCACGATGGCAGGAAGTAACGTACAGGCGTGGTACTCGATTAACTCGCAATGGGCCTTGTTTTTGCCTTCTTTTTACTGCTTTGCGGCTTATGAGGCTTATGTGTATTCGGTCGAATACAATAAATTGTTCGATAAGGCCCAGAGGCAATGGTTGGAGCGAAGCTATGGGACACTGCGCCCCAGCTTCTGCCGGGCGACGGAGCGGTAGAAGATGTATATCGTAGCGACCTTTCGTCATTCGTCAGAGCTGGAGCTGGCAATATGCGAATTGGAACGGCAAGGTATCCTTGCCGCAGCGATTGCCGCGGTTCCGCTTATGGAAAACGCCCCACAGGAGATGCGGGTATTCGATACGATCCGCCATTCGGACGGGATCAGCATGCTGGACAGCCCCGCTGTAATCGGCACGATCGGTTCCGTATTGGGAGCGTCGCTGGGCTTTCGCTGGGCCATCGGTCCGATTATCGGCGGACTGCTCGGCCTTGGGGCAGGCGCCGCTCTTGGATTTGTATTGGACTGGCTGATTAACTTCAAACGGCGAAAAAAACGCAGGCGGAGAGAACATGGCGCGGACGTCGTCGTGATTGTGGAGTGCAGCCCCGATCAAGCATCGGATGTCCGGCACATCATGGAGCGTTGGCTTGCCATCGGAATCGGCCAGCTTGGCTCGGGCTGAGCCCCAAACCTTTGTAAAACGTTCAAAGTGCTTTTATAATAAAAAGCATAGGTCATTCGTTCGCAGCACATATGCGGCGTCGGGGGCCTGTGCTTTTTTTGCGAATATTCAGGATTGGCGGTCAGAGAAAACCATGGACTTATTCGATTTTAACCGGACGAACGAATACAAGCCGCTGGCGGAAAGAATGCGCCCGCAAAATCTGGAGCAATTTTTCGGACAGAAGCATTTGCTCGGCGAAGGCAAGGTGCTGCGCCGGCTCATCGAAACGGACAAGATCGGCTCCATGATTTTGCAAGGCCCGCCTTCCAGCGGCAAAACGACGCTCGCCACGATCATCAGCGGAATGACGAGCTCGCATTTTGAGAAGTTGAACGGCGTTTCGCTTTCGGTTTCGGATCTGCGGGAGGTCGCCCGAAAAGCGAAGGACAACCTCAAGATGTACAATCAGCGGACGATTCTGTTTTTGGATGAAATTCATGCGCTCAAAAGCAACGTGCAGGAGTCGCTGCTGCCGATCGTCGAAGACGGAACCATTATCCTGATCGGCGCGACGACGGAAAGCATCGCACATGATATCATACCGCCTCTTGTCAGCCGCTGCCGCGTGTACCGGCTTGAAGCGCTGCAAAAAGACGATCTGGAGCAAATTTTGCGTCAGGCATTGGCGGACCCCGAGAGAGGGTTGGGCGGGGAGTATGAGATTACACAGGAAGCGATGGATTATTTATGCGACGTCTGCAATGGCGATGTAAGAAATGCCTTGATCGCTTTGGAAACGGCCGCCTATTCGCTGCACGATTCACAAACGATCGAGCTGCAGACGATTCAGGAGTCGTTCGAGTCCCGGATCAATGCGATAACCCATACCGATTTTTACGACATGACGTCCGCCTTTTGCAAGTCGCTCCGCGGCGGACAGACGGACGCGGCGATCTATTGGCTGGCGCGCATGCTGTATTCGGGCGTGGACCCGCTATACATCTGCCGCAGAATCGTCGTTCATGCGACGGAAGATGTGGGCATGGCCAATCCGACCGCCCTGCAAATCGCATTGGCGGCCAAAGATGCGGTCGAATTTGTCGGCATGCCGGAAGCGCGGATGGCGATCGCCGAAGCCGTCGTGTTCATTTGCGAGAGCCCGAAAAGCAATGCGGTCTATAAAGCAATTAACGGAGCACTCGATTACGTCAAGCAGACGAAAGCTTACGAGGTTCCCGCAGATGTCCGCGATGGTACGAGAACTTATTCGAATCCTATCGATCATCCGAACGCCCGGAACGAGTATCTTCCTCCGGAAGTGAAAGGCAAGCGATTTTATCAGCCGCAAAATAGCGGAGTGGAAGCGAAGATTTACGCGAAATATAACAAGCCTGCGGCAGAGTGAAGCCGCAGGGGGGTCCCAAGCAGAGGTTGAGGGTGGAACATTTCCGGGGAAATAAGCTTGCTTAGGCCCGCTGCAGCGGAGCTTCACCAGCTCTTCCCCTGGCCGGATCGGAAATTTCGACAGCGATGCGTCCGAAGAATAAGGCGCTTAGACGGATTAGTTTATTGGTCACCGGCAGAAGCAGCAGACCGATGCCTGCATAAATAAGCGAGATTTGGAGCGAACTGAAATCCGACGGAAGTAAATGGGCGAACAGTTCTCTCTCGAATATATCAATGCCGATCGATTGCAGCAAAATCGTATAGACGAGCGGAGACGCCAGGAGTGCTAAATTAACGGCTACGATCGTAACGGCAAGCGTAAACGAAATGATGCCCAAGGGCAGCTTGACGATTTGGAACAGCAGTCCTACATAAGTTGCCGGATCGGAAAGCTCGGCGCCTAATTGGGCGAAGAGACCTCTTCTGTCATGCCGTCCGGAATTGAAGTCATCCGAATGGGTGGAAGCTGCGACAGTCGAAGGAGATTGAAGAAGCCGTTCAGCGAGTCTTGCATCCAAAGCGGTCATGTGCTTGGCGAACCGCGCTGTCATAATCATAAGCGGAAAGCCGATGAACAATGGCATAAGACCGATGGACAAGACGACACCGACGATCGTCAGTGTGAATCCGATGATGCCTGCGGGCAGAAGATATAGCAAATAATAAAAGGCCCCGATAAATCCTGGTTTTTGCGTATTCAATGGTTCCACATCCTCGTAACGTTTTGAATCCTTTGACGTTCGTGCCGGGTTTACCCCTTCAAATTTTTTCATTTTTAGACTTCCTTCCCATAGCTTGCCTGCGGTTAAGCCCCTTTGTTTTCCCGTTCTAGTCTCCGAGCATGGCGTATAGTGTTATAATGGATCCGCGTATGCCCTAAACTCCAAACATGACGCGGATAACCTGCATACATCCGGGGAGGTGCGCCTGTTCGCCTTACGCTGGCGGATAGGCGGAGCGTTGATTAACGATCCGTTATCGCTTATTTGGGGCGTCATCCTTGTGCTGCTCCTGGTGGCATTGAACGCCTTTTTGTCGCTGCCGAATTCGCGATGGTGAAAGTGACGTACAGCCGTGTGGAATCCCGCGTGTGCCCGGAATCCCGACAAGTTCGTTCAGTCCGGTTCCTGATGCAAAATGTCGATGCTCATTTATCGGCCTGCCAGCTAGGCATCACGCTTACCTCGCTCGGACTTGGCTGGATCGGCGGGCCGGTTGTCGCAGCGCTTCTTAAACCGGTGCTCAGACCTTTGCATTTGCCGGAGCCGGTCATCGGGACGCTTGCCTTTTTGATTGCGTTTACGTTGATAGCTATGCTGCACACGACGCTTGGTGAGCAGGTTCCCAAAGCCTATGCCATTCGTAAATCGGAGCAGGTGACACGGTTGTCGTCCGTGCCTCTTGTTGGCTTTTACAAAGCAATGCGTCCGGTGATTCGGTGTTTAAACGGCATCTCGACCTGGCTGCTGCGCATGACGGGCATCGCTTCCTCTATGGAGTATCGACTCGCCCACACGGAAGACGAAATTCGGGGGCTGATGAAAGAAAGCAACCGCAGCGGGTTCATCGACAATACCGAACTGGCGCTGGTCGACAATATTTTCGATTTTGCCGAAACGTATGCCCGTGAAATTATGATTCCGCGTACGGAGATGGTCTGCTTGTACGCAGGACGCTCGTACGAAGACAATAAAGCGATAGCGATCAGCGAGATGCATACGCGTTACCCGGTATGCGACCCGGACAAAGACAGCATTATCGGGTTCGTGCACATGAAAGATCTGTTGATTGCGGGAGAGCAGCCGGAAACGATCCGCTCAATCCTCCGTCCGATCATGAAAGTTCCGGAATCGATGCGGATAAGCGAGCTGCTGAAACTTATGCAAAAGAAGAAGACGCAGATGGCGCTGCTCATCGACGAATACGGCGGGACTTCCGGGCTGGTCACCTTTGAGGATATCATGGAAGAAATCGTCGGTGAGATACAGGATGAATTCGATGAAGAACGGCCGCAGATGGAGACGCGGGGCGATCATTTGCACTCGATCGACGGACGGCTGCTGATTGAGGAAGTCAACAGCTATTTCGGGCTAGGTATCGCGTCCGACGATTACGATACGATTGGCGGATGGATGTATTCTCAGGTGGAGATGCCGCCTAAGAAGCAGCAGTCTGTCGTCTGGGAAAACCGCTTCCGGTTTATGATCGAGGAGATCGATCATTTGCGGATTACACGTATTTTAGTGGTTCGGCAGGAGCAGACAGACGGGTCATCCTGCGAAGACAGGGGATGAAAGGGAGAGGTACGTACGTGGCGAAGGACGGGCGGTCTTAAGGCGGAGGCAAGCAGGGTGTAATGGTGCAACGCCCCCCTTCCACATAGTTTCCTCAAAAAAGGGCTTCGAACTTTGAAGCTTTTTTTTGTTCTATAATTTACAACGTAACAATGTTATGTTACACTTATTTTTGTAAGGAGGCGTTGACGGTGACGGAACGGGAATTAATCTCTAAAAAAGATTTGCTTGAACTGACAGGCATTTCTTACGGCCAATTATACCGCTGGAAACGAAAAAATCTCATTCCGGAAGAATGGTTTATTCGAAAGTCGACATTTACGGGACAGGAGACCTTTTTTCCAAAGGAGAGCATTTTGGCGCGGATCGATAAAATCGTGAATATGAAAGACGATTTATCGCTGGATGAACTGGCGGACGTATTTTCGCCGAATTTGAGCGAAGTTGCCCTTGGGCGTTCGGAGCTGGAAAAACGCAACATTGTTACGAAAGAGACGCTCGATTTTTACATCGAACAGCAGGGAACGAGCGCGGTCTATGATTATGAAAAAATAATATGCATGTATGCGCTCGACAAGCTGCTGCAAACCGGAGAGATGACGTTGGAGGAAGGGAAAGGTCTGATTCAGACTATGGCGGAGCATTATCCGAAGCTTCAAGGCAAGAACGGCGAGCTGATCTTTTTTCGGAAGATGGGCATGTCCGGCTTCGTGATTGCGACAAGTCCGGGCGAGGTGTATTTCGAGCCGCGGGTGAGGGTGGTAGCGCGGATTTCGATAGCCGATTGCGCAGAGGAATTGAAAATTAAATTATCGTAACGCGTTTACGAAAATATAAAATGCAGCAAGTACGGAGGGATAACTATGGACAGCAACAACCGCCGCGATCTCATTATTTCCGGCAGCGGCTCTTCCTCGGGCGGAAGCTACCGGAACGTAAAAATTAACGGTGAAGGCAAAGTTTACGGGAACATCGATTGTTTGGAGTTCAGGACCAACGGAGTCAGCGAAGTTTCCGGGCAAGTGAAAGCAAAGCTGGTTCAAGTGAACGGCCAGTCGTCGATGAAAGGCGCCGTCGAAAGCGAGGAAATTAAAGTTTACGGGGGGGCCAAGCTGGAAGGGAACGTATCGTATCTCGATTTTAAATGCCGCGGCAGCGCCCGGGTTGAAGGGAACATGAACGGTGACCGGATCGATCTCGAAGGGGATTTGACCGTCGCCGGTGACTGCGAGGCGGAAACGTTCAATGCCAAGGGAGCGTTCCGGATCGACGGATTATTGAATGCGGGCGTTATCGATATTTCGCTTTACGGTGTCAGCTCTGCGCAGGAAATCGGCGGCGAAGTGATCACGGTACGCAAAAAAGGCTTCAAGTCGCTTCTCAAGTCGTTACTGCCGATGCTCGACGCGAAGCTCGACGCTGAAACGATCGAAGGGGATGAAATTTATTTGGAGAATACGACGGCCAAAGTCGTCCGCGGCAGCCGGATTACGATCGGCCCGGGCTGTGAAATCGATCTGGTCGAATACAAGGAAAGCATGAACCCATTCAAAGGAGCCAAAATTCATGAATACCGGCAAATCTAACGGGAGCCGTCTTGGCTTCGTCGTCGCCGGTCTCTTGCTCGGCATACTGATGGCGGCGATGGACAATACGATCGTAGCGACGGCGATGGGGACGATCGTAGCCGAGCTCGGCGGATTGGACAAATTCGTCTGGGTGACATCGGCTTACATGGTGGCGGAGATGGCAGGGATGCCAATCTTCGGCAAGCTGTCCGATATGTACGGACGCAAGCGGTTTTTCGTGTTCGGCTTAATCGTATTTTTGTTTGGCTCTGTCCTATGCGGAACGGCCGGCAGTATCACCGAGCTCAGCATTTACCGCGCCATCCAGGGTATCGGAGGCGGCGCGCTGATGCCGATTGCGTTCACGATCATTTATGATGTGTTTCCGCCGGAGAAGCGGGGCAAAATGTCGGGATTGTTCGGCGCGGTGTTCGGACTGTCCAGCATCTTCGGACCGCTGCTGGGCGCCTATATTACCGATTATATCGGGTGGAAATGGGTTTTTTACGTCAACGTGCCCATCGGTCTGCTTGCCCTGTTCTTTATTGTCGTGTGCTACCGGGAGTCGCCGGTGCATGCCAAGCAGCGGATTGACTGGTGGGGAGCGGTCACACTGGTCGGTGCGATCGTATGTCTCATGTTTGCGCTGGAATTAGGCGGCGGAACTTATCCTTGGACATCGGGAACGATCCTCGGTCTGTTTGCCGGGTTCGTCGTGTTGTTTGGCGCGTTTCTGTTTGCGGAGACCCGGGTCCAGGAACCGATCATTTCCTTTGCGATGTTTCAAAACCGTCTGTTTGCTTCCAGCAATCTGGTAGGCTTGTTCTACGGCGCAGCGTTTATCGTGGCGACGGTTTATATTCCGATCTACGTCCAAGGCGTGTTCGGCGGCAGCGCCACCAATTCAGGGCTAGTCCTTCTTCCGATGATGCTGGGGACGGTCGTGACCGCACAGTTGGGCGGTTTTCTCGCCGGCTCCGGCAAAATGTCGTACCGCGGCGTCATGATTATTTTCTCCATTTTATTTGCTGTATCCGTCCTGCTGCTTGCTACGCTGACCCCGGATACGCCGCGGTATTTGGTAACGTTGTTCATGATTCTGATCGGCCTCGGTACGGGCGCATCCTTCTCCGTGCTCGGCATGTCGGCGATTCACGGCTTCGAGGCGAAGCAGCGGGGCTCGGCCAGCTCGACGATGTCGTTTGTACGCTCGCTCGGAATGACGATCGGCATTACCGTGTACGGCATTATTCAGCGGAACGACTTGGAATCATCGTTGGCCGGCGCATTCGGCGGTGCCGGGGCGCCGCAGGGGATGAACCTGAAAGATCCGCGCGACTTGCTGTCGCCGACAAGCCGCAGCGCGATTCCGGAGCCGATTCTGGACAAAATTACGGCATCGTTGTCAACGTCGATCTCGCACACGTTCCTGTGGGCTTTGATTCCTGCTGCGCTCACGATTTTGTGCGTCTTATGGATGAGCCGGGAGAAAATCCAAATTTCCCCCGCGCGGCGGGAAATATCCTCCGAACAAGCTGCATCGCATTCGTAAAAACTTCATCGTCCAGTATGGAAGCCTGCTGATCCATTTCAGCGGGCTTTTTATTATTTTAAATCTCATCCCCCTATTAAAATGATACAATAGGAATGAATATCCAAATTTGGAATGGAACAAAGCAGCTGATTGGCGAAAATAGGAGCCGTGCAAAATGAATCATAAGAGCATGCTATTGAAACTGTTTCTTTGTTTAACTTGTCTCGCAGCCGGTTGTACCGGCATGAAGTCCGAAGACAAAGCAACGACGCTAAAGGTATTTTATTACGATAAGGAAAGCTTCAATGACATCTACGGGAAGTTGTTCACCTCTCAAAACCCTCATGTCGAGATCGAAGTCGTCCCGCTGAATGATTACTACAAGAAAGGTTTTTCTGAGGAAGGATATCGGGAGCTTGTAAAAAAAGAACAGCCCGATCTCATTTTCAACTTTAATCTTACAAGCTTCGTTGAGGACGGAATGCTCGTCGATCTGGAGCCTTTGCTGAAAAAATCAAAAGACGTGAACCTCGAGCGGATGAACAAAAATATGACCGCTTACTTAAGGAATAAAGGCGGGGGAAGATTATTCGGCCTGTCACCGACCTTTCAATCCAAAGCCTTATTTTACAACAAGACGTTGTTCGATCAATTCGGGATATCTTATCCAACGGATCATATGAGCTGGGAGGAAGTGTTGCAATTGGCCGCGCGCTTTGCGAAATCGGAGCGCAATGCCGGCAAAATGTACGGTTACTACCATAACACCCGCCATCCTTTCTGGCTTGCTAAAGATATAGCGGAAACCGATGGATTAAGTTTGACGGATGCAGCGGGAAAGAAAATTATGATCAATACTCCAAGCTGGAAGCGTATTTTCGATATGGTTATTACAGGAACGAAGGAAGGCGGGATTTATATCAACCAACCGGGTGACGCGCAAAAGGGAAATCTGCTGCTTGAAAATCCGTTCACGCAAGGGCGAGCGGCTATGACGGTAGAATACTCGTATGAATTGGGGTATCTTTCCAGCGCTAGTTTCGAATGGGGAATCGTTACGGAGCCTGTAAATCCTGCTACACCTAACCAAAGCGCTTCCCTTGATCCCACCGAATTGTTCGGTATTTATGCCGGTTCCAAAAACATAGATAGCGCTTGGCAACTGCTGGAGTATATAAATAGCGAGAAGCTTTCAAAAATGAATGGTCGGGCTGGTACCCACGGCAGTCTTCCAACTTATTTGGATAGCATGCAAAAGAAGGATAGTAACATGGAAGCATTTTATAAACTGTCCCCCCAAGACGCTTATACGCCTTCCGTTCCCCAGGAATTTTCAACCGATTTTTATGAGCAGGTCCGACAATCCATGACCGGAGTGATTGAAGGAGAGCTTGAACTGGACAATATGCTGATTGAGATGAATAAAATCGGACAATTCAAGCTGGATCAAGCCTTGAAAAAAACAAAGCCGGCATAAACAAAGGGGAGCCCTCGGTTTACACCGAAAAGCCCCCTTTTATTACACATATATGCAGACTTACTGCAAAATCTTGTCGATTACCGCGCCGCCGAGACAGACTTCCCCGTCGTAGAAGACGACGGATTGCCCTGGCGTAACCGCCTTTTGCGGCTGGTCGTACACGATTTCGCTGCGGCCGTCTTCGCCGAAATGGACCGTCACGCCTTGGTCGGGTTGACGGTAACGGAACTTGGCCGTACAGTGCAGCGGCTCTTTCGGCGGTTCGCCGGCGATCCAGTTCAAATCCGTCGCCAGCAGTCCGGTGGAGTAGAGCGCCGGATGCTTCTCGCCCTGAACGACATACAAAATATTGTTTTCCAAGTCTTTGCCGGCGACGAACCAAGGCTCTCCGCTGCCGGAGCCGCCGATGCCGAGGCCTTGGCGCTGACCGAGCGTATAGTACATAAGGCCGTCATGCCGTCCTTTTACCTCGCCCTCCAGCGTTCGCATTTCTCCCGGCTTGGCAGGCAGATAGCCGCTCAGGAATTCCTTGAAGTTCCGCTCGCCGATAAAGCAGACGCCGGTGCTGTCTTTTTTCTTCGCGGTCGCAAGTCCCGCTTTTTCAGCGATAGCCCGGACTTCCGGCTTCGGAAGATGGCCGATCGGGAACATCGCTTTCGACAGCTGGTATTGGTTTAGCGCGTGCAGGAAATACGTCTGATCCTTGTTGCTGTCGACCCCGCGCAGCAGCCGGTATTTGCCGTCCCGCTCCTCGACGCGGGCGTAATGGCCGGTGGCGATATAGTCGGCGCCGAGTTCGAGAGCTTTGTTCAAAAACTCCCCGAATTTGATCTCTCGGTTGCACATCACGTCGGGATTCGGCGTCCGCCCTTTGCGGTACTCGTCGAGGAAGTAGGCGAACACCTTATCCATGTATGGTTTCTCAAAATTTACCGTATAATAGGGAATGCCGATTTGGTCGCAGACGCGGCGCACGTCTTCGGCGTCCTCTTCCGCCGTGCAATGCCCGAATTCGTCGGTATCGTCCCAGTTCTTCATGAACACGCCGATGACCTCGTACCCTTGTTCCTTCAGGACAAGCGCGGATACGGAAGAATCGACGCCGCCCGACATCCCGAGAACGACTCGCGGTTTTGTTGTCATGATCATTACCTCGCTTCTATACCTGTACATCGTACGTACATTAAAAGTATTATACATTCAAATCAAGAAAGAATAAAATTTTTCATGAATATGCCACGGTTTTTCTCCCAAATTACAAGGTTTTATGTTACCATAGAAACGATACAAAAATGTATGAAATGTAAACGAGGTGCTACAAGTTGAAGATTTCCACCAAAGGCCGCTACGGACTCACGATCATGATGGAGCTCGCGACGAAGTTCGGAGAAGGCCCCACCTCACTGAAAAGCATCGCAGAAAAGCATCAGCTTTCCGAGCATTATCTGGAGCAATTGGTTGCTCCGCTGCGTAACGCAGGTCTCGTAAAAAGCATCCGCGGCGCATACGGCGGATATATTTTGTCCAAATCGCCCGAAGATATTTCCTCCGGCGATGTGATTCGAGTGCTGGAAGGTCCGATCAGCCCGGTGGATTTCACCGAGGAAGACGATCCGGCCAAGCGCCAGCTCTGGATTCGGATCCGTGACGGAATTGCGCAGGTGCTTGATTCGACGACGCTGTACGATTTGATTTCTTACAAAGATGAAGGAAATCAAAATGACAGCTACATGTTTTACATTTAGACTGCTTTGAAATCCTCCTAACAGATGTGGTGAAAGCTTTGGAGTTCATTTATTTAGATCACGCCGCCACAACGCCCGTACTTCCCGAAGTCGTGGAAGCGATGCTTCCATATTGGACCGGGGCGTACGGGAACCCCTCAAGCACGCATCAAGCCGGTCGGGAAGCAAGAATGGCGCTTAGCGCCGCCCGGGACCGGATCTCCGCTTTTGTCGGCTGCGCGCCGTCCGAGCTCGTATTTACAGGGAGCGGAACGGAAAGCGACAATATGGCGCTGTTCGGTGCGGCTGAGGCGTACCGGGAACGCGGCCGGCATATCATAACGACACAGATCGAACATCATGCCGTTCTTCATGCTTGCGAGCGATTGGAACAGCTTGGATACGAAGTGACTTATGTACCTGTGGACCGATTCGGCCAAGTTTCGCCGAACGATGTGGAAGCGGCCATTCGGCCGGATACGATCCTGATCAGCGTCATGTACGGCAACAACGAAGTCGGTACGCTCCAGCCGGTCGAAGCGATCGGACGACTTGCCAGGGAGCGCGGCATTTGTTTTCATGTCGACGCCGTTCAAGCGTTGGCTCACGTGCCTATCAATCTTCGTGAGCTGCCGGTAGATTTGATGAGTTTTTCCGCGCATAAACTGAACGGTCCCAAAGGGGTCGGCGCGTTATATATAGCCCAAAGCACTCGCGTCATACCGCTGCTCTACGGCGGCGCTCAAGAACGGAAACGCCGTCCGGCGACGGAAAATACGGCAGGCATCGCAGGATTTGCAAAAGCCGTAGAAATTTTTGACCGGAATAGGTATGAAGTGCAACAAAAGATGGAAAAACTACGTCAAGAAATGGTCACCGAATTGAAACGGCGTCTGGCCCCCGGGCAATTTGTCGTCAACGGTCATCCTACAGAGAAGCTTCCGCACATTTTGAATGTCAGCTTTCCCGGCATTTCCACCGAGACGATGCTGATGAATCTGGATCTTGCGGGAGTGATGGCTTCAAGCGGCTCGGCTTGTACGTCCGGCTCCTTGGAAATCTCTCATGTGCTTAAGGCGATGAGCCTGCCGGATGAAGTGACGCAATCGGCCATCCGATTTAGTTTCGGACCGGGCAACGACTCCGGGCAAATGGCTGCTGCCGCTACGGCCGTTGAAACCATTATCAGCCGATTACGTACTAAAGGATAAGGCAAATTTCGATTTGCCGGCTGGGAGAGAAGCTCGTTGAGAAAAGCGCGCGATGTTATCGGATTGCCGGTCATTTGCGTAGAGACAGGGAAACAAGTGGGCAGCGCCAAAGACCTGTTGCTGAACGATGGCTGGGAGGTCGAGTCCGTGCTGCTCGAAGCGGGGCATTGGTTTTCCGAAGCCACGTGTATTGAGCGAAAAGACGTGATAGCGATGGGCGACGATGCTATTACGATTGCTGCAGAACAAGCCGTCCGCCCGCTGAATCCAAGCTCCGCTTGCAGGGCGCTGCTGTTTGGCGAACGCAAGCTTAAGGGACTCCCGGTCATTACCGTCAATGGGCAGCAGCTCGGGGTGGTCGAGGACGTTTATTTGGATCCGGATGGGGGAATAAAGGTAATAGGTTACGAATTGACCGAAGGTTTCATCTCGGATCTAACGGAAGGGCGCAGATGGCTGCCGATGCCGGATGCGGTCAAGGTCGGCGAAGACGCCTTAATTGTTCCCGTTCACGCCAGCGAAGCGCTTCAAGAAATCTTCGGACCAAAAGAAGAATAGGGTGATACCGATGTTACGTTGTCCAAATTGCAATTCCAAGGATATTGGAAAAATCGGCTCCCATCAGTTTTACTGCTGGGGCTGTTTTATCGAACTGACTGTGAACGGGGAAAAAATGTCCGTATTCCAAGTGGAGGAAGACGGCACGCTTAGCTCGCTCGACGATTTGTTTTTTGAAGAAGAAATGCCCGAGCTTCATGCAAACTGACGGGATGCTCCAGAGATATTAATAGGGGAGTTCCGGCTCGAGCATCATCGTATAGTCAAGCACCGCTTTCCGGGACGCTATGAACAGGCGTCTCGGGAAGCGGTTTTTTTATGTGCTGGATTAAGAGCCCGGACTTGTACATATACTGTAAAAAGGCCAACTCTTCGTCAGAAGTCAGAACGAGGTAAAGGGGGGCGCTATGGACCGGTTCCCGAAACAACGGCTGCTCGTCGGCATGATCTATACGCTGCTCGGTTTGATCATTTTGTACATGCTGCTGCAGCTCCGGCCGATGATTGCAGGTTTGTTTGATTTTTTGAAAAAAATTTTGACGCCGTTCGCGATCGCGCTGATTATTTCTTACGTGCTGAATCCGGTGGTGACGCTGCTGGGCGCCCGCAAAGTGCCGCGAACGATGGCCGTGCTGCTCATTTATGCGGTTTTCATTACTTCGGCGACCGTCGTGTTGATGAATCTCATTCCGATGTTCGTGCGGCAGCTCGCGGAATTGAACGATAAGATGCCCGATGTCGCCTTTAAGGCGCAAAGCGTGGTTAACGGCTTAAACGGACTCAATTTTCTCCCGGACAGCGTACGGATGGGCATACAGCAGTCGCTTTCCAAGCTGGAGAACGGAATCTCGCTCGCGATTGCGGAATATATTAACGGTATCGGCAGCACCATCAATACGGTCTTTCTTCTCTTCATCATTCCGTTTGTCGCCTTTTATATCTTGAAAGATTTTCAACTGATCGAAAAATCGACGCTGGCCATCGTGCCGAAAACGCACCGCAAAGAAATCATGTCCATGCTGATGGATATCGATATGGCGCTCGGCAACTATATCCGCGGCCAGTTTACCGTATGTATGATCGTCGGGCTGCTCGCCTACATCGGGTATTGGCTGATCGGCATGCCTTACGCGCTGCTGTTGGCTAGTGTCGTTGCGGTGTTCAACATTATCCCTTACCTCGGTCCGTTTCTAGGAGCGGCGCCGGCGCTGATCGTGGCGTCCACGATTTCCTGGAAGATGGTGCTGTTTGTCGGACTCATTAATACGACGTGCCAAATCCTGGAGGGCAATGTAATCTCGCCTCAAGTGGTCGGCCGTTCGCTCAATATGCATCCGCTTGTGATCATTTTCGCGCTGCTTGTGGGCGGGGAAATTGCCGGAATAACGGGGCTCATACTGGCGGTTCCGTTTTTTGCGGTCATGAAAGTGATTCTGCAGCATCTGTTTATGTATTACATTCATCGGAAGACGACGTGATTATTTTTTTTAGAAAAAAATTTTTTATCGGGCGAAACCAAGCGACCACCTTGTGCGTATATATAGGTTGGCAGCGGCAGGGGAACGTGTCTTCGATATCCGGCCGTTGACCGGATGCCCGCCGGTTGCACAAGACAAGTACATAATCGCGTTGTTTTCGGAGGAGCCTGTCACCAAGGGCTTCTTTTTGCTTTTTTTAGGGTTATGCGGAAGAGCGGCGCGAGCTGGCGGCACCAATAATTTGCATCGGAGAGAGGGTTTTGTTATGGATCAACAAGCACTTATCGCTATCGGATTGTTTGTGATAGCGTATGGTTTCATCGTTTCGGAAAAAATTCACCGGACGATCGTTGCCATGATCGGCGGCATTTTGATGGTTGTGCTGGGCATCGTCAATCAGGAAACGGCGCTTCATCATATCGATTTCAACACGCTTGGCCTGCTGGTGGGCATGATGATTATCGTCGGTATTACCGCGGAAACGGGATTGTTCAAATACATTGCAGTCTGGTCGGCCAAAAAGGCGGGCGGTCATCCGGTCCGCATCATGATCGTACTTTCGCTGGTAACGGCGATCGGCTCGGCGTTTCTGGATAACGTGACGACCGTGCTGCTGATGGTGCCGGTCACCTTCAGCATTACGCGGCAGCTGCGAGTGAATCCGGTTCCTTTTCTAATGTCGCAAATTCTCGCCTGCAATATCGGCGGCACGGCGACGCTGATCGGCGATCCGCCGAACATCATGATCGGCAGCGCGGTGAAAGAACTGACTTTTATGGCCTTCATCAACAACTTGGCGCCGATTGCGGCAATTGTCCTCGCGGTCACTGTGCCGTTCTTTGTCCTGATTTACCGCAAACAGATTCGCACAACGGAAGAGCTGCGGCTTAGCCTTATGACTTTGGACGAAAAGGCGGAAATCCGCGATCCCGCGCTGTTGAAAAAATGTCTTGCGGTGCTTGGGTTGACCCTGCTCGGCTTCTTCGTTCATCAGCTCGTGCATTTGGAGTCGGCGACCGTGGCACTCGCCGGTGCGTTCCTGCTTCTGCTGTTGACCGGCGAGCACTTTCTGGAAGAGGCGTTTCAGCGGGTTGAGTGGACGACGATCTTCTTCTTCGTCGGATTGTTCGTGCTTGTCTCGGGCTTGATCGAAACCGGCGTAATCGCCGCGTTGGCGAACTACGCGGTCGGGGTAACGGGCGGCGATGTGACGAAATCGGCTGTTCTGATCCTCTGGCTCAGCGGAATCGCTTCGGCGTTTTTGGATAACATCCCGTTTGTGGCGACGATGATTCCGATGATTCAGGAAATGGGCACGATGGGAGTCAGCAACCTGGAGCCGCTTTGGTGGAGTCTTGCGCTCGGGGCTTGTCTCGGAGGGAACGGCTCGCTGATCGGCGCGAGCGCGAATCTGATCGTTGCCGGTATGGCGGCTCGGGAAGGCCATCCGATTTCGTTTATGAAATTTTTCGCGATCGCCTTTCCGCTCATGCTGCTTTCGATAGCTGTTGCAAATATATACGTGTATGTGAGATATTTGATGTAACAGCAGTCGGTTAACCGAAGGAGGCTTCACCCATGCTATACTATGAATACGACCGTGAGCTTCTGACCATTGAAGAGCAATCGAACGGACAAGATGTCGAGTTCCGGATGAAGCTTCATCGCCCCGATGCCGGTGTGGAGAAGGCAGTGAAGCGGATTCGCGATTATTTTGACGATAACGACGTGATCACGGACGTCTTATTCTACGCCCACGAAGACGCCGAGTATCAATGGATTGTCCGGCACGATTTCTACGAGGATTTCGTAATCAGTCTGTTCAGGCACCGGCTTGTCCAGCGCATGGCTTGGGAGCAGTAGACGTTCTGTTGACAAGTCTGCTGCCCGAAAGCTATAATTTTGATAAATAGTGCTTATTTTTAGGCACAGGAAAGCGTTGATGAAATTTAAGTACGTCATAGTCCATTAGCCAGAGAGAAGGTTTTGGAGGCGTCGACGGCAAGCTTGCTTGCAGTCTCGCAGCTTCAGCTGGGAAAACCTTTCTAATGAAGGATGACCGAACGCTCATTTCGGAGCGCGGATTCAAAAAGTCCGCCGGGCGGGCCCGTTATCGTCCGGACAGAGGAGATTGTGAAGGCGTATCCATGCAGCCGCACAATAACCAGGGTGGTACCGCGAGCAAATCGTCCCTGTTTCAGGGGCGTTTTTTTGTATTAAAATGAAGTGTCGGGAGGAAAATGAACCCAATGAAAGCAAGTGAAATTCGCGCAAAATGGTTGAAGTTTTTTGAAAGCAAGGGGCACACGATCGAGCCCAGCGCTCCGCTCGTGCCGCACAACGATCCGTCGCTGCTCTGGATCAACGCTGGCATGGCGCCGCTGAAGCCGTATTTCGACGGCCGCGTCGTCCCGGAAAATCCGCGGATCGCGAACTCGCAGAAGTGTATCCGCACGAACGATATTGAGAACGTCGGTAAAACGCGCCGTCACCATACGTTCTTTGAAATGCTCGGCAATTTCTCCATCGGCGATTATTTCAAGGAGGAAGCGATCACTTGGGCCTGGGAGTTTCTGACGAGCCCCGAGTGGATCGGCTTCGACCCGAACCGGTTGTCCGTCACGGTATATCCCGAGGATACCGAAGCGTTCGAACTGTGGAATAAAAAGATCGGACTGCCGGAGGAGCGCATCTACAAGCTGCAGGACAATTTCTGGGACATCGGCGAAGGTCCTTGCGGCCCGTGTACGGAAATTTTCTACGACCGCGGCGACAAGTACGGCGATCTCAGCGATCCCGAGTGCTGGCCGGGCGGAGAGAACGAGCGCTTCCTTGAAGTATGGAACCTTGTCTTCTCGCAGTTTAACCATAATAAGGACGGCAGCTATACGCCGCTCCCGAACAAAAACATCGATACCGGCGCCGGCCTGGAGCGTTTCGCTTCCATTCTGCAGGATGTCGATTCGAACTTCGATACCGATCTGTTCCAGCCGATCATTCAAAAGACGGCCCAGCTTGCCGGCGTGACTTACAAGCAAAACGAAGAGTACGACGTGGCGCTGAAAGTAATCGCCGACCACATCCGTACGGTTGCCTTCTCGGTCGGCGATGGCGTGCTTCCGTCCAACGAGGGCCGCGGCTACGTCATCCGCCGTTTGCTCCGCCGTGCGGTGCGGTACGGCAAGGTACTTGGTATGGACAAGCCGTTCCTGTATACGCTGACTCCGATTGTCGGCGAGGTGATGGGCGTCTACTATCCGGAAGTGGTCGAAAAACGCGAATTCATCGAGAAGATCATCCGCATCGAGGAGGAGCGCTTCCACGAGACGCTGTCCGACGGCCTTGCGATTTTGGCCGAAATGGTCGACAAAGCCCGCAACGAAGGCAGCACGGTCATCAGCGGCCCGGATGCCTTCAAGCTGTACGATACGTATGGCTTCCCGTTCGATCTGACCGAGGATTTCGCTGCCGAGAAAGGAATGACGGTCGACCGCGAAGGCTTCGATCAAGCGATGCAGGAGCAGCGCGATCGTGCCCGCGAGGCCCGCAAAGAGACTGACAGCATGAAGGTACAGGGCGGTCCGCTGGCCGATTTCACGGTTAAAAGCGAGTTTGTTGGATATACTGATTTGGTAACTGCTGCTAAAGTGATCGCGGTCGTGCATGAGAATCAGTTTGTCGATTTGGTCGGAACGGGCGAGACGTGCCAGGTGATTTTGGACCAAACCCCGTTCTATGCCGAGAGCGGCGGTCAGGTCAGCGACCACGGATATATTACCGCAGGCGATACGGTGCTCAAGGTTGAGGACGTGGGCAAGGCGCCGCACGGCCAGCACGTGCATACGGTTGTCGTGGAAGCGGGCGTGCTGCGCAAGGGCGACACCGTTCAGGCAACGGTAACGCAGAATGTGCGTGAAGATATTATTAAAAATCATACGGCTACCCACCTGCTGCACAAAGCGCTCAAAGAAGTGCTCGGCGAGCACGTGAACCAAGCCGGATCGCTGGTTGCGCCCGAGCGCCTGCGCTTCGACTTCTCGCACTTCGGCAGCATTTCCGCAGAAGAGCTGCAGGATATCGAGCAGCGGGTCAACGCGCAAATTTGGAAGAGCATCGAAGTCGAAATTTCGCTCAAACCGATTGCCGAGGCCAAGGCCATGGGGGCTATGGCGCTCTTTGGCGAAAAATACGGCGACATCGTCCGCGTCGTGCAAGTCGGCGGCTACAGCCTGGAGCTGTGCGGCGGCTGCCACGTGCGGAACACGAGCCAGATCGGCTTGTTCAAAATCGTCAGCGAGTCGGGGATCGGCTCCGGCGTGCGCCGGATCGAAGCGACGACGGGACGGAACGCCTATCAATATTTGGACGGGCAACTGCAACTGCTGCGCGATGCGGCAAGCCTGCTGAAATCGAACATCGGCGACGTGCCGAAGCGGATCGACGGCTTGTTTGCACAGCTTAAGGAAGTATCGCGCGAGAACGAATCGCTCAAAGCGAAGCTGAGCGGCATTGAAGCGGGTTCTTTGACCGATCAGGCGAAAACGGTGGACGGCGTAACGATGCTTGCCGCTCAGGTGAGCGCAGGCGATATGGAGACGCTCCGCAATATTGTCGATCAGATGAAGACGAAGCTCGGCTCGGCCGTGATCGTGCTCGGAGCCGCTGCGGAGGATAAGGTCAATCTGGTTGCGGCCGTTACCCCGGATCTGGTGTCGAAGGGCTACCACGCAGGCAAGCTGATCAAGGAAGTCGCTGCTCGCTGCGGCGGCAGCGGCGGCGGCCGTCCGGACATGGCGCAAGCCGGCGGCAAGGACGCTTCCAAGCTGCAGGAAGCGCTGCAAAGCGTGGAGCAGCTCGTCGCGGCAAAATAATAATTTTGCCGTAAACAGGAATTTTTAGGATCGTGGCGAATAAGTCAGTATTGATCAATGCAGGGGGGTGCCTCTAAATGAGTTCGATGGATAAAACGATGAAGTTCAACGTAAAAGCGGAAGAGATCGAGACCTCACCCAAAGAAGTCATTCTAGCGGTGTACGACGCGCTGCAGGAGAAGGGGTACAATCCGATCAACCAAATCGTAGGCTATTTGCTCTCGGGCGACCCGGCTTACATTCCGCGTCACAACAATGCGCGCAGCATCATCCGCAAGCGGGAGCGGGACGAATTGATCGAGGAACTGGTTCGTTCCTACTTGCAGCACTATAAATCCTAAAGTCCGGTGAATGCTGCGGAGGGGCGGAATCGTTCTGGAGAAGCGTTAGCGGTCGCCTTTGTCTCCGGATTCTAACCTCTCAAAAGGTTATCTGATCCAAGAATCCGGAGCCGGGGTCCCCGCAAAGTAGTCGATTTTACTTCTTGGATTGGACTTCACTTTGTGGGGGAGAGCAGCGATCGGAAGGATGATCCGCTCACGCAGCAAGCCTATTATTCAACGGACTTAGCCACCAGACTGGAGAACCTAATGCGCTTGATGGGATTGGATTACGGGGACAAAACGATCGGCGTCGCCGTCAGCGACGAGCTCGGTTGGACCGCGCAGGGGCTTGAAGTGATCCGGAGAACGACCGAGGAGCGCGATATGGCCCGCCTCCGGGAGCTTATCGCGCAATACAGCGTCACGGAAATCGTCGTAGGCCTGCCGAAAAACATGAACAACACGATCGGTCCGCGTGGAGAAATTTGTATCGCATTTTCAGAGCAATTGAATGAAACCCTACAATTGCCGGTGCATTTGTGGGATGAAAGGCTGACAACCGCCTCCGCCCAGCGCACGCTGCTGGAGGCGGACGTCAGCCGCAAGAAACGAAAGCAGGTCATCGACAAGATGGCGGCTGCGCTCATTTTGCAAGGATATATGGATGCCCAATCCAACTCGAAGAGGTGAAAAACGGTGACAGATAAAGACCAAAATTCCAATCAGGAACAACTGCAGGAAGAGCCCGAAATTATTTACATTCCCGATGAGGAAGGCAACGAAGAAGAGTTCGAAGTCATCATGCATTTCAAAGTGGACGGCTCGGATAAAAAGTACATGATGGTTGTTCCTGTCGATGCCGACGAGGAATCCGACGAAGTGTACGCGTTCCGCTATGAAGAAGACGGCGACGATCTGCAGTTGTACACGATTGAGGACGAAGAAGAATGGAATATCGTGGAGGAAACGTTCAACACGCTGATGGACCAATACGACGACGAGGAAGAAGAATCGTCCAAGTAAAACGGCGACCGGTCTCCCGTCCGGGAGGCGGGCCGTTTGCATAAGGAGGCTGGAACGTTGAATCCGAATATGGCAGCGACGCCGACCCGTCAGTTGCGGGAAACGTTCGGAGATGATATTATTTTGTATGACGAAGAGCAGGAATCCGTCGTCTATCGTATCGTCTCCGAATTGATCCTGGGCGATCAAGGGTACGCGATGCTTGAAAAAGCGAAGCCGGGCAAGGAAGACGAACCGGAAATTTACCGTGTGACACGGAAAGATGACGGGGAGCTTGAGCTTGAAACGATCGAAGACGACGATGAATGGGAAAACGTCTCCGAGCTTTTCGACGAGTTGACTTTTCCGGCTGACGAACAGTTGTAATGTACAACTTTTTTCTGAAGGAAGCCTGAGCGGAGATGATCCGCTCTTTTTCGTTTGTTTGCGGAGATGTAAAAGGAGCGGCGCCGTGAAACGGGTATGGATTTGGGGAACAATAGGAATTGTTGCAATGGTGGCCGGAGCCGGGACAGGGTTTGGTTGGTATGTCACCCGCTCGCTTCAGCCGATGCCGGCTGCGGAGACGGAGCAGCGCATCTCGCTGCCGCCGGGCGCCGGAACGGGGCAGCTCGTGGCCGAGCTGGAGAGCAAGGGCATTATTCGCAGCGCCCGCGTTTTTACGTGGTACTTGAAATACAAGCAGGAAGGCGGCCGCTTCCAAGCGGGCGAGTACGCCATGACGCCCGGGCTGTCGCCGGATGAGATTATCGACCGCCTGAACCAGGGAGATACGGTTAAAGAAGTCGGCATCCGGCTGACGGTGCCTGAGGGCTTTACCGTGCGTCAGATCGCGGAAAAGCTGCAGCAGCAGGAAGGCATTGACTTGAAGCAGTTCACGAATCTTGTCCAAAGCTACAAGGGGCCGGAAGGCTCCGCAGCCGCGCAAATTCCAGCCGATGCGTCCTTGCGGTCCCGTCTCGAAGGATATTTGTTCCCGGAAACGTACGAATGGAAAAAGGGTACGAGTCCGCAAGAGATGATCGAGACGATGACGCAAGAGCTCGACAAGAGGCTTGGGCAGCTGCCGCAGGATTGGAAGCAGACCTTGGCCCACCGCGGCTTGACCGTACATCAGATGCTGACGCTGGCCTCGCTCATTGAGCGCGAGGTTGTTGTCGAAGACGAGCGCGCGCTCGTCAGCGGCGTTATTCATAACCGCTTAAAGCAGGGCATGCCGCTGCAAATCGATGCGACCGTGCAGTATTTGTTCGACAAGCCGAAGGAACGGCTGTTTGAGAAGGATTTGCAGATCCAAAGTCCTTATAATACGTATTTGAATAAAGGGCTGCCGCCCGGACCAATTGCCAGTCCGAGCCTCGCCTCGATCAAAGCGGCGATTTATCCGGCAGATACCAAATATTTGTTTTATGTAACCAAAAAGGACGGAAGCAAGGCGCATTTGTTTGCGGAAACGTTCGAACAGCATAAGAAGAATATCGCGGAGAGCGCCAAGAGCGCCAAGCCGTAGCTTTACAATGTGAGGAGAAGGTGAGCAGGGCACATGAAAAAACCGGAACTGTTGATTTCGGCCGGATCATCGGCAGAAGCGGAGCGGTATATCGAGGCAGGGGCGGACGCCGTCCTCGTAGGCGAGCACCGGTTCGGCTTGCGGCTGCCGGGGGAAGTGACGGCAGAAGAGCTGGCATCGCTCGTTTCATGGGCGCATGAACATGGAGCGAAAGTATACTCAGCCGTCAACAATATTATGGACAACGACTTGCTGCCTGAGCTGGAAAAGTATGTAGGCCGGCTGCAGCAAGCGGGCGTCGACGGCATCGTCTTCGGCGATCCGGCCGTACTGATGGCTGTTCGCGGCTTCGCACCCGGCATGCGTTTGCATTGGAATGCGGAGATGACCTCCACCAACTACGCGACGGCTAGCTATTGGGCAAGCAAAGGGGCGGCCCGCATGGTGCTGGCCCGCGAGCTGAACCTGGAGGAGACTCTGGAAATTGCGCGCCAGCTTGAAGGTTCGATGGAAGTCGAAGTTCAGGTTCACGGCATTACGAATATATATCATTCGAAGCGGAGCCTGCTGACCAATTACAAGGAGCATCAGGGGCGTCCGCAAGAGCTTGAAAAGCTGGAGCTCGATAAAGAGGAAGGATTGTTCCTGATCGAGCAGGAGCGGCCGAACGAACGATATCCGATCTACGAGGATGCGAACGGCACGCATATCATGAGCTCGGACGACATCTGTATGCTGGATAGCCTGCACGAGCTGATGGAAGGCGGCATCGACAGCTTCAAACTGGAGGCGCTCCTGAAGTCGCCGGAGTATAATGAAGCGGTTGTGCGCGGTTACCGGCAAGCAATAGACGCATATATGGCGAATCCGGACGGCTACGAGTTTCAAGAGGAGTGGCTGGATGCCATCCGCGCGCTGCAAGACGAACGGCGCGAGCTGACGTACGGATTCTTTTTCAAAGAGCAGGTTTATTAATACGATCTGAAGATATAAGCGAGGTGGAATAGAATGACATTGTTGAAGCAAGAGCTGCTCGGCAAGCGAGTGCGGTTCGAGAAACCTGAGCTGCTCGCGCCGGCCGGCAGCTTGGAAAAGCTGAAGTTCGCCGTTCATTACGGGGCGGATGCGGTTTATATCGGCGGGCAGCAATACGGGCTCAGGTCGAACGCGGACAACTTCACCTTTGAGGAAATGCGGGAAGGGGTCGAGTTTGCGGAGAAATACGGCGCGAAAGTATTCGTCGCGACGAATATTTATGCCCACAATGAAGATTTGTCGGGCCTGGAAGATTATCTTCGCGGCATTCAGGATGCCGGTGTGCATGCGATTATCGTGGCGGACCCGATTATTATCGAGACGTGCAAGCGCGCGGCTCCGAAGCTGGAAATTCACCTGAGCACCCAGCAGTCCACGATGAACCGGCAGGCCGTGCAGTTCTGGAAAGAAGAAGGCATTGACCGGGTCGTGCTTGCCCGCGAGGCAACCATGGAAGAAATCGTCGAGATCAAGACGCACGTCGATATGGAGATCGAAGTGTTCGTCCATGGGGCGATGTGCAGCTCCTATTCGGGACGGTGCGTGCTGTCGAACCATTTTACGGACCGCGACTCGAACCGCGGCGGCTGTTCGCAGTCCTGCCGCTGGAAATATGATCTGTTTACTACCGAGGAAGAGCTGAACGGACCGCAGATCGGCATTAAGGAAATTCCGCTGTTCCAAGCGGGCGACAATCCGTTCTCGATGAGCTCGAAGGATCTGTGCATGATCGAGCACGTTCCCGAGCTGATTCGCGCCGGCGTCGACAGCTTCAAAATCGAAGGCCGTATGAAGAGCGTTCACTATGTCGCCACGGTCGTCAATGCATACCGTCAGGCCATCGACTCGTATTTTGCCGATCCGGAGCATTACGAGATGAAGCCGGAATGGCTGTATGAGATTCAGAAAGCGGCTAACCGTCCGCTCAATACCGGGTTTTTCTATGACCGTCCGGGGCACGAGGACCACATCTTCGAGCCCGAGGACAAAGCGGCTCCGTACGATTTTGTCGGCGTTGTGATGGGTTACGACGAAGCGACGCAGACCGCGCTCATCCAGCAGCGGAACCATTTTAAGCCAGGGCAGGAAGTGGAGTTCTTCGGTCCGAAGGGCACGTTCTTCAAGCAGGCGGTGGGCGAGCTGCAGGATGAAGAGGGCAAAATTCTCGACGCTGCGCGGCATCCGCTGCAGCTCATCCGGATGAAGGTCGAGCAGCCGGTCCGTCCCTTTGATATGATGCGCAAAAAAATGAGAAATTCGTAAATGGCCGCGGCATAGCCACTGCTTGACGACGCTCCGTCCCTTGGGACGGGGCTTTTTTGCATTTGCAGGAGATTTATCCCGGTGCGCATAGTCGGCCCAATGACCTAATTATGCGTCTTTGGTCATGTGATCGTATTTTTTGTTTAAATATCTATAACATTTTACCTACTTGGTCCCGATATAGATAAAGATACTCTTTTTTATTAAATAAAAATTTATATATTTCGTAAGACGATTATGAATTAAGGCGGTGGAACTAATATTTTTTCGATCGCAATCCAATGAGCTAAAGGGATTTTGATATTTCATGTCGAATACCAAGATTAACCGGTCAAATGCTTGCATACTTATCAAACTAATACATATCTAGGTGGTGTTTCCTGTGAAGGATCAATGGTCTTCACTTAAAGCCAGCCTGCAAAAAGCCGGCAAATCGTTGAAAAATGGGCGCTCCAATTCGTCCGACCCGAATCATTCCGGAGGTTCGCGTGCTTCTAAAGTCATGGATTCGCTTAAAGAAGTAGGTCTAATGAACTTGTTAAGGTCGGTAGGGGGCAAGCTGTTCCTTATCTTTTTTATCAGCATCTTGTTTTTCGTGTTGACCGTAGGTCTGACTTCTTATAACATCTCCAAAGGCGTTATTCAGAAAAAGGTGGCCGATGCGTCGGAAGGCACCATTACGCAGGCCGGGCAAAAGCTCGATCTGCTCTACGCCACGTATGAAGACTTGTCGATGCAAATTTTGCTGGACGAAGATTTGAAAAAGCTGCTTGCGGATATGGATTCCGTGAACAAAAACAGCTACGATTTTCTCCAGCTCCGGCAGAAGCTCGGCGACAAGCTGAACGTTTATTCGTACTCGAATAAAACGCTTAAATCAATCTATCTGTTTAAAGCAAGCGGAGAACCTGTAGCTTCGGCCGGTTCAGCGATGAGTAAGGAAAGCCTGGCGCAGGAAGATTGGTTCAAGAAGATCGTCGAAGGCAACGGCAAAGCGACTTGGCTGGAATCCAGAGCGAAGGGCTACTCAGATTCGCTGGGCAATGCGGGCACAGCTTCGTTCGGTCTGGGCCGCGTGCTGAAGAATACGACGACCAATGCCGTGCAGTCCGTGCTTCTGCTGGAGATTAACTTGGAAGCGGTCGGTAAGGAGCTCAGTCAAATCTCAATGGGCGAAGGCGGTAAAACGGTCATCGTCACACCTGACATGAACTACATCTATAACCAGGACGTTGCGGTGCTTGGCAAGCCGAGCGAGCTGGGGGTAACGAAGGAAGCCTTTACGGAAGACAAAGGAAACCTACAAAACAGCAGCCGCGACATGCAGCTCGTTTATTTCAAATCGGCCAAAACGAATTGGCTCTTGATCGGTGCAATGCCGGTGGCGGAGCTTGTGAGGGACGCAGGAGTCATCTTCGGCATGACTTGGCTGATGGCTTTTGTGGCGATGATTATCGCGGTTGTGATCGGATACTTTATCGTACGAATGATCGGCCGTCCCGTCGTTCAGCTCCGCAACTTGATGAAAGAAGGAGAGCAGGGCAACCTGAAGGTGCGGATGACCGTCACGAGCCAGGACGAGATCGGGCAGCTTGGGCAAAGCTTCAACCAGATGATGGAAAAAATTACGACGCTGGTGCAGCAGACGAATCATTCCGCTCAAGAGGTACTGCAAACGGCGGGGAGCTTGTCGGACGCTTCGAAGAAAACGGCTACCTCGGCGAAAGAAATCGCCGTCGCTACGGAAGAAATCGCCAGCGGCGCATCCAGTCTGGCTGTGGAGTCCGAGCGCGGCAACGAGCTGACTCACAATATCGGCATGCAGATGAAAAGCGTGGTCGACGCCAACATTGTTATGGGCTCCTCAGCTTCGGAAGTTCAAGCGTCGAGCAAGCAAGGGATTGAATATATGTCCGAGCTGATCGGCAAAACGAACGCAACGGAAGCGATGACCCGTTCGATGGTCGAGAAGGTCGATAACCTGAAGGAAAGCACCCGCTCCATCCGCAAAATTTTGGACGTGCTCAGCAACATGACGAAGCAAACGAACATTTTGTCGTTGAATGCGACGATTGAAGCGGCCCGGGCCGGTGCGGCGGGGAAAGGCTTCATGGTCGTTGCGGACGAGATCCGCAAGCTGGCTGACCAATCCAGACAATCGATCGCGATCGTCGGTCAAATTACCGAAACGATCCAAAAGGAAATTGACGAGACGGTTAACGTGCTTTCACAGGCTTACCCGATTTTCCAAGAGCAAATCGAATCCGTGAAAGAAGCCGATTCGATCTTTAAGCAAGTCGATTCACAGATGGGCGAATTTATTGAACGGTTGTCCGAAGTAACGGAGTCGATCAGCGAGCTCGAAGCGTCGCAGATGGTGCTGAGCGATGCGATGTCCAACGTCAGCGCTGTGGCCGAAGAATCGTCCGCGACTTCGCAAGAGGTGGCATCCTTGAGCTCGGAGCAAATGAGCATCAGCTCCGGTCTTGTGAAGCTGTCCGACAGTCTCGAAGAGCTGTCGAATTCGTTGAAGGAACAGCTGTCGAAATTCCAGGTTTAAAGTTTGTTGATACGGCGTCTTCTCCATTCGGGGAAGGCGCTTTTTGTTTGGATCGTTTGCGGTGGGAGCTTCCTGACCATACTTGTATCATCATACAAAAGTGCTGGCGGGTGCTCGGGATGGACAACGGAACAAAGCTGCAAAAGAACCGGATTTTTATCGTATTGCTGCTGGTTATCGGGATTTTGGCCGCTTGGAATTTACGGTTGTTCTGGATTCAAGTGGCGGCCTCCCGCAGCTTGACGGAACGAAAGATCGACTTGGTGGAAAATTCGGTCATTCAGCGGGCTCAAGGACTTGTGCTCGATAGCGGACGGGGCGATTTTACGGACCGAAACGGCGTTCCTTTGACGGGAACGGCGCAGAAGGTGTTGGTCGTTTTCCCCATCCACGAAGAAGAGTCCGCAGGAATAGATACGTCTAACGCAATGGACCGGGTGGCAAGTATCGTAAACGCTCCGCTTTCCGCTTGGCAGTCCTTTGTCCGCCAGTTGAAAGGTCCGGCCATTTGGTCCGTGTCCGGCCGTCCGGTCCCTTTGACGGGCGCTCAGGCGGCCAAGATCGAGGCTTTAGGTCTGAAATCCGTCCGGGCGATGACCTTCAAGCAGCGCTACGCCGAGCGGCAGCTGGCAAGCCAGGTGCTTGGCTTCATCGGGCAAAATCCCGAACGGATTACGCGGCAGTTCACCGACCAATTTCATAAAGGAGAACTGCAGCTCACGAGCAAAATCGGCAATTCGGGGCTGGAAAAAACGTTTGAGCCTTGGCTGCAAGGCATCGGGCCGTCCTCCGTCTCGCTTTTTACCGACGGCTTGAAGCGTCCGCTTCCCGGACTCGATACGCGCCAAATCGCTCCAAGCAATCCGTATTATCCGCTTAAAGTCGTCACGACCCTCGACTCCGGGATACAGCGTCAAGTCGAACGGACCTTGGAACGTTTGCGCATAACGGAAGGCACCGTCGTCGTATTGGACATTCGGAATGGGGATACGGTCGCGATGGCCAGCACGCCCGCATTCCAACCGGATCATGTCGATCTGGCCCAAGGAAACTGGAGCAACAAGGCATTGAAAGCGGTCGCCCCCGGATCGATTTTTAAAATCGTGACTGCCGCCGCTGCCTTGGAAGAGAAGGCGGTTAAGGCGGACGAAACGTTCGAGTGCACAGGAGCACTTGGCCAATACGGCTTCACCTGCTGGAAGAAGGATGGGCACGGTAAGCTTACGTTGGAAGAAGGCTTCGCCCAGTCATGCAACATCGTGTTTGCGAAGGCGGTGCAGCGGCTCGGGGGAGACCAGCTGGCGGCTTACGCGCACAGGCTCGGGCTGGAAATGCCTGTCGGCTGGAGCGGAGACGTGCCGCACCGGAAAGGCTTTCGGCAATGGGATGCCGAGGAGCAGGGGCAAATCTATGCCGCTGCTTCGGACAAGCCGGACGAAGGGGTGCTGGTACAGACAGCCATCGGCCAGCGGGACGTATTAATGACGCCGCTGCAAGCGGCTAACTTGATCGTGACGCTGTATAATCAAGGGAAGGTAGCGTCGCCGCGAATCGTGCGTGAAATCCGGTTCCGGAACGATCGGTTATACCAGTCGTTCCCGCCTCATGAGCTTGAGCAGGCTGCTAAACCTATCAAGCCGACGACGGCGAAGCGTCTGCTCGGTTGGATGGCCGCGACGGTGGAGCACGGCACCGGGAAGGCGCTGCGTTCGGCGAAATGGAGCTTGGCCGGGAAATCGGGGACGGCGCAGGTCAAGTTAAAAAACAGACGATCCGGCGAAAACCATTGGTTTATCGGCTACGGTCCTGCGGAACAGCCTCGCTATGCCGCAGCGGTGCTCGTCCAGAACGTTCCGGAAGGGAGCAGCCACAGGGCGATCCCGCTTTTTAAGGAAGTGATGGATATTTTGGCTGACAGCTCGAAAAGTAAGAGCCGATCATGAGGAGATTTATTGGAGGGTATTGCGAGAGGCTGCGTTTTCGCGAGATGTACGGCGAAGACTCAGCCTTTTTTTCATTGAGGTTAATGATAGGTAGAGGAGTGAAGCGACGGAATCAAAATCGAGAAACAGGTGCCTTTGCCTACTTCACTCGTCACGTCGATTCGGCCGTGAATGTTTTGAATGGCCCGGTAGGTGACCATCATGCCAAGGCCGGTTCCTTTGCCGCGGGTGGAATAGAACGGCGTGCCGAGCCGTCCGACTTCATCCTGCGTCATGCCGATTCCTTGATCGATAATGTCGATGCACACCGTTTGATTTTGCAGCACGCCGACGATTTGCAGCTTTCCTCCGCCGGGCATCGCTTCAATGCCGTTTTTGCACAAATGCATGATGCACTGCGCGAACTTATCCGGATTGGCGCTGATCATCAGCTTGTCCTGCAGCTGCGTTTCCACCGATACGCCCCGAAGGTCGGCGTACGACTGCAGCGTTTGGACCGTTTGTAAAATAAGCGGCTTGGCGTCCACCAGCTCGATCTCTTCCAGCTGGGGCTTGGCGAAGGATAAGTAATCGTTAATGATCGCCTGCGCTTTATCGACTTCTTCCAAGACCATCTGGCTGTAAATTTGCCGTTTGTCCTCCGCCAAGTCGTTTTGACGCATCATTTGCACGAACCCTCGGGCGACCGTCATCGGATTGCGGATTTCGTGGGCGAAGGAGGCCGCCAGCTCGCTCAGCATATTCATTTTATCGTTATGCTGCAGCTGCTTGCGCAATTCGATATTTCGCTTGATCTGCCTGATGATATAGACGACAAGTCCGGCGGTAAACGAATGGATGAGGCTGAACAAAGCGAAAAACAGAAAAAAATATCCAGTAACTGGAATGTGCTCCAACCATAGCGAGAACAAGGCGACAAACGCCGTAATCAATGACAAAACGAATCCCAGTCCGGCCGCTGTCGCGGTATTGAGCAGCCGGGCCGCATCGGCGATCCGGCGTTTGCAGTACCACAGCAGGATGAGATTGAAGCCAATGGAAATCGGCAGCGTATGAAGTCCGTACCGTTCCGACTTCCAGTAGTAAGCCATAATGATGGCGGCTACGCCTAGCGCCGGCAAGGGGCCGGCATAAAAAAAGCACAAGGCGAGCGGAATCAAGCGGAAATCGAACAAATATCCGGGGGAGAGCTCGAACGGATGCATCATGCTGACCAAAGAGGCGACCGTGCAGATGACGGTAACGATGATCTGATTCGTACGCACGTTCACATGCTGCAGACGGTCAATCCAAAACAAATGATACAGCATGACCGGCGTGATCACGATAAGCATGTTTAACAGCAATTGGTGGAGCAAGTTCAATGTCATCACCTTTTGGCAGCGTGTTTTGAGAAGCCTCTCCGGCCTAAGCTGGCAAGGATTTAATACAATTTGCGATAGTAGTCACATGTCTCTTTCAGTCCGTCGCGCAGCGAATAACGCGGCTGCCAGTCAAGAAGCTGTGCAGCGGCTGTGTTGTCCAATCGGCTATGTACGATGTCGCCAGGTCGCGGAGCCCTATATTCCGGCGCAAATGTTGTCCCGCACAACTCGCTCATAAGTTGTAATAGCTCTTTAACCGAGGTTTGCTCGTTACAGCTTACATTGAACAAGCCACGGCTGCCTTTTTCCAAAGCGGCCATATTCGCAGAGACGATGTCTTTAACGTAGATGAAGTCGCGGGTCTGTTCACCGTCGCCGAAAATGACCGGCTGCTCGCCCCGCAGCAGCTTGTCCACAAAAATGGATACGACGCCGCCTTCGCCTTTTGGATCCTGTCGGATACCATAGACATTTGCATAACGCAGAATGGTGTAATCCAAACCATACAGATGAGAGAACGCTTCAATGTAATGCTCCGGTGTATGCTTCGAGATACCGTAGAAAGATAGCGGCCGCAACGGGTGGCGTTCGTCTACGCCCAAATATTCCGGAGTTCCGTAAACCGCAGCCGACGAAGCATAAATCATCTTACGAACGCCATGATTACGGCACTGCTCAAGCAGAGCGATCGTTCCCAATATGTTAATTTTTGCGTCGAACATCGGTTTTTGAATTGAGGTCTGCACATCGATTTGCGCAGCGTGATGAATGACGATCTCCGGTTTCGTTTCGGCAAAAATCTCGGCGATCTGTTCGTCCAAAATATCTACTTCGTAGTAAGAAGCTTGTTCATTCAAGTGGTCCCGGTTGCCGGTAGACAGATTATCGATCACAAAAACACGATGGCCAGCTTCTAACAACGCATCTACAATGTGAGATGCAATAAATCCTGCACCGCCAGTTACCAAAATATTCATGTAAAAAACCTCCATCAATTTAATTTCGTTCATTTGATGTGCTGCGGTTGATCACGTGGAAGACGGACGTTCTTCATAAAGAACGATCTCGCAAATATGGCGTAAGCTAGGCTTTGGCTGGAGCTGCGCCTTTCAGCGGCACCGTCCAAACGGCAGATTCGATCCATGAACGGTCGGAGAATTCCCGTCCTTTGACCACAACCTTGTCCCGGTAAACCTGCACGTACATACCTTGCGCAGGAGATTTGGCTTTCCCGTCGGCTTTCGGGCGCGTTTTGCCCACCGAGGCGTTGTTGAACCAATGGAACGCGTTCTGCCGGTTGTAATGATCCTCGCCTTCGAAATTGCGGTGAGAATGCCCGGACAGCACGAACACGTTGCGGTACGGCTCAAGAATGGCGCGGAACCGCTTGGCGCGGATCAATCGGTGCGAACCGCCGTCGGCACCGGGCTCGGGCAAGGGCTGGTGAATAAAGACGAAAGCCGGACGTCCGTCCTTGTGCACTTTCATCGTTTCCGCAAGCCAAGCGAGCTGTTCGTCAGAATACCATGCGCCTTCGCCAACCTCCGGCTTTTCCTGCACATAGACTTCCTGCGACAGTAAAATCAAATGAACGTCGTTGACCCACACATCGAAATAAGGCTTCTCGTAGCCGAAAAACTTCAGGAACCGCTCTCTCGACATGGCGTCGGTCTTGCCGTTCGGCATCGTTTCCGTAGAAAAGGCACCCTCGGATGTCAGCCAAATATCATAATAATCGTGATTCCCCATATTGGCGTAAACCGGAGGCAGCTTGTAAGCGTCCATGACCGCCTTCAACCGCTTGTATTCAATCGTTCGGCCGAAATCGGTCAAATCGCCGCCGAGTACGATCGCATCCACATCGGATTCGAACGAGCTGACGTCCTTCAGCGCCAAATGCAGTTTTTTTTCCAGCGAGACGACGGCATACGAGATATGCAAATCGCTAAGCAGGAAAAAGGAGAGAAGCAGCGTGGGGTCTGCGGCTTGGCTGCTCGTCTTGCCTTTCGGTTGGGCGCTCTCGGCGGCGTTGGCCGTAGGCAAGGTTGCTACGTTCGGCGCCTCTTTTTCCAGCAGGCGGGATACGGCGTATCCGCCCCCGGAAAGCACGGCAAGGAAAGCGAGCATGCGCTTGACAAATTGTCGTCTGGACATCATATGGGGCATTTCCCTCCGGTGTGTGGTTCAAAATAGCTATTCTACCATTATATCGGACGGTTTGTAAAAATAAAATATGCGCAAGGAATGGAATTAGCGTCGGAAAAATCCTTATTTTTGTGCAAATCCGAATTACCTTCCTGCATGTGCGCGGCTCGGCTTCTTCTCTATAATGAGGGCATCGTCATACTTCACTTCCTGGGAGGGAAAAGAAATGAGCCGTCCAACCCCTGTTTTGTTAACCGATGAACAAATGAGAACGTTTATAGCCGAAGGCTTCCTGATCCTGCAAACGGATTTCCCTGAATCGTTTCACCTTGCGCTAACGGATCAGTTGAATCACGTGTACGAGCAAGAGGGGAATCCGGGGAACAATCTGCTGCCGCGCATTCGCGAACTGCAGAAAGTATTCGATCATCCGGTCGTTACGGGAGCGCTTACCAGCGTTCTGGGGCCGAATTATATGCTGCACGCGCACCGTCACGGACATTATAACGCTTCTCCCGTGGCCGGAGGCTGGCATAAAGACAGCTATTGGGGCTACAAAAGAATGCGCAATCATCATCCATGGTGGGCGATGATTATGTATTTTCCTCAGGACACGCCCGTAGAGCTTGGACCGACAGGCATCATGCCCGGCACGCAAAATTACGAGAGCCGGACCTTCGAAGCGGACAATCCGGAGGGGGAGGCGGTAGCGAGCGGCAAAGCGGGGACTTTTGCGCTGATCCATTATGACATCTGGCACCGGTCGACCCCGAATCTTCTTGGACGGCACAGGTATATGCTCAAGTTCGAGTTCATGCGGACGGAAGCGCCGCAAGCGCCGAGCTGGAATTGCCGGGAAGCCGAATGGAAACGGCCTGCCTCATTCAGTACGTCGATTGTGAAGCATGAAACCATGTGGCAAGAAACGTGGAATTGGTTATCCGGCCGGCTGGGGAGCTTGGCGGAAACTCTCGATTCGGAAGCGGGAGCTATTCAAGAGACAGCGACAAAACTGGAAGATCCGTACGAGCCGCATGCTTTGAACGCCGCATACGAGCTTGCAGGCATGGGCTCCGAAGGCGTAGAAGCGTTGATGCGCGGTCTGCATCACGATCATGTGAAGGTTTCCTGCACGGCGGCTTATGGCTTGGCGGTTGTCGGGACCGAAGCGGTCGCGCCGCTAGAACAAGCGCTGGGCAGCGACCGGGACGAGACGGTCGTCCACGCGGCCTATGCGCTCGGCGAATTGAGGCACTTGGCGGCCCAAGCCGTACCGTCACTGGTCAAGCTGCTCGATCATCCGTCCGCCCCGGTCCGGCAGACGGTCACCGAAACGCTCGGGATGATCGGCACGCCCGCGGACCACGTTGTCTCCGCCTTGATTCGCTGCCTTCAGGATGAGGACGCTCAAGTCCGCTTCATGGCCGGCTTGGCATTGTGCCGCGTCGGGGCAGCCGGGGAAGCAGCGGTGCCGCAGCTTGAAAAAGCGCTGGACGACGACAATCGTTACGTTCGGGCGCACGCAGCCGAAGCGCTGCATTACATCGGCACCGACTCGGCCAAGGACGCGCTGATCCGTTTCCTGCTCAACTCCCGCTGGTGTCCGACAACGACGCCGCAGAGCACCTTTTATCCTTGATCGCTTTTGTTCGATCCGACCTCGTCCTTCAAATGCGGGATGAGGTTTTTTGTTATTAAGGTGAACAAATGTTCGTCAGGCAGTTGAGAAAGAGGTTTCTGCCTAAAATAGAGAAACATAGGGAAGTAGATACCTCACCCACTCGTACACCTCTATTACCTCAATTCACCACTTTCTCAACAAGCTCGAGAACTAACGTTCGTAGTACTAGCGGAAGTTAGTACTTCCTTTTCCTCTCGGACGGGATATACTTGAGGTATCAACACTCGCACAAGATATTACGCAAACAAGGGGTGTGTTCCGATGAGCCGAAAGTGGTTGGAGAAAGAAACCCCGATTTGGGTGGAGCGGGGCATCGTTACCCGCGAGCAGGCAGATCAGCTTCTAAGCATGTACGAAACGAAAAATCATGCCGTCGGTCTGCTGCCGATCCTCGGAAGCATTTTGGTCGGACTGGGCATTCTCAGTTTTATAGCAGCCAACTGGCAGGATATCCCGCAGCTTGTCCGCCTTGCCATGATCGTGCTGCTGATGATCGGTTTTTACGCCGGAGGCGAGCTGGCGCTGCGGCGCGGTCACGATAAGCTGGGCATCGCGCTGATCAGCCTCGGGGTTGTCAGCTTCGGTGGAGGCATCGTGTTGATCGGCCAGATGTTTCACTTGGTCGCTTACAACGCGGGAACGTTTATTTTGTGGGCGTGCGCGGGAATGGTCGCGACCTTTATATACCGCAGCCGTTACTTGTATTTGCTAAGTCTGCTTCTCTTTGATATCGCCCAATGGTACAGCGTAGCAGAATTCGATTCCTTCAGCTATACCGCGTTCGCGCTTCTGGCTGCCGGCCTCGGGTTTTACGGCTGGAAACGGCGTCATCCGCTGCTGATCTGGTGCTTCAGCTTCAGCGTAACAGTGCAGGCGCTGATGTGGGCGATCGCCTCGGACGTGCCGTTCCTCTGGATGTTTATCCCGGCCATGGCGCTTTACGTCCTCGGCGATTGGCTGAAGGACGAACGTCACGGGGGCTATGCGCTGCAGACGGCTCCGCTTGCCGCAGCATTTATTTTCGCGGTCTTCTTGGTGATGATCGGACACGAAAGAGGGGCTGTCGATGACGGCTGGCTGCTTGCTTCACCGCTCTATTACTTCGGGGCGCTCCTCCTTCTCTTTGCCGTCTCGCTGGCCGGCAAGCTGCGAAACGGCCGGGCGTCCAGCGCCTTCGAATGGATTTTGCTCGCACCGTTCGTTTACTTGCCTTCCGGCGTCGACGTCTTGTACCTGCTTGCACTGTTTTTCTTCTCGCTGTACGTGCTGTGGCGCGGCTATGCCGAGGAATGGAGGTTCAAGATCAACTTCGGAACGGTTCTGTTCATTTGTAGTACGATGGTGGCATACGGCAAGCTAACCTGGGACTTTATGGACAAATCGCTGTTTTTCATTCTTGGAGGCTGCATATTGATCGGCCTGAGCTGGTTCCTGAACCGGCGGAAGAAACGGTTTTTCGACGATACGAAGGAGGGGAACGGACATGTCTGACAAAGCTGTTACCGGCGGCAGAAGGCGTTCGTTGCTTACGGCCGGCATCGTTCTGCTGCAGGTGCTTGTGCTGATCGGAATCGCCCTTTCCTTCTACACGATTAGCTGGTTCGGAAAGGACATCCGCGTACGAACGGTCCCGGTGGATCCGCGCGATTTGCTGTACGGCGATTACGTGACCCTCGGCTATGACATCAGCCGTCTCGATCCCTCTCTGTGGAAAGACACGGCACGGAAGCCGGAGAAAGGCCAACCCGTCTACGTGGTATTAAAACCGGGAGCGGACGGCATGGCCCAGCCGGTGGCCGCATATGGCTCGAAGCCCGCGGTGCAGGAAGGCGAGGTCGTGATGAAAGGCCGGATTGACAATCGTTGGAGCGAAGAGATTTTCGTCAAATACGGGGTGGAAAAATACTACGTGCCCGAGGGGACCGGCAAATCGCTTGAAGATAAGGCCAGCCGGTTAATCGTGCACATGAAAGTCGCCCCGTGGGGCCAAGCGAAAATCGAAGGGCTCGAAGAGCGGTCGTAGTGCCGCGGCGATGATAAGATATGAAAAAACTCGGCTTCCCGCAGACCAGGGGAAATCGAGTTTTTTGCTTTTTTGCAGCTGAGGCAGGGATTTAAAGCTCCGAGGGTTCCGGCAGATGGCTCAGCTTATCCGGATTGTTAACGAAATACATCGTCCGGATCCGCATACCTTCGAATTCGAACAAGATGGCGATGCGGGAGCGGGAGCCATCAACCAATAGCCCGGCTCCGCCATTGAACGAAACGGGGACGCTCCGCGTCAGCACGGTGCCTTTGGACGCTATGCCGAGCAGGAAAGCTGCGATACGGTCTGCGCCGAGAATCGGCCGGAGCGCCGCGCGCACCTTGCCTCCGCCATCGGAGTACAGGACGGCATCCTCCGTCAGCAGGTGGATGAACTGAAGCACGTCTCCCGAGCTGACTGCCTTCAAAAAGCTTCGGACGAGCGATTCCGACTCCGGGAGGCGGGGCTGAGGGGGGCAGGCCTCCGCGGAATGCAGTTTTTGCTTCAAACGGCTGTATGTTTTACGGCAGGCGGCTTCGCCTTTGTCCAGCATTTCGGCGATTTCCTTATAATCGTAATCGAACGCTTCGCGCAGAACGAAAATCGCCCGTTCAACCGGGTTCAGTTGCTCCAGCAGCAGCAGAAAGGCAAAGGAAATGTCGTCGTTCCGGGCCGCCTGCAGCAGCGGATCTTCCTTGTCCGGAGTTTGCAGGGGCTCGGGAAGCCATGGCCCGACATACACTTCCCTGCGGGCGCGGGCCGATTTCAGCTGATCGATGCAGCGGCGGGTAACGGATTTGCACAAATAGGCCTTCGGGTTCTGAATCGCGCCCGGGTCCGTGCGGGATACGGCCAGAAACAGATCGTGGATGATATCCTCCGCTTCGGATACCGACCCCAGCATCCGGTATGCGATCGAAAACAACAGCGGTTTATACTCGGTATACCAGTCTTCCAACGGAAGCTGCGTCATTGGCGGATTCTCCTTTGCGGTAAACATCGAACTGCCGCTTCGGCAAGGTTCGCTCATAAGAAAATAAGACGAGATGGCGGGCCAGTTTGTGACCAGTCTTTTCCATTGTAGCACGGATCGCTTTCCGGCGGCAGAGAAACCGGGTACTTGCAACGGCCGCCGGACCCTTTTAGAATGGGGGTAGCTTAGACGAGCCCGCGAAGCGGATCGGGAAAGGAGCGGGTTAGCCGCTATGGACAAGCAAGAGATGACGCAGCCGCAGAAGAACGGGCTTTCGGATCTGCTGCTGTTGGACCGTTCGCAAGACGTAACGGAGCAGGACGTGCTGTATCCGTTTGCGCTGGAGGAGCTGCTGTGCAAGCATGTGGGGGAAGGCGGGGCGCCGCTGTGCCATCTCTGGCGTCACCCTCGCGCGTTTGTTATGGGGCTGCGGGACAGCCGGCTGCCCGGGGCTGCGGAAGCGGCACGGTACTTGGAGGCGCAAGGCTACAATGTCGCCGTCCGCAATTCGGGCGGCGCGGCGGTGCCGCTTGATCTGGGCGTCGTCAACGTGTCGCTGATTATGCCGAAGCGCCGGGCGGGGGAAATCGACTTCCGCGACGATTTCGAACGGATGTTCGAGCTGATCCGGCTGGCGCTTCAAGCGACCGGATGCGAAGTGCGCAAAGGGGAGATTGAAGGGGCCTACTGTCCCGGAGATTACGATCTGAGTATCGGCGGCCGCAAATTTTGCGGCATCGCCCAGCGGCGGCAGGCTCATGCGTACGTCGTGCAGGCGTTCGTTATTGCCGAGGGGGCCGGGGCGGAGAATGCGCGGCAAGCGCGCGAATTTTACGGGCGGGCTTCCGCCGGCGTGCAAGATATCGATTTTCCGCGGGTGACGGCCGACAGCATGGCCAGCTTGGAGGAGCTGACCGATCTGGGCGACGGCGCGGCACTCAAGTTCATCGAGGCGGTGAAGCGGGTCGTGCGCGAGGGCCAAACCCCCGAAGGAATGGAGCGGGCGGCAGCGGGACTGTGGGTCCCGGAAGCCTCCCGGGTGCGGGAAATGGCAGCCATGCTCCGCGAGCGTTACGGCATTCGCGGGAAGGAGTCCGGGGAATAAGAGGCTCTGTAACGGATTCAGGTCAAAAATCGCTTCAGCATGCCCGGCAGTTCGTTTTGCCAGAAGCCCCAAATGTGTTTTCCCGGCTTTTCTTCATAATGCAGCGAACAGCTTCTCGTGACGAGGAGCTGTTTTGTTTTGCGGTTCGCATCGACGAAATCGAATGTCCCGCGCTCCGTCGTCACTTCCGTCTCGTCGAGCCCGATGACCATGGACAGCTTCAGCCACGACAAGTCGTCCTCGGCTTCGATCCGCTCCTGCGTCGATTGTAAAAATGCGCCGGACAAGGATATAACTTGGCAAAAAAGGCTACGATAATCTAAGGCAAGATGCAGCGATACGGTGCCTCCGAGCGAATCGCCGGCCAAGATCCGCTCGTTCAAATCGGCGCGAACCGGGTAATGATCTTCTATAAACGGGATCAGCTCCTCGGCAAAAAACGCGCAGTAAGCGGCGAAACGCTCTCCCTCGGGCGCGTACTCGGAAGTGCGGACCGTTTTGTCCACATCTACGCCGACGATGATGGCGGGCTCCACATTATCATCGAAAATAAGCCGGTTCATCGTCGTGGCAATGCGGCCGAAATTAAAAAAATCTTCGCCGTCCTGGCAATAGATGACAGGATATGACAACAGCTCGTTGTAGCCTGGCGGAAGGTAAACGCGCAAGGATCTTTCCTGCCCGAGCGCGCTGGAAAATACGGTTTCTTTTACGATGGTACGCTTGTAGTACAAGCTGTCGTCCATGTGACAAACCTCCCAGTGTATTATAATAGTTTTATGGATTTTATTAATCTGTATTATTATTTTTTATAAACTGTTATATACGTCTAACCGAAAAGAAATCATATTTTACAAGTATGTTCTTGTGCAATTCACTAAAACAGGTTTATAATAATACTATAACAGAAACACCCCAATTTCGACATCCCTTCAAAATCTATCGCTGAGGTGAATATGGAAATGAGCAAGCCTTATGTTGTGGGCGTACAGGAAGTACAGCCGTTGTCCGTTTTGGGCACCGACGGTACCGTTACGAATCCCGAAGCTATGCCGAATCTGACGGATGACCAATTGAAAGAAATAATGCGCCGCATGGTGTTCACGCGTACGTGGGACCAACGCGCTGTCAATTTAACGCGTCAAGGACGCCTCGGATTTTATGCGCCGGTTTCCGGTCAGGAAGCAACGATGGTCGGCAGCGAATTCGCGCTGAACAAAGACGATTTCATCTGCCCGGGCTACCGCGACATGCCGCAAATCGTATGGCACGGTCTGCCGATGTACCAAGCGTTCCTTTATTCGCGCGGACATCAGCACGGCGGACAAATTCCGCAAGACGTGCACGTTCTTATGCCGCAAATCATCATCGGCGCGCAATATTTGCATGCTATGGGCGTGGCGATGGCGTTCAAACAGCGCGGGGAAAAACGCGTTTCCATTACGTACACCGGCGACGGCGGTTCGTCTGAGGGCGATTTCTACGAAGCTATGAACTTCGCGGGGGCGTTCAAGCTGCCGGCGATTTTCATGGTGCAAAATAACGGCTACGCGATTACGACGCCGTTCTCCAAGCAAACGGCTGCCCTTTCCGTAGCGCACAAGGCGGTTGCTGCGGGAATCGAAGGCGTACAAGTCGACGGGATGGACGTGCTCGCGGTGGTGAAAGCCGTTCAAGACGCAGCAGAGCGCGGCCGCAAGGGTGAAGGAGCGACGCTCATCGAGGCGATAACTTACCGGTTCCTGCCGCACTCCATGTCCGGTGACGACCCGTCCAAATACCGCACGAAAGAAGAAACGGCTGAATGGGAGCTTAAGGATCCGCTGAACCGCTTCCGCGCGTACCTCGTTTCCAAAGGCTTGTGGTCCGAAGAGGAAGAAGCCAAAGTCGTCGAGGATGCGAAAAACACCGTTGCCGAGCAGATCAAAAAGGCCGAGGAAACGGAAAAAATGACGGTGCCGGGCTTGATCGACAGCATGTTCGAAACGACGCCGCAGCATTTGGAAGAGCAAAAAGCGGATTACTTAGCGTAAAAGGGGAGGAACTTTCAGCCATGGCTCAAATGACAATGATTCAAGCGATCAAGGACGCGATGCGAGTCGAGCTCCAGCGCGATCCTAACGTGGTCATATTCGGGGAAGACGTAGGTAAGGTCGGCGGCGTATTCCGCGCAACGGAAGGTCTGCAGGCCGAATTCGGGGAGAACCGCGTATTCGATACGCCGCTTGCGGAATCCGCGATCGGCGGGATGGCGGTCGGGATGGCCCTTCAAGGCTTCCGTCCAATCATGGAAATCCAGTTTGTCGGCTTTATTTTTGAAGCGTTCGACCAAATCGCCGTACAAGCGGCGCGCATGCGCTACCGCTCCGGCGGCCGTTACAACGCGCCGATTACGATCCGTACGCCTTTCGGCGGCGGCGTTAAAGCGGCGGAACTGCACACCGACCCGCTGGAAGGGCTGATGGTGCAAACGCCGGGGATTAAAGTTGTCGTGCCTTCCAACCCTTACGATGCGAAAGGGCTGCTCATTTCGGCGATCCGCGACAACGATCCCGTATTCTTCATGGAGCATCTGAACTTGTACCGCTCGTTCCGCGCGGAAGTGCCGGAAGGCGAATATACGGTACCGATCGGCAAGGCGAACGTCGTTCGCGAAGGTTCCGACGTCACGATCATTACTTACGGCGCCATGGTGCACACTTCGCTCAAAGCGGCCGAGGAGATCGAAAAAACGCGCGGCGCGAAAGTCGAAGTTATCGACCTGCGCACGCTGATGCCGCTGGACATCGACACCATCGTCGAGTCGATCAAGAAAACGAACCGTGCGATCGTCGTGCAGGAAGCGCAAAAAACCGCGGGTATCGCCGCGGAAGTGATCGCGCAAATCAACGAGAAGGCGATTCTGCATCTCGAAGCGCCAGTGCTGCGCGTAGCGCCTCCGGATACGGTTTATCCTTTTGCGCAAGTCGAAGATCAATGGCTTCCGAATCCGGCCCGTATCGTCAAAGGCCTGAATCAAGTATTGGATTTCTAATATTTTACTAAGACGCAAGGACGGTGAGCGACCGATGGCAAACTTTGAATACCGCTTTCCCGAGCTGGGCGAAGGCATCCACGAAGGCGAAATCGTGAAATGGCACGTAAAACCCGGCGATACGGTAAATGACGAAACAATCCTGATGGACGTTCAAAACGATAAATCGACGGTGGAAGTACCTTCTCCGGTAGAAGGGAAAATCATCGAGCTCAAGGTTTCCGAAGGTACGGTATGTACGATCGGCGACGTGATCGCGGTCATCGAAGTGACCGGCGAGGTGCCACAGCAGGCCCATGGCCACGGCGAAGCGCCGAGCGCTGCGCAGACGGCGACTCCAGCGGCAGCGCAAGCGGAAGCTTCGGCTGCGCAGGGCGGCGCAGATGCCGAGTGCGCGGTTGGCGGCGCCGTAGCGGCGAACGTGAACGCCTCGAAGCTGGATACGCCGATGGCCGGCGGAGCCCAAGCGGCTGGCAGCGCGGGCGAAGTGCTCGCGACGCCAAGCGTGCGTAAGCTGGCGCGCGCCAAGGGCGTCAACATCGCGGAGGTTACCGCGACAGGCAAGAACGGACGCGTGACGCGCGAAGACGTGCTCGGCTTCGTTTCCGGCGGCGGTGCACCGAAAGCGGCTGAGGCACCGGCGACAGCGGCTCCTGCAGCAAGCGCGGCGACGCCTTCCGCAGCAGCGCCGGTCAGCGGCGACCGCGAGGAAGAGCGCGTACCGCTGAAAGGTATCCGCAAGGCGATCGCGAATGCGATGGTCAAGAGCGCTTATACCGCTCCGCACGTGACCCTGATGGACGAAGTCGACGTGACCCGTCTCGTTGCGCTGCGCGAAAAAGCGAAGCCGGTTGCCGAGAAGAAGGGCGTCAAGCTGACCTACCTGCCTTTCATCGTGAAGGCATTGGTGGCGGCGTCCCGTCAATTCCCGGCGATGAACGCCATGATCGACGAAGAGAAGCAGGAAATCGTCTACAAAAAGTACTACCATGTCGGCATCGCGACGGATACGGACAACGGTTTGATCGTACCGGTCATCCAGGACGCGGACCGCAAAAATATTTGGACCATTGCCGGCGCGATCAAGGATCTCGCAGTACGCGGCCGCGAAGGCAAACTCGGTCCGAGCGAGCTGAAAGGCTCCACGATCACAATTACGAATATCGGCTCCGCCGGCGGCATGTTCTTTACGCCGATCATCAACTTCCCTGAAGTGGCGATCCTCGGTACGGGCCGCATCAGCGAGAAGCCGGTCGTCAAAAACGGCGAAATCGTCATCGCTCCGGTCATGGCGCTGTCGCTCAGCTTCGACCACCGCATTATCGACGGGGCTACGGCTCAAAACTTTATGAACTATATCAAGCAGCTGCTGGCAGATCCGGAACTGCTTGTCATGGAGGTGTAATCCGAGATGGTAGTAGGAGACGCATCGGTTGAAATTGACGTTCTGGTCATCGGGGCCGGTCCCGGCGGCTATGTAGCCGGTATCCGCGCAGCGCAGCTTGGCAAAAGCGTGCTGATCGTGGACAAATCCGAGCTTGGCGGCGTGTGCCTGAACCGTGGCTGCATTCCGTCCAAGGCGCTGATTTCCGCGGCGCATCATTTTGAAGTGATCAAGCATGCCACGTCGATCGGGATTTCTGCGGAGAATGTGACCGTCGATTGGGCGAAGATCCAAGAGTGGAAAGACGGCATCGTCAAGAAGCAAAGCGGCGGCGTAGGGATGCTGCTGAAAGGAAATAAGCTGCAAATCTTTAATGGCGAGGCGCTGTTCATCAACGAGCATGAAGCGCGCGTCTTCAACGATAACGAAACGGCGCGTTACCGTTTCAACCACTGCATCATTGCGACCGGCTCCCGTCCGATCGAGCTGAAGGCGTTCCCGTACGGCGGACGCATTCTGTCCTCGACTGAAGCGCTGTCGCTTAGCGAGCTGCCTAAGAGCCTTGTCGTCATCGGCGGCGGCTATATCGGTATCGAGCTGGGACAAACGTATGCCAAGTTCGGCGCGAAGGTGACGGTGCTGGAAGGCTCCGACTCGATCCTGCCGGGCTTCGAAAAAGAACTGTCGCAGCCGGTAGCGCGCAACCTGAAAAAGCTCGGCGTCGAGGTCGTCACCGAGGCGATGGCTCAAGGCTGCGAGCAAACGGACAAGGATGTAACGGTAACCTACACCGTTAAAGGCGAAGAGCATAAAATCACCGCGGACTACGTGCTGGTTACCGTCGGCCGCCGTCCGAACACCGACGGCGACTTGTCGCTGGAGCTTGCAGGCGTACAGGTCGGCGAACGCGGTTTGATCCCGGTCAACGAAAAATGCCAGACGAACGTTCCGCATATCTACGCGATCGGCGACATCGTACCAGGCATGGCACTTGCTCACAAAGCTTCGTATGAGGCGAAAGTGGCGGCAGAATCCATTGCCGGACTGCCAAGCGTTGTGGACTACAAAGTCATTCCGGCCGTCGTCTTCTCCGATCCGGAAATCGCCGGCGTAGGCCTCAGCGAGACCGAGGCGAAAGCCAAGGGCATCAATGTGTTCACCGGCAAGTTCCCTTACGGGGCGAACGGCCGTGCGCAATCGATGAACGTTACGGACGGCTTCGTGAAGCTTGTCGGCGACAAAGACACCGGCCTTTTGATCGGGGCACAGGTGGTCGGCGCGGAAGCTTCCAACCTGATCGCGGAGCTGACGCTCGGCATCGAGATGGGCGCTACGCTGGAAGACATTGCGATGACGATTCACGCGCATCCGACGCTTGGCGAAATCACGATGGACGCCGCCGAAGGCGCGCTCGGCCATCCGATTCACCAGCTCGGCAAAAAATAAATCCGTATATCCAAAAACCGAGGCGATACCGGCTTTAGAGCTGCGACGCCTTGGTTTTTTTATTTCAAAATTTTTTCAGACGGTTGATTTGAAACTATATGCCTACTCCCAGAGGCATATTTACTTATAGGCATTAAAAGGTAATATTAAACTATAGATCCATAATTTTCATTTTATATTTGCGGAACGAAGGAACATGGACAAGGCGCCGTCCATTTCCGATACAACATATGCAGTTTAACGATTTCAAATTTAAGATGAGGGAGGTGTTTGAGATGAGTTTTAGCTTTCAAGGGCAAGGATTAAAAAAAATAATCGCCATACTTCTAAGTGCGGTTTGTTTCACGGGCTTGGGTACGAGGGAGGCTTTGGCCTCGCCCTATCAGACGTATTGGGATTGCAGCGATAACCTTTATGACTGTCAGGCGGCCGATCTGGTACCTGAACTTGCACAGCTTGCGCACACTGTCAGAATCTATATTCCCGAAGGGAAGGTAATGTCATACCATTACAAGGATCTCAGAACGAAAAATAGGTACGACAGTTCATACACGGAAATTTTAGTTTCATATGACGACCGGGGTCAACAACGACAAGTTGCTTCTTTGAATGTCCCTATAGGGGGCGAAGCCGGAGGAGATCTGATTGCGCCGAGATCGGACTATTATTATCTTACGATACAATGTTATTATGGAGGCAATTGTGACGGATCAGGCTACTTACGCACATCGAAATAACAGGATGCGGCCTTGCGAAGCGGTCTAGTCTGCTATTTATGATACAAAATGTATCAAATAAGAAGCTACAGCTCAATTTTTCACATCGGGGGGATGGAGGAACGATCCTTTAGCCGATGCAGCGTTCTAAAATTTAATAATTGGAAAGGACGGTGTATGAAATGAGTCTGGCGTTCAAAGAAAAGGCGGTTCAAAAAATAATCGTAGTGCTTATCATTACTGCGCTTTCCACAGGCTTGGGCACGAGGGAAGCTTTTGCTCGCGTTACGTACGATTGCAGCGACGAGTTCTATTCATGTCAAGGGGCATTCCTTCCCCCAGGCTATGGAGGGTCACAAACCAGAGACATTTATGTCAAGGAAGGAATGGTAATTACTTATAGCTACGTAAGCATCTATGAAAACGTTTATAGTACGACTGTTTCTCTCATGAGTCTCAATGACGGTGTCGTCAAATCCGAAGTCGTTGTGCCTCCGGAAAAAGGCGCCGGGGGATACTATACTGCAACCAGAACGGACTTGTATTCTCTTAAGTTTGAATGTGAAACGGATCATGCGATGGAATGCTATGGCGACGGTTATTTAAGAGTGCCGAATGAACCGTGAATAATGGAGCATTGAAAGCAGGACGACCCAGCCTCAGCTTGTCGCCCGCTCCAGAGTTTCTAAATACGCAAAGGCCTCTTCGTTCGAATGGCCGCACATTTCCTCCGAGGCCCGCAGGCTGCCGCATATGGCCGGGCGTTCCGGACTCCCGAACAATCCGCATCGGTTATCCGCCGTGAGCTGGATGCAGCGAACCCCGGCAGGCTTGCCTTCCGGCATGCCCGGGATCGGGGAAGAAATCGATATGACGATGCAGCAAGCGGCGCATCCGATCCGGCACTCCATAGGTCTTACCTCCTATTGTCTCGCGCTTCAAGCGCGCTCTGCGACTCATCCTCTTAGTATACCATATCCTTTCCGAATATCGGGCAACCTGCGGGTTGCCCCTTTTTATGTCAGGAAGACCCTATTAAAAATGGAAAATATAATGAAGTAGATAATTTTATCCCACCAAAGTTGAAATGTATACCTGTGACGCGTCATGGCGCGATTTTATAATAAAAGCAAGGTGAAGGTCACCGATACAAATATGGACATAGGGGGATTCCCAGATGAAGAAAAGTGTACTTTGTTCCGCAAGCGCAGCGCTCTTGCTGACCACCGTACTGGCTGGCTGCGGCAGCTCTGCGCCGGCTGCGAATAACGACAAAGACAAAGGCGCGGAGGCCGGCAAGTCGGCTGCCGGTACGGAAGCGAAAGCCGGCTCGTTCCAAATGACGGTGCGCCACATCAACGTCCGGGACACGGCGAAATCGACGCTGGAGCTGTTGCAAAAGGTGACGGCGAAAACGGAGCAGGACGTTCCGGGACTTAAGCTGAACCTCGACGGCGTTGAAGATACCGTCAACCGCGATGTGAAGCTGAAAGCGGAAATGTCCTCCGGCAAGCCGCCGCATATTTTTAACTTATTCGGCGGTGCGGATACCCAAAACTATGCCAAAGCAGGCCATTTGCTCCCGTTGAACGATATTCTTAAAGAGCTTGGCTTGTCGGACCAATTCTACAACCTCAGCGAATTTACGGTAGACGGTAAAATCTACGGTCTGCCGGAGTCCGGTTACGTGGAAGGGTTCTACTACAACAAGAAAATGTTCCAGGACGCCGGCGTACAGGTTCCGAAAAACTGGGAAGAGTTCCTCAAAGTCTGCGAAGCTTTGAAAGCGAAAAAGATTACGCCGATCGCGTTGGGCGGCGGTCCGGAAAGCGCTTGGGCCATCAACATGCTTGGCAACAGCTTGTTTGTCGGCTTAGGCGGTACCGAGCTGCAGGAAGGCTTCAAACCGGGCAAAACCAAGTGGACCGACGCTCCGGTTGTAGAAGCGTTCAAGCGGATGAAGGAATTGAAGGAAAAGGGCTATATCGATCCTAACGTGTTGGGACTGAAATATGCCGAAGGTCAAGCGAAGTTCTACACAGGCCAGGCTGCTATGCTGTTTGACGGCACTTGGGCGACTTCCGCGGTGCTTGACAAGGAAAAATCGACCGTGAAAGACAATGTCGGCTTCTTCCGTCTCCCGGATGTGGGCGGCAAAGGCGACGGCTACATCAACGGCGGCTGGAGTAACGGCTACGGCTTCTCCGCTCACCTGAACGAGAACGAATTGAAAGCCGTCAAAACGTTCATCAAAAACTTCTACACGGTCGAGAATCAAGCCGACCAGCTGAACAAAGCAAACCGGATTCCGGCTATGAAAAACGTAAAAGGCTCGAACGACGCGCATCCGCTGGTCAAAGAAATCAGCGACGCTCAAGGCTCGGCTAAAGGTGCATTCCCGGCGTTCGACGCTTTGGTTCAGCCGAAAGTGAAGGTGACGCTCGAAACTTCGATGCAAGAGCTGCTTGGCGGACAAATTGCACCGGAGAAAGTAGCCGAACGCATGCAAAAAACGCAGGAAGAAGCGAATAAAGCCGACGGCAATAAAAAATAAAAAGCTAAACGAGGGTGCCGCCAACGCGCGGCGCCCGCATTTTGCTATCGGAGGGTGATCCATGAATAAGGTGCTGAGGAATCCGGTGGCCTACTTAATTTTTGTCGTCCCGGCCCTGGTTTTGTATGTGACGTTTTATATCGTCCCGCTGTTCTCGTCCTTAAGATATTCCGTCACAAGCTGGAACGGGATTAACGAACCGGTGTTCAACGGAATTGATAACTTTCTTAAAGCGCTCCAAGACGAAAAGTTTTGGATCGGATTTAAAAATAACGTCTATTTTGTCGGGTTTTCGCTTATTATTCAAGTTCCGATTATTATCGCGGTCGGTATTATCATCAGCAGGGCGAAGAAGATGCTGGGACTTTATAAAGTATCGGTTTTTTTGCCGAGCGTGCTGTCGACGGCTGCAGTCGGGATTATATGGCAATTCATATACCAACCGGATGCCGGGCTGCTCAATCAGCTTCTCCGTGTTACCGGGTTCGCCGAAGTGGCCAAGCCGTGGCTCGGCAACCCGGATACGGCGATGACCGCGGTGCTCGTAGCGAACGCTTGGCAGTGGACCGGATTTTATATCGTTCTGGTGCTCGCGGCCATCTTCGCGATTCCTTCGGAAGTACTGGAGGCGGCGGAAATTGACGGCGCCGTCGGCTTCAAGAAGGCGTGGCACATCACCGTGCCGCTCATTCGATCGGTTATTGTCGTCGTCATGCTGCTGTCGATCACGGGTGCGATGAAGGCGCTGGATATCGTATTGATTATGACCAGCGGCGGGCCTTTCGGCAGTTCGGAAGTCATGGCCACGTATATGTACAAGCAGGCCTATTCAGCCGGCGAATACGGTTACGCCAATGCCATTGCGATTATCATTTTTGTGTTTACGTCTGTTGTCACGCTTATTTTCCATCTGTTCTCACGCAGGGTAGAGGAGGTTAAATACTGACATGAAGAAAGCGTTGGCCAAAAGTATTCCTCATCTCGTCCTGATTCCGTATGTGCTTATCGTCGTTTACCCGATTTACTTCATTGTGATCTCGTCTTTAAAGAAAAATAACGAAATCATCACGAATCCATGGGGATTGCCCTCGGAGTTTTCCTTTTCGCACTATGAGAGCGCGCTGACGAATTCACATTTGGGCACGTATTTTATTAACAGCCTTTATATCGCTACCATCGCTACGGTCGGGTCTTTGCTGCTCGCCATGGGGATCGCCTTCGCGGTCACGAGAATGCGGTTTCCGTCGATCAGCAAGCTAGTGTATGGTCTGCTGCTGCTCTCGCTGCTCATTCCTCCGGCTTCGCTGCTGATTCCGCTGTATATTATGGTGAAGGACATGGGGCTGTACAATACCCCCTTGGCGCTGATTATTCCGTATATGGCGTTCGGGATTCCGTTAACCGTCTTTGTCGTGGCGGCTTTCATGAAGGCGATTCCTACCGAGCTCGAAGAAGCCGGCATCATGGACGGGCTGTCCGCTTACGGCTTGCTGTTCCGGGTCGTATTCCCGCTATCGCTGCCAACGCTCGTTACGGTGTTCATCATTAACTTCCTCGGCCATTGGAACGAATATGTTATGGCAAACCTATTCCTGTCCACACAGACGCTCCGGACGCTGCCTGTGGCGGTTGTCGGGTTTGCGGACAAATTCAACATGAACTATGGCGCCCTGTGCGCTTCGATCAGTATCAGCGTCATCCCGATCATTATCATCTTCACCTTTTTGCAAAAACAAATTATTGAGGGCGTCACGGCGGGCAGCGTAAAGGGGTAATCGCCCCTTCTGCCCGCCTTCGCTGCGTCATGGGCAGGGCGATCTCTATTTCAACCGAAAACCTCTTTCTAAATCACTCAAAACGAAAAGACCTCAAAGAATTCGAGGTCTTTTCGTTGTCGTTATATTTTGCCTAAGCTGAGCATCAGCCGATAAATCATGGCCGCCGCCTGAGCGCGGGAGGAGGGCTCGTTGCCTGCGAACCTGGTTTCTTCCACTCCGTTAATGATGCCTTTATCGAATGCATAGGCTACGGAGGACCGCCCTTTCGGGGGAAGATTGTCGATATCCTTGAAAGGAAGCTGGATGTTCACGCCCGGAAGCTCCATTCCCAGAGCCTCCACCAGCATGAAAACCGCTTCTTCGCGGGTGAGCGGCTGTCGAGCGCCCTCTTCTTGGGCACGTTGGTGCCAATCCGCGTCTTTTCCTAATACCCGGTCCAGCATGACGGCAAATTCGGCCCGCGTCACGGAATCTTCGGGAGCGAACGAATCGTCCGTTTTCCCTGCAATCACGTGTTGGGAGGCAAGAATCTCCATCTCATTTCGTCCCCAATGCCCGGCTATGTCGGCAAACGTTCGGTGATACTCCAGCGCGACATAAGAGCCTGGGCGGGAAAGGCTGACAACGAGATTGTCGCCGTTGCGGGCCGACGCTCTGTCAAAGCTCCATCCGGTTTCCCGGTCTTTGCGGTACAACCCTGCTTTTTGCCCTGCGGCTGTCTTGCTGTCTAGCTTTAAGGTAAGGGTAATCGGCTGGCCGAAGACGTCATTAGAATGGTAGACGGATACGATCGGGGAAACCATGGTCGCGCTTCCCGCCGCCATCGGTTGAACACCGCCTAACCCTTCGGCGCTGACGGCCATATTGATTTTCAGACCTTCCTTAGTTCTAAACTCCGAAAGCGCAGCATTCGGAAGTTCGATAGCGAAAGAGCTGCCGGTAATCATCATCCGCGTGCCTGCGGCCAGTAAACGATCGGTGGTGGCCGGGTCCAGTTCAATGGTGACGGAATGAAACTTGGACAGGCTGACGGAAGTGAAATTCATCGTTATGGCTTCCGTTTTTCCCTTGGACCATTGACGCTCCATTTCATCCTTGGAGATGGAAATGACCGCCGTCTCCATTCCGTTATTCGACGCTGTCTTTAAGTAGCCGATAATTCTGCCGTCGTCCATGATTTTCAGGCGATCCTCCACCTTTGGTCCGGCGGTAAATGACGACGGCGGCAGAGCCGGGGCCGATTCAGAGTCTGATCCCGAATCCGGTTTTGGTTCCGGCACAGGATCAGGCTTGGGTTCAGGCTTCGGCTCGGGTTTCGGTTCCGGCTGTGGCCGGTTTTCACTTTCCACCGTAATTGCAGCCGATGTTGCGGCTCCGGCATAGTTGATAAAAATAGTCGTTTGTCCCGACTTGATCCCGCGAACGAGGCCCGTCTGATCGACAGAAGCGATTTTGTCATCCGAAGAGGTGAAATTCAGCCCGGAAGTCACGGGAATCGTCTTAAAGCCTCCGTTCGAATACACATCCGAATAGACGCTGGAGTATACGGAGGCCGTCACGCTTAGCCGGACCGTGTCACCCGCTTTCAATGCCGCTTGGGCAGGAGTGACGGCGATGGAGACCACACCCGGCGGCGGGTCGACCGGAACGCCGGTGATTTTGTTGATTTTGGCCCGAATCATGAAGTTACCGACCGTCGTCGAACGCGACCATTGATCGCCGTCTTTTTTCCAAGAGCGCTTGAAGTTTTCACGGTAATCGTCAACGGCCAGGCCGGGAACATCCGGGTACACTCCGGTCTGCAGGTAGGCTATGTAAAAGTCGCCGTTAAGAATGACCGGGTTTTGAAAAGCAACGTCGGTCCATGTACCGTCTGTTTTGGCTGTTCCGTCATAAGGTCCCGCGATCATTTTCCCCGGGGTACCGTCGATCGGATCGGCTTCATAGATCGCATATTGGAAGCGGGTTCCTACCGGTACCGGCCAACCTTCGTTCCAAAAGAAAAAGCGCGCCCCCGTCACCTGCGAAAGGCCGTCCGCCGTCATCCGCACCACATAGCCGTTCCCGGCGACGTGATACGCTAGCGCGTTTTCCGCCTTGCCGCTATCGTATGCCAGTTCATTCGGAGTACCGGTAAATGATTGCAGTCTTACAGGTTTGACGAGCGTTTGATCTCCCTGCACATGAATCGGCGTGTTTTCGGATAAGTAGCCGAGCGCGGAAATCAGCAGGGTATAATCGCCTTCATACGCTTCCATCGAAAACTCTCCCTGCGCATCGGTGATCGCAGGTGTCGTCCGAAGATCCTCCATCGTTCTGACATTGGCGCCTGCAATCGGTTTACCTGTCTGCCGATCGGTGATTTGCCCTGTAATCCGTCCTTTGGCCAAAGGCTGCAGATGGAAGTCCGCCTTGACGGTGTGGTCCTTTTGAATGCTGACCGTTCGGGTTACGGGACGATAACCGTAAGCTTCGACACGCAGCGTGTAGTCTCCGGGCGGGTGTTTCAGCGTATACCGGCCGGTTCCCGTCACGGTTTTCGTCGAGCGGTCCGTCTCAAGCACCGTGACGGTAGCGTCGGCAGGCAGGGAAGATGCTGCTGCGTCGCTGCTCTGCAAGGAAAAGCTCTTCGTCGCGCGGATGGCTTGCAAAGAAGGCCTGAAGCCCGACCGCGCCGGCTGCTCGTCATCGTTGGCGTTGGCCTGACTTGCCGATTTCGATTTGACCGGAGGCGTTTCTCTTACTTCGAAATCGTCGATGTACCATCCTGCGCTGCCTATCGAATTTTTGCTTGTAAGGTGAAAACGCACCTTGATCTTGTGCCCGACATAGTTCCCTAGACCAATTTCTTCCAAATACCAAAATCTTGTCGGCTGCTTTGGATATTGAGCGATTTTATCCCACGTCGCGCCGTTATCCTTGCTGACTTCGACATACGCTTTATCGAATTCGTCCAAATCATGCCACTGCTGAAAATAGACCGAGGCATGCTGCGCCCGAGTCAGATCGATTTCAGGGGAGATCAGGCTTTGGTCGCTGTTCTTTGCAAGCTCCTTCAACAGTCCGGTTCCCCATACATTCGGTGCCGAAACGGCGGTCTTGGGCCCGCGAGCCAGATTGGGCACGCCCCGCTCCCACTGATCGTTATCTCCGCTGTGCGTCCAGCCGTTGTCATCGGGTCCGTTAAAGTCGTCGGCGAACAGTTCTTTGCCGGCCGTGAAGGTCCAGGACACTTCGTTCGACGGCTCGCTTAGAACGTTGCTTTGGGTTCGGGCTTTAACCGTATAGTAATAAGTGCCTTTTTGCGGTGTCGGCATCTCCCCGTAATTTTGCGAGCGGCTTGTTCCGACCTCTTGATAATAGCCGCCAGGCTGTGTGGAGCGGTAGATGACGTATTCTTTAATTTTTCCTTCCGGCGCTTTGTCCCACTCGACGATCACTCTTCCCGGCGTGTTGCTTCTTATTTTGACGTGAGGCGCCGGGGGTAGGGCCGTTTCCGGGCCGATCAGTTCCAGATTGTCGATGTACCATCCGAAATCGCTGCCGTATTCGCCGTTCAAGTTAAAGGCGACAAACACCTGCTGACCGGCATAAGCCGACAAATCGAGGTAATCGGTTTTCCAGCCGTAGCTTTGAAAGTCAAAGTGCTTGACCCGATCGAAGGCAAAACCGGTTTTGCTGGAAGCGACGAAAATTTCGGCCTTATCGAAAATTGCGTTCATCCAGTTTCCTAATTTGTACCAATGCGTGAAGGAAAAAAAAAAACGAATAAAGAAGAAAATTTTGGTTCAGACAGAATATTTATCGTCCAGTTACGATGAGATCACCTTAGTTCGGGAATAGGCTTCGGCATGTCCGCTTGTCAGAGTTCGCCATTCACCGATCACAATATCGCCGCAAATTTCACTGTCTTGGCTCTGTTGTAGCAA
>NZ_JTHN01000183.1 GCF_001399685.1 Paenibacillus sp. A3
GACAAAGGCGAACGCTGACGCTCCTCCAGTGGATACCCCGCCTACGTATGTATCTTTATTCTTGTCTAAACCACTTTCTCAACACTCTGGGAGACAGCCTGCAATGCGGGCTGTCTTTTTTCTATCTCATGCCGGACTACTTTTTCAAGCCTGCAGATTGAATGGGGCTCAGTTGGGTCATGCGCGTGAACATCAGGGCTATGTCCCACGGCGTATGATCGCGGCCTTGTTCAAGCCAATATTGAACGATGCCCAGATGCGCGGAGATTAAATAGGCCATCAAATAATCCCAAGGAACCGGCACGCGGTCTTCGCTGTGGTGGAACTCGTTGAACTTGTCCATTAAATGTACTTGCATGAACTCCTTGAACTTCACGGAAAAGGACGGGTCGCCCTTCGGCCCCAGCATAACGCTGAAAAAGCGGGCATGCTTGCCGAAATATTCGAACAAGCGGACCGTGAACGGAAAGGGGGTATCCGGGAACTCGTGCATGACCAAGTCCAGCGGATCGAACGTTTGAGCGATCTTTCGCAGCCCCTGCATCATGTCTTCGGTAGTTTTCTCCAGAAGATCGTATTTATCGGCATAATGCAAATAAAAGGTGCCCCGGTTCAGGCCCGCTTTTGACGTGATATCCTTCACTGTGATTCGTTCGAAACCATGCTCCTCCATCAGCTCAAGCAGCGCCTCCCGCAGCATGTGCATCGTCCGGACAATTCTGGGGTCGTTCGCATTCTCGGACACTTCCTTCAGTCCTTTCGCTCCAATATATTGTGTAAAAGTTGTCAAATACAGGTTGTTATTTGCGGGTTAGTAGACACTTTCCGCCGGACTGTTCATGGTATCGTCTCCAGTTAACACTATAATAGACAGTGTGATCATTAATCAACATGAAGTTTATTTTAGGAGGCGTAATTATGGAAAAGTCCGCAATTATCGATTTTGGTCAAGTCCGTGAGCTCAGCACCCCGGAAGAGCGTTTCAACCCGTTCCGATGGTACCGCAAAATGAGAGAGGAAGCCCCTGTCCGCTGGGATGAGGAGCGCCATACGTGGGATGTTTTCGGTTACGAGGAAGTGAAGACGGTTTTGGATCGGAAGGAGGTATTTTCGTCCCGTATTTTTCGAGACGGAAAGTCGCTTTTCGAGAACAGTCTCCTTAATCTCGACCCGCCGAAGCATACGCAGATGCGCGACATTGTAAATAAAGCTTTTACTCCCAAAGCGATGAAGGATTGGGAGCCGCGGATTCAGGCGATTACCAACGAACTGCTGGATGACATCGGAGGAGAACGGGAAATCGATCTGGTCGAGCAATTATCTTATCCGCTTCCGGTCCGGGTGATCGCCGAAATGCTCGGAGTTCCTGCGAAAGACAAGCGCAAATTTAAAGATTGGTCCGATCAGGCCGTGGCCGGGCCGGTTAACAACAGCGAAGAAGCCAAAAACGAGCAGCACCGGAAGCAGCAGCAGGTGGTCGGAGAGCTTTATGCTTATTTCAAGGAAATCATCGAACTGAAAAAAAATGAGCCCGCGGACGACATCATTTCCGTGCTGCTACAGGCCAGCGTGAATGGAGAGAGCTTGACGGAAGAGGAGATCGTCGGATTTTGCATATTGCTGCTCATTGCCGGAAACGAAACGACGACCAATTTGATTACGAATGCGATCTACACGTTCTTGGAATACCCGGAGGTGTATCGTGAAATCAAAAATCAGCCGGACGAATTGCTGCCTGCCGCCATTGAGGAAGTGCTGCGTTTCCGTTCGCCGGTTCAGTCGGTTTTCCGCTACGTGAGAGAAGACGTTGTCTTGGGAGGGAAAAAGCTGCGCGCAGGGGAATACGTCATCGCCTGGATCGGCGCAGCCAATCGCGACGAAAGGCAGTTTCAGGATGCGGAGCGGTTCGTGGTGCCGCGCAAGCCGAATCCGCATATGGCCTTTGGCCGGGGCATTCATTTTTGTCTCGGGGCGCCGCTGGCCCGTATGGAAGCGGAGATCGCTTTAAGAGAATGGATTCGGCGGTATCCTGACTTCAAATTAAGTGCAGGCTTTACATTAAAGCCCCTTGAAAGCTCGTTCGCGTACGGGATCAAAGAGCTGCTGCTCACCGTTTAAGGCGGCTAAAGGGTTAAGCGCAACAGCAGGTCGGTTAGGTCAATCGGCCTGCTGTTTTTTTGCGCGTTTTTCCAAGGAACGGGTCGACGGGAAGGGGGTTATGGTATAATATGATGAAGCACGTTTTCGAAATAAGGCTTGGCAAATGCCGGTGCCATAGACTATAAGTTCCATTGGCATAGGAGAGGAAAGTTGACGGATGAAGACGCTTGTTATCGCCGAGAAGCCGGACATGGGGCGCAATATTGCGGCCGCCATCGAGCCGAAGGCGAAAAATCAACGCACGCATATCGAAGGCGAACGGTATATCATTACCTGGGCCATCGGGCACCTGATCGGCCTCGCCGAACCGGATGCGTATGATGATAAATACAAAAAGTGGAATTTTAACGATTTGCCGATCATTCCGGAGCGGTTCAAGCTCGTGCCCAATCCGAAGACGAAGGACCAGCTCAAGGTCATCGCCGAACTGGCTAAACGGAGCGGGCAGCTTATTAACGCTTGCGACGCCGGGCGGGAGGGGCAGCATATTTTTTCCCTCATCCAGCGGCACCTGAAGCTGTCTCATCCGGTTAAGCGGCTGTGGATCTCCGACTTGACGCCGGAGACGATCCGCAAAGGCTTCGCCGAGCTGCGCGAGGGCGCGGAATTCGAGCCGCTGACGAGAGCGGCCCGGGTGCGGAGCGAGGCGGATTGGCTGATCGGGATGAACGGTTCGCGCGCGTTTACGACGAAGCACCGCGAGCTGCTGTCCGTCGGGCGGGTGCAGACGCCGGTGCTGGCGCTCCTGTACGACCGGCAGAAGGAGATCGAGGCTTTTACGTCGAGCAAGTACTACGAAGTCGAAGCATGGTTCACGCAAGGGGAGACGAAGTACCGCGGGCTGTGGCAGGGGGACAAGCTGACCGACGGCGAGAAAGCGGCGGCACTGGCCGCCAAGGTCAAAGGGAAGATCGGCCGGATCGAGAGCTATGACGTCAAAGATACGAAGGAGTACCCGTTCAAGCTCTACGATTTAACCTTGCTGCAGCGCGAAGCGAACGCGAAGTTCGGGTTTTCCGCCAAAAAAACGCTTGATCTCGCCCAAGCGCTCTACGAGAAGCATAAAGCGATCAGCTACCCGCGGACGAACTCCAACTATGTGACCGAGCAGAACATTCCCGAGATGCACCGGGCGCTCGACCAGCTCGGCAAGACGGGCTATGCGCCGCTTGTCCAGCAGGCGGACAAAAAGCTGGTGCACAAAAACAATAAAGCGGTTTGCAATCCGGCCAAGGTGGAAGATCACCATGCGATTTTGCCGACGCACAAAATGCCAAGCGGGCTCGCGCCCGACGAACAAAAGCTGTACGACTTGATCGTACGGCGGTTTTTGTCGCATTTTTATCCCGCGGCGATGTACAAGCTCCACACGATCGTGACGTTGGCCGAGGGCGAACGGTTCAAGAGCACGGTGAAGCAGCTGCTGTCCCTGGGCTGGAAGGTCATCTATGCTGACCAGAAAAAGGAAAAAGAAAAGCCGTCCCGGGGCAAGGGCAAAGCCGACCGGGAGCAGGAAGAGGATGCCGTCGCCGAGGAGGAGACTGACGCTCCGTTCGCGCTCGACCCCGCGCAGGACGTGCTGTGCAAGGACAGCGCGGCGAAGGAGAAGGAAACCCAGCCGCCGAAGGCGTATACCGAAGGCACGCTGCTGAAGGCGATGGAAAGCGCGGGCAAACAGATCGAGGACGAGGAGCTGCGCGACGCGATGAAGGATTCCGGGCTCGGAACGCCGGCGACACGCGCGTCCGTCATCGAGCGGCTGAAGCAGGTCGGCTACGTCGTCATGCAGGGCAAGCGCATCGCGATCACGCCCAAGGGTCGCACGGCGGTCGAGCTGATCCGCGGCGCGGGCGTCGAGCTGCTGACGTCGCCGGAGATGACCGGGCAGTGGGAGCGGCGGCTGAACGAGATTGCGCGCGGAGGGGCGTCGGACGAGACGTTCATGAAGAACGTCGAGCGTTTTGCCGCCCTGATCGTCGAGAAGGTGCGGGGGCAGAAGCCCGCGGCGAAGCAGGCGTTCGAAGGCGATGCGCCTTCGAACGCCCCGCGCCAGCGGCGCAAAAGCGGCGCGGCGGCCAAGGCCGCGCCGGAGGACACCGCCCGCGCGTCCGGCTCCGCGCGGGGCAAGCGCAGCCCGCCCGCAGCCGCGGCCGCGGGCGAGCCGCCTGCGGCGGAAGCCGGGCGCCCCGGCAATGCTGGCTCTTATAAACATCTCCCAGCCCACGAGA
>NZ_JTHN01000184.1 GCF_001399685.1 Paenibacillus sp. A3
GGCCGGCTTCTTGTTCAGCGCGTCCTCCAACATGTTGACCTGCTCCAAAATTTGCGATTCCGAAGCCGGCCCGGTGACGGTCCCGTCCACGTTCAAATCCTGGAACGCTTTTTTCGCGCCCGCTTCGACGTATTTCCAGTAAGGACTGCTGAGCGTTTTCAGCACGACCTGCACCTTCGGCTTTTGGCCGGAGCTTCCGCCTTTATCCCCTTTGTCCGACGCCGCCGGAGCCGAGCTGCCTCCGCCTTGACTGGCGCATCCCGCCACCACCGCAAGAGACAGAGCCAATACCACAGACACCAATGCGCTTTTTTTCATGAAAAGACCTCCCATTTTTTTCTTATATCAAGCTTTTGGCGTTACAACTGTACCCGGCTGCCGGTTTCAAAGGCTTTCTTGGCCGCTACGGCGATCTCCAGCGCCTTTTTCCCGTCCTCTGCCGTGACTGACGGTTTCTGGCCGTTCAGCAAGCAATCGACAAAATGCTGCATTTCAAGCACATAAGCGCTTTCGAACCGGGTCGGAAAATCCGGCACAATGTCTTGGGAGCTGCCTTTAAACGTAAGTACGGAAATGTCGCGATGTCGGAGAGAACCGATCAACAGCGTTCCCTCGGTGCCGATCACTTCTCCGCGAATATCGTAGCCGTAGTAAGCGTTCCGGCTGCATTCGATATCGGCGGCCGCTCCGGAGTCGAACGTGGCGTAAGCGATCCCTTGATCCACGTCGCCGAATTCCTCCATAAAGCCGTGAACCAGCACGCTGCCGTGTGCCGCGACGGAAGTCACTTCGGCTTCCAGCAAAAATCTCGCCAAATCGTAGTCGTGGATGCCCAAGTCGAGAAAGATGCCGCCGCTGTTTTTGATGAACTCGGCCGGAGGCGAGCCGGGGTCGCGGGAGACGCCCTTGTAATAGATCGGCTTGCCGATATCGCCGCGCGCGATTCTTTTCTTCGCATCGGCATAGGCGGGGTCAAACCTTCTCATGAAACCGACCTGGCACACGACCTTCGTTTCTTCGATGACGCGGAGGACGTCCGAGGCTTCCTGCAGATCGACCGTCAAAGGCTTCTCCACAAAAATGTGCTTGCCGTTGCGCGCAGCCTGCGTGATCATGTCGGCATGCGTGCTCGTCGGAGACGCGATAACGACCGCATCGATCGAGTCGTCCTCGAACACCTCGTTCAAGTTCCCCGTGTACCGGTCTACGCCGAGCTCTCCCGCCACCTTGGCCGCATGACTGGTTTGCGGATCGGCCACGCATACCAGCTTGGCTCCCTTCACCTTCGAGGCTACATTTTCCGCGTGCCAGTAGCCCAGTCTTCCAAGCCCCAGTACCGCGCAGCGAATCGGTTTTCCCATTGTGTTCTCTCCTTGTATGAGTTTCGGTGATTTCGAAATAATGCCGCGAGCCGTCTACTTCTTGAAGGAGCGCTGGCGCAGTACGTCTACATAGACCGCCGCCACGATAACGAGACCGATAATCGCCATCTGAAAATCGGCGGAGACGTTAAGCAGATTCAAGCCGTTGCGGAGCACCGCGATAATCGTGGCGCCGATCAGCGTGCCCCAGACCGTGCCGACGCCGCCGAAGAAGCTTGCGCCGCCGATGATAACCGCAGCGATCGCATCCAGTTCGTAGCCCATCCCGGCCAGCGGAAACGCCGAGTTGACGCGCCCGACCATGACCAGCCCGGCCAAACCGGCCATCAAGCCGCTCAAGGTGTAGACGATGACGAGAATTTTATTTACGTTAATCCCGGACAGACGGGCCGTTTCCTTGTTCCCGCCGATCGCGTAGATGTAGCGCCCTGTCGAGGTGCGATTCAAGAAAATATCGAAAAGAATATAAACGACGATAACCAGAATAAAGCTGAACGGCACGGGACCGACAAACTCGCTGCCTGCGAATTGGATCGGTGCGGCAAAGCCGGCAATCGGGGCCGCTCCGGTAATAATCAAGGCAATCCCGCGGGCGATATTCATCGTACCCAGCGTGGAGATGAATGGGTGCGGCAGCTTCAGCTTCGTCAGCATGATGCCGTTCGTCCAGCCGAGCAGCGCGCCGACGCCGAGACATACGACAATGCCAAGATACGGGTTAAGCCCGTGATTGACGGAGACAATCCCCATCATCATAATGGACAGCGCCAAAATCGAGCCGACGGACAAGTCGATCCCCGCCGTCAAAATCGGCAGCAGCATCCCGATCGCCAGCAGCGCGTTGATGGAGGATTGGCGCGCGATGTTCATCACGTTGTCCACGGTCAAGAAATTATCGCTTAGGATGGTCAAGACCGTACATAAAATAATCAGGCCGATCAATGCGCCGAATTTGCTTATAAAGCCGTTGGATTTTACTTTCCTTGCCTCGCTTTTTTCAACGATGACAGCAGACATCTTAATTCCCCCTTGTCGCGGACTTCATGATTTTTTCCTGATCCGCCTGTTCCCTGAGCATGTCGTCGACGATCTGCCCTTCGTTCATGACCAAAATGCGGTCGCAAATGCCCAGAATCTCGGGCAGTTCCGACGATATAATGATCACCACCGCACCGTCCTGCACCAATGAATTGATCAGCCGGTATACCTCCACCTTCGCGCCGACGTCAATCCCTCTTGTCGGTTCGTCGAAGATGAATACTTTGGCGTTCGTACAAAGCCATTTGGCGATAACAACCTTCTGCTGGTTGCCGCCGCTGAGCTTGCGCGCCTGTGCGGCAATATCTCCGGGGCGCACCTGCAGTTCCTTCAAATAATCAGTAGCAAGCGCTTTCATCTTGTCTTTGTGCAAAAACTTGTTTTTCTTCAACTTCTTCAGGTTGGCAATGGTGATATTGAATTCGAGCGTCTGGTCGAGAATCAAGCCTTCGCCTTTGCGGTCCTCGGTAATAAAAGCAAGTCCCGCTTTGATCGCGTCCTCCGGACACTTGATCTTGACCTCTTTGCCGAACACGTACACTTTGCCTTGATCGATCGGATCGACCCCGAAGATGCCCCGGGCCAGCTCCGTCCTCCCGGCGCCGACAAGGCCGGAAATTCCGAGGATTTGCCCTTGGAATGCCGTGAAGCTGACCTCTTTGCTCGAATTCTTCAGCCGCAGCCCTTCGACCCGCAAGCCTTCTTCGCCGAGCTGGAAGTTCATTTTTGGATATTTCTCGTCCAGGCTCCGACCGACCATCAGTTGGATCATCTTCTCGGTATCCGTCTCCGCCATGCTCAGCGTTTCGATTTTCCGGCCGTCCCGCAAGATCGAGATCCGGTCGCCGATCCGCTTGTTTTCTTCCAGCTTGTGCGAGATGTAGACGATCGCAATCCCTTGCTTGCGCAGCTCCATCACCGTCGTCAGCAGCTGCTCGATTTCCGATTCGCTTAGGCTGGAGGACGGTTCGTCCATAATGATCAGCTTCGCATTAATGGTTAACGCTTTCGCAATTTCAACCAGTTGCTGCTGTCCGATACCAAGTGAGGAAACCTTCGCGTCCGGGGAAATATCCTGCCCGAGCTGCTTCAAATATTCCATGGCCTTGAGCCGCATCGTCTTGCGGTCGAGCAGCGAATACTTGCCGTTCTTCTTCAGCTCCCGGCCTAGAAAGATGTTCTCGTATACCGTCAGCTCGGGAATAAGGTTAAGCTCCTGATAGATCGTGGCGATCCCGAGGTTCATCGCGTCGACCGGACCGTTGATTTCCACCTTGTTCGACTCCCAGAGGATGTCGCCGGAATCTTTCGTATACGCGCCGGTCATAATCTTGATTAGCGTCGATTTGCCCGCTCCGTTCTCCCCCAGCAGGATATGGACCTCGCCCGGAAGTATGTCCAGATGAATCTCCTTCAGCACTTGGTTGCCCGAGAAGCCTTTGCTGATTCCCCTCAGTTCCAATAAAGCATCGCGTTCTCCCATGTCGTAACCCCTTTCAAAAAGCAAAGCCTTTCTCCGTGTGTACCGCGAGGAATGAAAGTAAGCGCTTAATCAAAATCTAAAAAAAATAATCCGTTTTCCGCCATATAAGCCGCTTTACCATGACCTTGATAACGATCCTTTTTCCATGACTTTCCTTTATTTATCGGCATTGTCATTTGGAAGAGCTACCCCAATCGAGATAAATAAAGCGCTTTCCTTAATGCGATTATATCTAGGGTTTTGAGAAATTGCAATATGCTTCTGTGATTTTCTTTACACGTTTTTTTGTAACGGAGCGGCTCCGCCGTTGCTGAAAAAAAGCGAAGCCGCTTCCGCCTTAATAACGGGCGGTAACCATTTTTTTGCGCGTGTAGAACTCGACGCCGTCTTTGCCGTTGGCGTGCAGATCCCCGTAGAACGACTTTTTGTAGCCGGAGAACGGGAAGAAGGCCATCGGCGCAGGTACCCCTACATTAATGCCGAGCATGCCGGCATCGATCGTTTCCCGGAACTGCCGCACGGCTTTGGCGCTGTCCGTGTACAAGCAGGCGCCGTTGGCGAATTCGGATTGGTTGGCGATGTCAATCGCCTCGGTCAAGCTGTCGGCGCGCACGATCTGCAGTACGGGCGCAAAAATTTCGTCGTTCCAGATCGTCATACCCGGCTTCGCGTGGTCGAAGATCGTCGGCCCGACGAAATAGCCGTCTCCCGAAGCCGCTTCGCATTCGCGTCCGTCCAGCAAGAGCGCTGCTCCCTCTTCGCTTCCTTTTTCGATATAACCGACCGTTCTGTCTTTATGCGATTGGCGGATGACCGGGCCGAGGAAATTGCCTTTCTCGATGCCGTTGCCGATCGTTAATTGCTTGGCCGCCGTCACCAGACGCTCGGCCAGCGTGTCGGCGGTATCGCCTACGGCCACGACAACGGAGCAAGCCATGCACCGTTCGCCCGCCGAGCCGAAAGCCGCATTAATAATTTCTTTGACGGTCAGATCCATATCCGCATCCGGCAGCACGATGGAGTGGTTTTTGGCGCCGCCCAGCGCCTGCACCCGCTTGCCGTGAGCGGCCGCCGTCTTGTAGACATATTCCGCCACCGGCTGCGAGCCAACGAAGGAAATCGCCGCTACGTACTGATGCTCCAGCAGGCCGTTGACGACATCGTGCGCCCCGTGGACGATATTGAACACGCCGTCCGGCAGGCCCGCTTCCTGCAGCAACTCCGCCAAGCGGCACGCCAGAATCGGCGTTCTCTCCGACGGCTTCAGGACGAAGGTGTTGCCGCAAGCGATCGCCAGCGGGAACATCCAGCAAGGCACCATCATCGGGAAGTTGAACGGGGTAATGCCGCCGACCACGCCGATCGGATAACGGTACATATTCGATTCCAGACCCGTCGCGATATCCGGCAGCACGCTTCCCATCATCAAGGTCGGCACGCCTGCTGCGAACTCGACGCATTCGATGCCCCGCTGCACTTCGCCGTATGCTTCGGCGTAGTTTTTGCCGTTTTCCAGCGTCACCAGACGGGCCAGCTCATCCCAATGCTCCACGAGCAGCTGCTGGTATTTGAACATGATGCGCGCTCTTCTCGGCACCGGCACGCGGCTCCACTGCTTGAACGCTTCCTTCGCCGTCCGGACGGCTTGATCGAGATCTTCCCGTGAAGACAGCGGCACTCTCGCCAGCACTTCGCCGGTAGCCGGATTCGTCACGATATCTTCTTTGCCCGAAGTGGCATCCACCCATTGCCCGCCAATGTAATTTTGCAGAAGCTTTTCGTTAGACATGCTAGTTGTTCCCCTTTTCTTTGTGGTGTGTGGTTAAAAGTACGGTGAATATAGACCGCTGCGCGTGCGGATCGTCCTTCCGATCGCTCTTGCCCCCGGATTCTTGGGTTCTATAACTTCTTTATCGGTTAGAATCCGGGGACAAAGGCGACCGCTTTCGCTTCTTCAAGACGATTCCGCCCGCTCCGCTGGGATTCACCGTACTTTTAAATACGGCTATTCGCCCGGTGCTCCTTGATCAAATTCTCGATCTGCTCGACCGTAGGCATCGCATCGGAGCAGCTGTGGCTGGAAACGACGATGGAAGCCGACGCGCTGCCGAACTCCTGGCACTTCTCGATAGGCCAGCCCTGAAGCAAGCCGTAAATGAACGCGCCCGCGAACGAATCTCCCGCACCGAACGTTTTGATCACCTGCTTCGCCGGGAAAATGCCGCCCCGGCTACTTCCCCCGTCCTTCGTGAAGACAATGGAGCCGTCCCCGCCATGCTTGACGACGACGATTTTCGCTTGACGCTCGAACCAGCGCTGCGCCGTGGCGAGATCGTCCTTGACTTCCGGTCCGGTGACGATTTCCATGACGTCAAATTCTTCTCTGCCGGCAATAATGACATCGCACTGCTCCGCGACCAGATTGCAGTAAATGGCCGTCTCTTCCTTCGATTTCCACGTCCAACGGCGGTAGTCGACGTCGAAAATAATGACCACTTGGTGTTTGCGCGCATATTCGATCGCTTGGAATACGGCTTCCCTGGACGGGCTTTGCGCCAGCGCCGTGCCGGAGATCAAGATTGCCTTGGCCCGCTTGATGAAATCCTCCTGCACCTCGCCCGCTTCCAGCTTCAGATCGGCGACGTTGTCGCGGTACATCAGGATGCTGCAATCGGTTGGCGACTTGATTTCGGTAAAAGCAAGTCCCGTCACCGCGCCGGTATGATCGGTCACCACATTGCGAGTATCGATGCTCAGCTTGTGCAGATAGCTCTTGATAAAACGACCGAATTGATCGTCCGATACTTTGCCGATGAATCCCGTACGCGCGCCCAATTTGGCTAACGCAATCGTAATGTTGGCGGGCGATCCCCCCACATATTTCGTAAAAGTAAGCGTTTCCTCCATCGGCCGGTTAATCTCGTTGGCGTTCAAGTCAATGCACAGCCGGCCAAGCCCGATAAAATCCAGCTCCCGGTCCGGCTGAAACGTGATATGGTTCATTTCTCGGCGCACCTCCGTCGTATGCGATTGAAAAAATTATTTTTTGGCGTTCGTCATCAGCCATTCGTGCGCCGGATCGTTATAAAACCGCCAGGTGCGCACCGGCCCCGCCATGACGTTCAAATAGTAGACATCGTACCCCGGCGGCGCGGAAACGGGATGGAAGCCTTTAGGCACCAGCACGGCGTCCCCATTTTTCACGATCATCGTTTCATCCAGTTCTCCGTCGAGGGTGTACACCCTTTGCACGGCAAAGCCTTCAGCCGGGTTGATTTTATGGTAATACGTTTCTTCCAGGTACGATTCGTTCGGCAAATTGTCCTGATCATGTTTATGCGGCGGGTAGCTGGACCAATGCCCGTTCGGCGTAAACACCTCGACCACCAGCAAGCTGTCCGCAGGCGACTGCTCCGGCAAAATGTTATGGATATGCCGCTCGATATTCCCGTAGCCTCTCGTTTCCACTCCGACCTGATCGGGAGCGATCAGTCTCGCCGGATGACTTCCGTAGCCCGGCGCCGCACATACGGCCAGCTCCAGCTCCGTCGTCGCCGTTACTTCGAAGAAGTCGCCGTTCGGGACATAGACGCTGTACGGAGGGATTTGTTCAAAGACGCTCATGCGCTGCCCGATGTTGTCCAGCTTAAGCTCGGAGGTCGCCACATTCGCCTTGCCCGACAGCAGCACGAGACACACCTCTTGATCGCCCGTTTCCTTCTTCAAGCGCTGTCCCTGGCTCAGCCGGTACACTTCGAAGCCGACATACGTCCAGCCCGCCGATTCCGGCGTAATCGCGAGTACGTTCCCTTGCTCGTCCGCCGTCTTGCGGCTCGGCACAATAAGATCCGCCATATGAAACCATTCCCCTTCCCCGTTATCCTGATATGTTGGTCGTTAAGTCGCTGACGATGACCGCAATGTATTCCTTCGACTTCCGCGCGTATTCCACCGGATTGGCCACGGACGGGTCCTGCTCCGCTTCGATGATCATCCAGCCGTCGTAACCGCGGGCGAACAATTCCCGGAGAATCGGCGCAAAATCGATGCATCCGTCCCCCGGCACCGTGTAAACGCCCTGGATCACCGCCGACTGGAACGGAATATTGTCCCGCTTTACCCGGTTCAGCACGTCCTGACGCACGTCTTTCAGATGCACATACGCGATCCGGTTGGCGTACCGCTGCAGCAGCGCAAGCGGGTCGGCTCCTCCATAGTAAGCATGGCCCGTATCGTACAGCATATGAACCAGCTCCGGATCGGTCGTGGCCATCAAACGGTCGATTTCCTCCGGGCGCTCGACATTCGTGCCGATGTGGTAGTGGTACACCAGCTTCATGCCATGCTCGCGGCAAATTTCTCCGGCTTGATGCAAGCCGTCCACCATATGATTCCATTCCTCATCGGTAAAAGGAATCACGTCCCGGTCTGTAGGCGACCGTCTCGGGTCGCCGATGATCGATCCGCCGAGCTCGCACGTGACGACATGCTTACTGCCCATTTTTTGCAGAAATTGCACATGCTTGCGGTAAGCCTCCAGCTCCGCTTCCCGATAGCTCGGGTCTGAAAAAAGCACGCCCTTCCACTGCGAAGTGAGCAGGATTCCTTTCTCCGCCAAAGCTTCCCGCAGCACGTCCGGATCTTTCGGGAATTTGCGGCAATTCTCCGTCGCGGCGAAGCCGAGAGCCGAGAAATCGGTCAACAGATCTTCGAACGTATAGTGATCCCCTAACTCCAGCACATCTTCATTCACCCAGTTAATCGGGGAAATTCCCAGCTTCAAGCGATCGATGTTCATATGCAGGCCCCTTCTTTAATGAAAATTAAATTTCCTTCACGACTTCGAGCTTTTGCCGCATCGTATCATAGGCTTGATGCACCTTCCCGCTCTCCGATACTTCCGCCACGCCGACGCGCCACCACGACTCGTAGCCGTCCGTGTTCGTGCCCGGGAGCACCTTGATTTCGATCAAGGTGGAGACGGTTTGCTCCTTGGCGCTCTTTAAAGCTTCCTTCAGCTCGTCAATCGTGCGCACCGAGTAAGTCTTGACGCCGAGAGCCCGCGCATAGAGCGAAAAGTCGACCGGCACGTAGTCGCCTGTCAGCCTGTCCGTATCGGCGGAGCGATAGCGGAATTCGTTGCCGAAGCCTTGGCTGCCGTGTCCGCGCTGGAGATTATGAATGCACTGATAGCCGTGGTTATCCAGAAGCAGCACGTTGATTTTCCGCCCTTCCTGGATGCTGGTCAACAGCTCGGAATGAAGCATCAGGAAGCTGCCGTCGCCGACGAACGCATACACCTCGCGCCCGGGATCGGCCAGCTTCGCGCCAAGCGCCCCCGACACCTCGTAGCCCATGCAGGAAAAGCCGTATTCCATATGGTACGTATTCGGATGGTCGCATCTCCACAGCCGGTGAAGGTCGCCGGGCAAGCTGCCCGCCGCGCATACGATCACGTCGCTTGGATCGAGCGACGCATTGATCTCGCCGATGACTCTCGTCTGCGACAGACCGTCCGGGTGCTCCATGGCGTACAAGCGGTCGACCTCTTGGTCCCAAGCCTGCTTCTCCGCCTTCAGCTCGTCAGCCAGGTAGGCGCTTTCGTAACCGGCCTGCCCCAAAGCATCCTGCATAGCGGTAAGCGCTTCCTTCGCATCGGCGATGACCATGAGCGCGTTCAGCTTCATCGCGTCGAAGGAGCTGACGTTTATGTTCAGGAACGATACGTCCGGATGCTGGAACGCGCTCTTGGATGCGGTCGGAAAGTCAGCCAGACGCGTTCCCACGGAAATGATCAGATCGGCTTCCTTCGCCAGCCGGTTCGCGGCAAGCGATCCGGTTACGCCGATGGCGCCCATATTCAGCGGGTGATTCCAAGGCATCGCGCTTTTGCCGGCTTGCGTCTCCGTGACCGGAATTTGGAACGTCTCCGCGAAGGCGATCAGTTCCTTCACCGCGAGCGAGTAGTGAACGCCGCCTCCGGCGATGATCAGCGGTCTTTTCTTGCCGCGAATTGCTTGAACCGCCCGGTCCAAAGCGCCTGGCGACAAGGGGCGCCGCTCGATGTAATGGACCCGCTTCGCGAAAAATTCGGCCGGGTAATCGTACGCTTCGCACTGTACGTCCTGCGGAAGCGACAGCGTCACCGCGCCCGTATCGACGGGATCGGTCAGCACGCGCATCGCGTTCAGCGCCGCCGTGATCAGCTGCTCGGGCCGGGAAATGCGGTCCCAATATTTGCTGACCGGCTTAAACGCGTCGTTGGCCGAAATCGTGTAATCGGTCGGATCTTCGATTTGCTGCAATACAGGGTCCGGCTGTCTGCAAGCGAAAATATCCCCGGGCAGGAACAGCACCGGAATGCGGTTCACCGTCGCGGTCCCCGCCGCCGTCACCATATTCAACGCGCCCGGACCGATGGAAGAGGTGCACGCGAATATTTCAAGCCGGTTTTTCTGCTTCGCGTAAGCCATGGCCGCATGCGCCATGCCCTGCTCGTTTTTGCCTTGGATGAACTGGAGCGCGCCTTTATCCTGCTCCAGCGCCTCGCCGAGCCCCGTAACGTTCCCGTGCCCGAAAATCCCCATGACGCCTTTGACGAATTTGCGTTCTTTCCCGTCAATCTGGATGTATTGGTTATCCAAAAATTTCAGCAATGCCTGCGCCATCGTTAAACGAATCGTTTTCATACAGGGCCTCCCTTTTATGAGTATGCGCTTACCCATTATTCATGAATAAAGAACGTCACTTCGCAAAAAAAAACGTTTTCATTTTTCAGCGATTCATTTCAAGTAACATCCTTTATTCGGCGAATTTGGGATTTTACGTTGCGTAATAATGACCGTTTCGTTAATAAAACCGCTTACATTCCGACAAAAAGCTTCGAGCATCCTACTTAAAGCAAAAGACTGTTCATTTCGAACTTAGAGTAAGCGCTTTACCTTGTGTGTGATCATTATAACTCAAGCTTTCCTTCGTTGGCAATAATCAATTTAAAATGTGTGACGAAAGTCCCTATAATTTGAATCTTTGAACCGTCCCCTGCAGCTCTTCGGCCATGGTCGTCAACAGCGAGGTATTCGCCGACAGCTCCTGCACCGAAGCCAATTGCTGCTCTGTCGCCGCCGACACATGCTGGGTCCCTGCCGCCATCGTCTCGGATAAGGAAGCGATCGATTCCATCGACCGGACGATCTCGGCCGCCCCGGCGGATAACCGGCTGGCATCGACGGATACGGCTTGAACCTGCTGGGTCGCCTCGTCGACCAGCTGCTTGATCCCCTCGAATATGCGTCCTGCAGCGCCGGCCACCCGGATTCCGTCCGCCACCTCCTGCGACGCCGCAGCAACCGAGCCGACCACGTGCTTCGTCTCCTCTTGAATATTATGCACCAGCGCTGCGACTTGTTTGGCGGACTGCTCGGTCTGTTCGGCCAGCTTGCGGACTTCCGCAGCGACGACCGCAAAGCCCCGCCCATGCGCGCCTGCTCTCGCCGCTTCAACGGCCGCATTCAATGCCAGTAAATTGGTCTGGGTGGCGATATCGGATATCACTTTGTTCAACTGTCCGATTTCGGCGGAACGCCGGTTCATTTTCTCAATGACCTGGTCCAAATTGCTCATCGTCGCCTGGATCGAATCCATCTGGCGGATAACGATCCCGATTTCCTTGTCGCCGGCCGATGCCTTGTCCAACGCAAGCTCGGATAACGAACCGGCCTGTCTGCCGTTATCGGCAATGCGCCGAATCCCTTCCAGCATGTCGCCGATCGACTGCCTGCTTCGCTCCACGGATTGCACTTGCTTCTCCGAGCCGTCCGCAAGCTGCTGCATAATTTCCGTAATATGTTCGGCGGCAATCCCTGTTTGTTCCGAGCTCGACCGCAGCTCTCTGGAAATTCCCACGACCTGGCCCGAGCTGTCGTCGATTTGCCCGACCAGCCTCCGCAGGCTGTCGGCCATTCGGTGAAAGGAATTGGCCAAATCCCCGATCTCATCCTGCCGCCGGACACGCACATCCTTGACGCCGAGATTTCCCTCGGCAATCCAATCAGCCGCCTTGCTGAGGGCTACGAGCGGTCTTGACAAGTATCGCGAAAAAGCAAAGCCGATAATGACAGCCAGGGCAAAACTTCCCAAACTTACCCATAAGGTGAACATCGTTATGTTGTCGACGAGACTGCGGTTCGCTTCCATCTCTGCGGCCATCGTCCGGTCCTGCCGGTCGGACAAATCCTGCGCAAATTTCGTAATGACCGCCCCCAACGGAACGATTCCGGTCCTCGCTTCCTGGCGCGCACTTTCGGCATCTTTGCCCGCCAGCCCGAAGATCTGTTCCGCTTTCGTGCGGTATTGCCGGTTCAGCTCCATCATATAACCAAGCTTCTCTTCCTCGCCGGAATCCGCAAGCAGCGCCTTGGACTGCGTCAACAGCTTTTCGATCAGCTCGTTCGCTTGATTCAGCTCCGCGATGTAAGCGGAATCTTGCGTCAAAAGATACGTATTCAGGCTACCGTTCTGTACGGCCGTATGAAACTTGATCTGGCCCGCGATCGCCTTCAGCTCTCCCTGCCTTTCGATCAAATCGGCATACGAACGGTTCATTTGCTTCAGCGAGCTGTAAAACAAAGCGCTGGAAATGCCGGAAATGACCGCCAAAGCCAAAAAACCGCCGGCCAACTTTTTACCGATGCTCATTCTCACCCGGATGACCCCCATTTTGTCATTGTGTTGGAACTTCTTTTTTGTGAAAGCGTTTACCATTTTCTCGTTGCATTTCTGACGCTGGCTGGATATAATTAAACTCAACCAAGTGGTTAAGCGCTTTATTAATTTTAAAATAACGGATTCACCCGCGATTTTCAATCCTTTTGTGCAAGTCTCATTGCGATCTGAACATTCCCACTTGATGAAGGAGCGACCTGTTATGACGACGAATGAACCGGCTCAATTCGAAATGTTCCGCGATCCTTTCAAAATGCTGATCGTTCTGCTGAACCTTGTCGCCGAGCAGCAAGGCATGGAACTGGACTACGAGAAGGTGCCCTCGTTTGAGAACGAGACGTTTTTGATCCGCCATGCGAATGATGGCGACATCTCCGATGAACGTATCCCTAATTTTATTTACAAAAAGGACGGGACGGAAATTACCTGGTACCAATACTTGGGCCGGGATATTTACTGCAGTAAGGACTTGTCCCGCGAGGAGTACAACAAAATGTTCGTCGACTGTATGGCTTCGCTTTATCAGTTGAACGGGTAACCTTTATGCAAAAGAAAGGAGACTTTTGGCTTCTTAAGCAAAAGTCTCCTCAGGCTGTTGAGAAAGTGGGGTTATACGGAAAAAGAGATGTATACGGAGGTGGGGTATCTACTGGAGAAGCGATAGCGTTCGCCTTTGTCTGCGGGAAATACCCGCTATTAAGCGGCTTCAATCAAAATTTCCCGCTGACAACAGTGATCGGAAGTAGATACCCCACCCCCACGTACACCTCTATTACCTCAATTCACCACTTTCTCAACAAGCGCAGGAGACTTTTGGCTTCTTAAGCAAAAGTCTCCTGCGAATGACCGGAGTGCGCTGTCCTTTCGTTACTCATTCAGAAGCCACTCTTCCGCTTCCCCAGTGCTGCCGAATACCCTGAAATCATTTCCTTTGTTGGCTTCGGCCAGCAGCTCTTTAAATCTCCCCTTCACAACCTGTTCGTTCGTTAGAATAAGGGCCGCTTTCACACGATAGTTCATGAATTTTTGCAGCATCTCTCCTGCCAGACCCGTTCTAAGGTTGAAGAAATCGTCGGAAAGCGCCTCCGCGTGAAACACTAATAGATTGGTGTCATTTTCAAAGCATGCCGCGATAAGATCCAATGCATCTTGTCCTGTGCGCAGCGGCGTTTCGGCAGAAGCGCATTCCACGTATTTTTTCGTACCTCTTTCAACGACTTGAACCTTCATTTGATTTTCCTCCTTCTCCATGGGAATACGCAGTTCACTGCGCAGCTTTTGAATCCATTCCCATTCGCGCTTGTAGAAATCGATTAAATTGTTGTAGATCATATCCCATAAGTAGATTTCCCGGGCAGTTCTGCCGGGAGAAAACGGGCCTCTGAGCTTTTTTTCTTGCTGCAATAAAATCTGCGTCCGGACTTCCTCTTCATATTTTGTGAGCAGGGCGTTCAATTCGTCTGTGCTGAGCTGGTCCGCCCAAGCAAGCTGAATCAGAAACGAGTTCTTCAAATCGGGGGGTTCGGGCGTGGAAAGCACCCAATCCTTCAGCTCGGCCAACCCTTCTTCCGTGATCGTATAAATCTTCTTCGAGGGCGAGCTTTCCTGATGCTGAACTTCACAGGTCACGAAGCCTTCGTCCAGCAGCTGCACCAGCGATTTGTAGATTTGATTGTTGTTGGCCGACCAGTACATGAAGGGGGATTCTTGGATGATTTTTTTCAAATCGTAGCCCGTAACAGACTTCCAGCTTAAAATTCCCAGAATGGCGTGCGTAATGGACATGGCAGTTGCTCCTTGATCGATATCATATGTTAACAGTAACATATGATACTGAATATTGCAACATTCGGTGTGGAATGAAGCCAGCTCTCTGGCACGGCAAAAAAAAAGCCCTCTATTAGGAGAGGGCTTAAGGCTGTTGAGAAACCCAAGAAGTAGAAAATTTCAAAACAATTAGAGGTGGGGGATATCCCGTAAGAGTTTACGTCCGCCTTTGAAACCCGTGAAAATACCGCTAATTCTAATCAAATTCACGGGTAGATAGGGGGTCCCCGGAAAGTAATCGGAATAAGCTTCCAAGTGCTACTTCACTTTCCGGGGGAGGGCAGCGGCTGGAGGGATATACCCCACCGGCGTATACGGAGAAG
>NZ_JTHN01000185.1 GCF_001399685.1 Paenibacillus sp. A3
TCGTGCTGCAGGACCCGTTCCTGTTCACCGGTACGATCGCCTCGAACGTCAGTCTGGACGATCCTTCCATTACACGGGAGCAGGTGGAGCGGGCGCTTCGCGATGTCGGCGCGTACGAAATGTTCGCTGCCCTGCCCGGAGGCATCGACGAGCCCGTCATCGAGAAAGGCAGCACGCTTTCCGCCGGTCAGCGGCAGCTTGTTTCGTTCGCCCGGGCACTGGCGTTCGACCCGGCGATTCTTATCCTGGACGAAGCCACAGCCAGCATCGACACGGAAACGGAAGCCGTCATCCAAGCGGCGCTGGAGGTGCTGAAAAAAGGCCGGACCACCTTCATCATCGCACACCGGCTGTCGACCATCAAAGCTGCCGATCAAATCCTCGTCCTTGACCGGGGCGAAATTAAGGAAAGCGGGACGCATGACGAGCTGATGCGTTTGGGTGGAAGGTATTACCAAATGTACCGGTTGCAATCGGGAGAGCTATCGGCGGAGGAAGCTTCCGAAATCAGGACCTCCGAAGGAGAAGTTCAGGGGCCGGCTATGGTATAATATGGTCATCATGCGCCAGGGAGGTACGATATGACCGTTATCTTTATCTTAATCCTTGTTGTTATTGTTCTGCTGATCGTCGCCTCCTCTTCCAAATCCGGAAAAACGAACCGCAGACGGCCGTCATCGGGCAGCATGACGAGGCCGCCCGCGCGAAAGCCCGCCAAGCCGGATTACGGGAGCGAGCAGCTGCCGCCCGGACTCGGACTTCAGCCCGGCGTCCCGCTGCAGCCGGCGGCAGACCGGCTGGAGCAAGCGCTCCGATCAGAATACGGCGACCGGCTCCGG
>NZ_JTHN01000186.1 GCF_001399685.1 Paenibacillus sp. A3
GAAAGTAATCTTAACGTCTTTGGTCTGTTTGGTCGCTTCCGCCGAAGGGCTTGAAGTATCGTTTTGGGAGCAAGCCGCCAATGAAGAAAGCAGTAAAGCAGAACAAATTCCCAGTGTGATGCTCTTTGTAATTTTCAAAATCTTTCCCCCCTGACTATCATTTTTGAATGCGCATTCATCCTTGTTTCACATTTATGATAACCGGTTGTCATATCATATGTCAACCGGTTATCATATTTTTTCTGCAATGCAAAAAAGATTGGGCTTCAATTCAAATTAAATTCAATAAAATGATCCCCATCAAGGCTGCTCCGGCAGGATCAAATTCCGCTCAAGGATCAGCATCAATTGTTCCACCATTTCCGCCGGAGTGTAAGGCATCGATTGAACAATCCACCATTCCACCAGACCGGAGACCGCGGCGGCCAGAAATTGGACGACGATTTCCCGGTTTATGCCCGGGCTGATGCCGCAGCTTTTGATATGCTCCTCGATGCCCCGTTCCATCATCGCGATCATCCGCTTGCGGAAGGCGGGTATCCCCTTGCTCGTCATGAGCGTGGAGTAGATGGAGGCGTGGCGCTCCAAAAATTCGAACGTGCGAAGCAGTAAAGCTTTTGCAGCCACCTTGCTTGGATCCCCGTCAGGCATGCAGCTTTCATACAATAACTGCAAGTACGTCTCGATGCACTGGTCCAGCAGATCGTACTTATCCGTAAAGTGCAAATAGACGGTCCCCCGGTTTACATTCGCCCGGTCCGCGATTGCATGAATCGTGATCTTCTCAAAGCTTTTCTCCTCCATCAGTCCAACAAAAGCTTCCATGATCGCCTGCCTCGTTTTTAGAATTCGTCTGTCCATAACTCTTTCTCTCTGCTCCTTTTTTAGACAATCCGAGCGCATTTGTTGAATACTCAACAAAATCAAAAATATTACCGATTGATCCGGTGTTTCACCGGATGCTATCGTAATTGTAATCAACAAACGTCAATTATACAACAAATGTTCATTAAATATGAAAGCGAGGATAACAGCATGAGAGTATTGGTTTATGGCGCAGGTGTCATAGGCAGTTATTTGGTCCATGTTCTTGTGCGCGGGGGCAATGATGTGACCGTATTGGCCAGAGGGAAACGGGCGGAGGAGCTGGAGAAGGAGGGGCTTGTCATCCGCCATTATTTTCAGCGGAAAACGACGGTGGATCCGGTGAACGTCATCCGGACGCTGGAAGCGGGCGATATATACGATCTCATCTTTGTCGTCATGAAATATACGGATTTTCCGGCGGTACTGCCTATTCTGGCCAACAATCGGAGCAGCAATATCGTTCTGGTGGGTAATAATACGGATGCCCATGATATGCAAAATTACATGGAGGAGCATAGCGATACGGACAAAAATATCGCCTTCGGATTCCAAATTAGCGCCGGAAGCAGAGAAAACGGGCGGACCGTCTGTATCCGCGGCGGCGTGAAGATGGTACTCGGCGGATTGAACGGTCCGATTCCCTTTAGGGCCGCGCTTGACCAAGCGTTTGCGAAAACCAAATACAAGCTTGTCTATCACGAAAATATAGACGCTTGGCTGAAGAACCATATTGTACCCATTGTAGCGCTGGGCTTTGTAACAATTATCCATGAGCGTCAAATGACAAAAATCGCCAGGGATGATAAGCTGCTGCGGCAAATGATTGCGGCCATGGACGAAGGCTTCCGCGTGCTGGAAGCCCATGGTTATCCCTTAATACCGGCCGAACAAGCTTCATTGATCCGTAAACACCCAACGCTACTGCGGCTGCTTCTAAAAATATATCATATCCTGCCTGCCAGCCGGCTGGTCGACGGTTCTCCCTACGAGATCGCCGCTTTAAACCGCGTGTTTCACGATTGGAAAGAACGGTCCAACGTCCCCACTCCCCATTGGGATGTGCTGGAAGAGCGGTTTAATACCAGCTATCCGTTTATTTCCGGAGCGTGACGGGATTATCATTAGCAAAATCGCCCTATTAACGAACAAAGGTTCCAGCCGGATGAGCTGAAACCTTTGTTAATACGGATGATGTAAAGACCTTCCCGTACATGCAATGGGAATATTTTTTTCCTGAGAACTTAGTGGTATACGAATCAATTCAAAACTCTCACGATTGGTTTCTACCATTCTGTACTGGCTTCCGACCTACTTCTGAATTTGATCAGCCGCCTTATATATGGACTGCTCAAATCGCCTTGTTTTGGATATAGTAAACCATCAAAAATAAGATAGTATAAAATCATGGCAGCAAAATTCGCGTATTCATTTGGAAACAGAAAGGAAGCGGCTCAATATGAGACCTATGATTCATGCACAAAGAAAATGCGAGGATCAAGAAAAGATAGACCTTTTCTTGACAAAAACCCGATCTGGCTTATTGGGTCTGGCAGATGGAATTCAGCCATACGTCGTGCCATTGAATTACGTTTGGTGGAATAAATGCATTTACTTTCACGGACTAAGTAGTGGCAGAAAGATTTCCGTCATACAACAAAATAATCTTGCTTGCTTTACGGTATTCGAAGAGTATGGCACCGTGACCGCTCCCGTCCCGGCTAAAACGGATACTGCCTACATGAGCGTAATGCTGTTTGGGAACGTGGAGAAAGTGGACCAATCAGACGATTCGACAGAGGTTCTTCAACAATTTCTGTACAAATATGTACCGGGCTTTTACGACCGGCCGTTATCGAAAGTGCATGTCGAGAAATACCGTTCCTCCCTTGACCATCAGGCAGTATCTGTATATCGCTTGCGGCCGCAGACGATAACAGCGAAAGAGAATCCTATAGACAACCAAAATATATTTTACCCGGGGCGGTCGGTTTCCGACAACTGACGCGGTTCCGTATGGCCATCCCCTGCAGCCCGCCATGTTCCTTTATCCATTTTGGGACAGATTCTTCCATATTGCAAACACAGCTGCCTTCGTGATAGTATTTCAATGATTGGAAGGCCATAAATCACCCAGAATTCATTAGTTTGAACAATCCATAATTGAAATGCAGCACATTGGAGGTTTGCCAAATGTTAAAAATAAACCGAGACGACAATCGTCCCATTTGGCAGCAACTGCTGGATCAAGCGATCCATAACATTACCACGGGAAAATGGCCACCAGGCGAACTGCTGCTCCCCTCTCGTGAACTTGCCCAATTAGTGGGGGTGTCACGTTCGACCATCCAGATCGTTTATGAGGAATTATATAGCCGCGGATACACCGTCACCTCTCGTCGTGGCGGGACAAGAGTTAGTGATTGGACGTACCGTCCCCTTTCCTCCGAGGCCGCTTCACCCCAAGGGCCTCTTCAACCTGAATTGCCTATGTTGAACACTACTGTCGGTCATTTGCAAACTTGGCTCAGAGGCAAAGAAAATACCCATGCATTCATCGATTTCAGCCCACACGAACCTTATTTGGATGACCATTTTCATAAGCTCTGGAGGCAATCGTTTGTACAAGCCACGGGAGAACCAGACCTGGCTCACTGGGCTTATGGCAATGCCTACGGCTTCGTGCCGTTGCGCGAACAAATTCAACGCTACTTGTCGCTTACGCGTGGCGTCCACGTGCATATCGACCAAATTATATTAACCTCGGGCGCTCAGCATAGCATCGATTTAATCGCCCAAGCTCTCTTGCATGAAGGAGAGACGGTTTCAGTGGAAGATCCCGGCTTCCCTGCGGCCTGGATGGCGATGAAGTATCGGCGCATGCAGGTTGCTCCCGTTCCTATCGATGAGCACGGTCTGCAAGTAGACCGTATTCATCCGCAATCCAAGCTTGTCTATGTCACTCCCTCTCACCAGTGCGCGACCGGAGTCATAATCTCGGAACCGCGCAGGCAGCAATTGCTGCATCTGGCCGCCCAGCGCCCATTTTGGATTATTGAGGACGACTACGACAGTGAATTCCGCTACCGAGGCGAGCCACTTCCCACATTATTCAGCCAATTACCCAAGAACACGTTGTATATGATGAGTTTTTCCAAGCTGGTTGCTCCCGGCATCCGAATATCGGCGATTGTCGGTCCCAAAGCGGCCATTCGCCAAATTGCCAAGGTACAGGAATTGTTGTATCGGCATCTTCCGATTATGGAGCAAGTAACGCTTGCCCACTTTATTGAGCACGGCCACTTTATACGCCATATGCGCAGAGTCAGAAATGTTTATCGCCGCAGGCACGAAGCCATGACGAAAATGATCAGCGCAACCGGCCTGGGCCAACATTTCACGCTTAGCGGTGTAGAAACGGGGTTGCATATGCTGCTAGAAGCTGAAGCGTCCTTTGACGAAGAAGCTGTGGCGAATCAAGCACTCAAACACGGGGTCCGAGTTTATCCGCTTAGCACGTATTGCTTGGAAAGCAAACGAAAGGGATGGGTGCTGGGCTTTGCCAAAGTAGATGAGGCCGCCATTGAAGAAGGCATTTATCGCCTCTCGGAGATGCTCTTGTAAAAATATCCTCTCAAATCAACTTTTTAAAAAGTTG
>NZ_JTHN01000187.1 GCF_001399685.1 Paenibacillus sp. A3
AATCCTGCAGAGCCGCCGTTTTCGCTTCCGTCGCCGTAATGACGGCATTGACGAACGCGGCGTCCGTCAAGCGACCTTCGATAACCAGCACCGTATTGATCGTGCCCGGAAACAAAGACGAAACGTCGCATGTCATGCCCGCTCTTGCCTTGTTGCTCAGCCCTGCAGTCACCCATGCGCATACGTCCGTCCCCCCGGGAAGACGAAGTTGCTCGTGTCCGAAATCTGCCAAGCTCGCCGCTGTCAGCAGCGCTGCCGTATTTTGGGGGTCGAACCCCTTTTCCTTCATAAAAGCATTCATCTCGGCCAGCGGATCGTCCGAAGCATACTGCTTGGGCACCTGCCGGTTCATTAAGCGGCGGAACTCCCCGAACCCTTCGCCCCACATGGAGGAATTCAGCGTCCGCAGCGGCCGTTTGCTCTCGATCAGGAAGTAGCTCTCATAGCCGCGGCTCGCGAAGCCGAATCGAAAACCGGCTAACGGAACGTCCGAATAGACCAGCTCGTCTGAGTAACGGCGGGAAGCAGGCAGTTCCGGGGTCATGAAAGCTCCCCCTCAAACAGCTCAATGCGCGGCTCCTGGAAGGGCTGAAAATGGTAGCTGCGGTCCAGCTTTACGATACGGCGGTTCTGCTTGCGGATCATGACCGTATCGTCGTCCCACGCGACTACGATGCCTTTTACATCGTTCGTCTTGTCCGCATCGCGTACGACCCGGAGCACCGTCCCCTCAACCCGGTATTTGTCCAATTGTTCGTCTGAAATCACGGTATTCCCCCCAATCTTCCTTCGACAATCAAGCTTGCCTTTACAGTCGGTTATGTAATAAGAATACATCATTTGGGGGATACAATAAACAGCGTCAGCGAGGTGTACGGATGAGAGGAGCGGATCGTCATGGAAAAGAAAACGTACTATATCGCCGTCGCAAGAGGCGAAATTTTGGAGCCGGAAGATGTGACCGGCAACTTCGAGTTCGAAATCCAGGCAACGGAAGAAGAAGTCGACAAGCTGCAGGAAATATTCGAGGAGCTTGCCATGAACGAAGAGGACACGGCGGTACGGGCGATGATTCCTTACCGGGAATACCACTCGGATAAAGAAAACGATGTGTACGACTGGAACTTGACGGAGATCTACCGGATGCTGCACGAACTCGGCACGCCGGATACAAGAAGGCATATTGAAGCGATGAATGTGCTGCCCCGGCAATAACGGCCATCCTGCGGTCAACCTGCTTCTACAACAAAAGAACCTGTACTGCGGACGCAAGCCCGGTACAGGTTCGATTTATGATTAGGGACAACGTTATCCTACATGCTCTCTGGTATCGTTCGTTTCGAACCAATAATCGAGCACTTTGCTGGACATGACGCGTTTGTTGATGTAGTCCACTTGCTGCTGCGAGAATTGCTGTTCCCACTCGACGTCCAGCTCTTTGCAAAGCTTTACGACAGTCAGCAGCTCGGACCAAGCCACATAGCGTTTGTACCAAAAAAATTGAGGATGCTCAATCATATAGGGATACAGATCGTCAAAATCCGTATGTTTACAATCAAGGGCACGTTCGAAGTGTACTTTCGCCTCATTCAATTTGGTCACGAAAAAATCTGCCGGAATTTCTTTCCCCATGCAAGTAGCACCTCCCCATCTTTGTCATTCGCCAACTGGCCGAAGATTAAACTTCATAAGTTTCAGCCTACGATCCATTATAAAGGAAAAAGCGGACAGATGGAAGGCTTAGCGTTCAGAAAGCCGAGACAAATGTTGCTATTCGAACCGGATCTCCCCGCCTGCAAGCGATGCGATCTTCGCAAGCGACTCCACCCGTACGCCGGACTCGCGGATCGTGCGTCCGCCGGCCTGAAACGATTTTTCCACGGCAATTCCAAGACCGAGCAGCGTCGCTCCCGAACGGCGGATGATCCGGATCAGCCCCCGTGCCGCATCGCCGTTGGCGATAAAATCGTCGATCAGCACGACGCGGTCTTTTTCGTCCAGAAACTCCTTCGAGACCATAATGTCGGTGACAATGCCTTTCGTAAACGATGGCACACGCTCGCAGTACGTTTCTGTCTCGGTGTTGAGCGACTTTTTGCGCCGGGCGAATACGAGCGGCACGTTCAATTCCTGTGCCGCTGCGAATGCGATCGGTATACCGGATGATTCAATCGTTAAAATTTTCGTAACGTTCTCGTCGCGGTACAAACGCGCGAACTCCCGTCCCATGGCCGTCGTCAGTACCGGATCGACCGCATGGTTCAGAATCGCATCCAGCTTGATCACCTCATCCGACACGATAACGCCCACTTCCCGGATCTTTTGTTTCAATAATTCCATTCTCCACGCCTCCGCTCTTTCATTTCCCTGTTCCCGTAAAACTTAACATAACGGCAAACTAGGTTTCAAGTACCATCTTTTACGGAATTGGAAACAAAGATGCAACTTTTTGCTTCGAAACATCGTCTAATGGGTATAACACAAGAAAGAATGTCTGCCCGGACGGAAATGAAGCTTTGAAAATGAAATTCCCGCATTTTCATAGCAATCGGCGGGGATTTGGGCATTTTTGCTCTTTGTGAAGAGGCCGGGTACACGGTATGATTTAAAGAGGTTACAGCCAAATTGTAACACGGAAAGGAAGCTCATGATGAACAGAAAGAGAGCCTTCATCGGAATCTTGTCCGTTATAATGATCATGATGATGGTGACAACGGGGTGCAAACCAAAACAAGCGGCGGCACCGACGCCTGCGCAGCCGAAGGAAATGGTTCCGGAATCGACGGTCGTTACGCCGACGGAAACAGCCTTGCCTCAGAACGAGACGATCACGAATCCGTCTGTCCCTACTCCTGCTACGCCGGCGGGAAATCAGGCCGATAAAGTCTCGCTCGCAAGCGCCGACAAGGGCGACAAGGGCGACAAGGACAAAGGAGAAGGCGAGCAGACGCCTCCGGCAGCGAAGCCCAATGCGCAAACGAAGCCGAAGATCGAAATCAAATCGCCGTATACGCAGGCCAAGCCGACCTTGCTGGGCTTGACGCTCAAAACGAGCGCTGCGGAAATTACAGAGAAATTCGGCAAGCCGAAAGAGCAATTCGTCATGGAGGATGACACTGATCCGATTACGGTGTACGATTACACCGATTTCCTCGTCGGCTTCGACAAGCAGAAACAGCTGCATTTTGTCGATGTCCGAAGCGCCGACGTCAATCCGGGTCTGAACGGCCTGAAGCTCGGCGACCCGGTTGAGGAAGTTACCAAAGCGCTCGGCAAACCGGATTCAAACACCAGCTTCGTTCTCACGTATAAAGCGACCGGAGCAGTGCTGAAGCTGGATATCGACCCGAAATCGCAAAAGGTCAATTCCATCAAATTGTTCGCGGAATAGCATCGTATGCCAAAAAAAACCTTGACAGGAGCTTCCTGTCAAGGTTTTTTTCATGTCCGGGTTACGGCCCGCTTGCGGTGCCGCCAATAACAATAACCGATAATAACGATAAGAATGACCAGTATCGCAATGGTTATTCCCATGTATCGGTGAGCCACCTGAATAATATGCGGAGCGTTGATCCCGATGACGTGCCCCAGGGTGAGAAACGATAAGCACCAGATTAAGCCCCCCACTCCCGCATAAAAGAGATACCGCCAAAATCCGACATTGCTGACGCCGGCTAAGTAGCACGTAAAGTGCCGCACCCCCGGCACGTAGTAGCCGAAAGAGACCGCCCACATGCCGTACTTGTGAAACCAGCCCTCGGCCACGCCCAGCCTTTCGGGCGTCAGCTTGACCCATTTTCCGTACTTGTAAAGAAACGGTTTGCCCACGGTCCGGCCTAAAAAATAACTGATCAGCATGCCTGTCATGGACCCGCTAAAGCAAACGGCAAGCGAAGTTCCGTAATCAAGCAGCGGATCTTGTCCTACCGTAAGCGAGCCCACGGTCGTCATTAATATTTCATCCGGCACAGGAATGCCAACAATGCCGAGCGCAAGCAAACCGTAAAGAGCTATATACCCGTATTGATCAATCATCTGCAAAAGATGCTCCACCTTCACACGCTCCAGCCAAATAATATCAGATCATGTTGAATGTCGGTCAAATCCTTTATCATTGTATCAGAATTCGTCCGTTAACCCAAGAACAAGCTTTTCTCCAGACAGATTGGCATGTCCGGCACAAACAAAAAGTCATGAGGCTTGGCCCCTTCTCATACGCTGTATCATAAAGGAAGCGGTCAGGAAGGGGGACTTGCGAGAGAATGAGAAAATGGGGGAGCATTCTGCAGGTCAGCTTCACCTATGTAGGCACCGTTGTAGGCGCCGGGTTCGCGACCGGGCAGGAAATTATCCAGTTTTTCACCCGCTACGGCTGGATGGCGACCTTCACCATCGGTGTCGCCAGCGCCTTGTTTATATGGCTGGGCATCAAGCTGATGCTGCTGGCCCACGATACCCGCGCGAAGTCTTACGAAGATCTCAATAGGCTGTTATTCGGAAAAACCGTCGGAAACGGCGTCAGCTTGTTCACTTTGGTGGCTCTGTTCGGCGTATCGACGGTCATGCTGGCCGGCGCGGGATCGGTTTTCGCCGAGCATTTGAATCTGCCGCTTCAATCCGGGCTGCTTTTTACCCTGCTGCTGGCGTATCTCATTCTTGTCCGTGGGATGAAGGCGATTATGGCCGTTAACTCCGTCATCGTCCCGCTCATGATCGGCTTCAGCTGCATTGCCGTATGGATTACCTGGGATACGCCCGGAGCCGGCAATTGGCTTCACATGGAATCGGATTATTCCGCCCAGCGCATTTGGTTCGCCGCGCTCCTCTACGCCGCGTTCAACCTGACCATGGCTCAAGCGGTGCTCGTACCGCTTGGCGCTCAGATTGAAGACCGGTCGGTGCTGTATTGGGGGGGCGTCTGGGGCGGAATCGGCATCGGGGCCATGCTGCTGGCAGGTCATTATGCGCTGTCCGCCCAAATGCCGGGGATCGCGCAGTTTGACATCCCGATGGGGCACCTGATTCACGGATTTGGCCCGCTGCTGCAGCTTCCCTTCATTCTGGTGATCTACGGGGAAATTTTCACAACCTTGCTGGCCGACGTTTACGGCTTGGCGCTGCAGATCGAGCAGCGAA
>NZ_JTHN01000188.1 GCF_001399685.1 Paenibacillus sp. A3
TCATCGGCTTGCCGATGAAGATCCGGTCATGCATCGTCGAGGAAATGCCTTCTTCGTTCGTTAACAGTTCCTCGTACAGTTTCTCGCCTTCCCGCATGCCCGTAAATTCGATGTTGATGTCGATATTTGGCTCGAAACCGGACAAGCGGATCAAGTCGGCCGCCAGATCGTAAATCTTCACGGGCGCGCCCATATCCAGAATGAACACTTCGCCGCCCTTGGCAAAAGCGCCCGCCTGAATGACAAGCTGAACTGCCTCGGGAATCGTCATGAAGTAGCGCACCATCTCCGGATGGGTTACCGTCACCGGACCGCCTCGCTGAATCTGCTCCTTAAACCGGGGAATGACGCTGCCCCGGGAGCCCAGCACGTTGCCGAAGCGGACGGCGACGAACTTCGTTTGGCTCTGCTTGTCCAAGCTTTGAATGAACATCTCGGCGATCCGCTTCGTCGTCCCCATCACGCTCGTCGGATTCACCGCCTTGTCCGTGGAGATTAAGACGAACCGCTCCGCTTGGAACAGATCGGCGCACTCGGCGACATTTTTCGTGCCGAATACGTTATTCTTGACCGCCTCAGAAGGATTCCGCTCCATCAACGGCACATGCTTATGAGCTGCCGCATGGAAAACAACCTGCGGGCGATAATGGCTGAACATCTCCTCCAGCCTCGTCCGGTCCTGCACATCGGCAATGACCGTCTCCAATTCGAGCTCCGGCGCAAGCCGGCGCATCTCCATCTCAATCGTATAAATGCTGTTTTCGCCATGTCCCAGCAGCAGCAGCTTCCGGGGACGGAAAGGAGCGATCTGCCGGCACAGCTCCGAGCCGATCGAGCCGCCGGCGCCCGTAACGAGGACGATCTTATCTTCCACGTAATTGGCGATGCCGTCCAAATCCGTCTTGATCGGATCTCTTCCGAGCAAGTCCTCCACCTGCACGTCGCGCACTTGGTTTAAAGTGGTTTTGCCTGCAATAATCTCCTGCAGATGAGGAATAATTTTCAGGCGGGCTTTCGTTTGCTTACAAATGTTAATAATGTCGGTAATTTGCGTCTTGGACACCGAAGGCATCGCAATAATCACTTCGTCGATGCCGTGCTTTTCGACAATCGCCGGAATCTGTTCACGGCCGCCCAGTACTGGGAGACCGTACACTTGAAGCTTTTGCTTATAAGGATCGTCATCGACGAACGCAAACGGCATCGTGTCGTAATTCTCGTTGCTCTTCAGCTCCTTGGCAAACAGCGTTCCGCAGCTTCCCGCTCCGACGATGAGCGCCTTCTTCGGTTCGTCGGCCCCATGCGCCTGCCGCTTGCCGCCGAACTTGTCGCAGAACACTCTCCACACGAATCGGCTTCCGCCGAGCAGCAGCAGCATCGTTTCGGCGGTATGCAAGGCGATCGTGAACGAAACCGGCTGGGCCGAGATCGCATTCGTTGCCAAGTAAGACACCAGACTGCTGACCGCCACCGTTTTCGTCATCGAAATCAGCTCACCGATACTCGCATACTGCCAGATCCGGTTATACAGCTTGAAGAGAAACATAAACGCCGTGCTGACGATGGAAGATATCGCCCCATACAGCAGCCACAGCTGCATCTGATCGGCCGGAATAGAGCTTTTATACGAGAAGTAAAAGGCAAAGTAGACGCTGAGCCATACCATACCGAGATCGATTGCGACCAAAATTCCCGTTCTTTTGGAATAATTCATCGTTCTTCCTCCTACAGGTTTTATTCGTTGCCATAGTAATAATAGGCATTGCCGGATGGCCGGGAGATTCGGTTCAGCACGACACCCAGAAGGTTGGCCTGCACTAGCTCCAGCGAGTTTTTCGCTTTCTGCGCCATGTCCCGTTTGATTTTGCCGGAATCGATTACGAGAATAACGCCGTCGCACTTGGCCGCAATAATTTGCGAGTCGGTTACCGCAAGCACCGGAGGGGTATCGAGCAGGACGATGTCATATTGCCGTTTTAGTTCTTCCAGCAGTCCGGTCATTTTTTGCGAAGCGAGAATCTCCGACGGATTAGGCGGAATAGAACCCGAGGTCATCACCTCCAGATTCGGAATATCAGTTTCCTTGACCGCCATGTCCAGCGTACATTGAGAGGTAAGCATATCCGTCAGTCCGTACCGGTTGGATAGATGGAACGTATGATGCGCCGTCGGCTTGCGCAGGTCGGCATCGATCAGCAGCACCTTCTTATTCGATTGGGCGTATACGACAGCCAGATTATTGATTGTCGTCGATTTCCCCTCCATTGGACTGGAAGAAGTCACCATTAACGTCCGGTACAGCCGGTCGACGGATGAAAACTGGATATTCGTGCGCAGCGTCCGGTAGGATTCGGATATGGGCGATTTGGGATGGCTGTGCGCAATGACGGGACGCCGCTTATCGGATCTGGACATTCGATAGTTCACCGACCTTTCGCTCGGAGGATAAGGACCCTTTGTTCGTTTCCAGATCCTGTTCGTCGATTTGGGTAATTAAAGCGAGCGTCGGCAGGCCCAGATAGCGTTGGACGTCCGCTTCCGTTTTAATCGTATCGTCCATATATTCCAGCAAAAAGGCTAGCCCGACGGAAAGCATAAGCGAAGCAAGAAAACCGAGCGCGATATTCAATAACGGGTCCGGTTTAATGGGACGGGGCTGTTTGACCGGATCGGCTTGGTTCAACAAAATCACATTGTCGACCTTCATGATTTTCGGAATTTGGCTTTGAAACACTTGGAACACGGCATTGACAATATGGGCTGCCTTCTCGTAGGACGAATCCTGAATCGAGATGGTGAGCACCTGGGTCTCGTTCACCGAGCTCAGCTTGATCTTGTTAATCAACTGCTCGGAGGTCATGCCGAATTCGGGATGCTCCTTCGCCACAATGTCCATAATGGCCGGGGTCTTAATAATTTCCTTGTAAGTCGTGACGAGCGAAATATTCGTATTGACGGAATTTAAGTCCAATTTCACAACACCGGCTTGATCGGGCGATGAGTTAATAATCAGCTTCGTCGAAGCTTCATACACGGGCTTCATGAAAAAATAGCTCACGATTCCGGCAGCCGTACAACTAATCGCGACGATGAGAACAATCAGCCATAGACGTTTGCGCAATACACTCATCACCGCTTTTAAATCGAAATCCATGGTCACGTTATAGATAGCCTCGCTTTCGTTTGATGTAATTTTCCCGGTTGTTCTTTATAACGAACGATTCCTCCTAAAAAAACTTGGTAGTTGGGTAAAGAACAAGCTCTTGCGAACTTTCGGAACCGGCCTCCAAATCTCAAAGCTCCGGTCGTTGAGCAAAGATTCCGCATTATGCTGGTAATACTTCACATAATCACCTCCGAGCTTTTCATTCACGATGCCATAGGCCCGCTGCAAATGAAACGGGCGGCGAACGGCATCATGCGCATCCGACGCGATAAAATGCACCAGATTTCTTCGGCATAGCTCTAAAGCAACCGAGCGGACCTGAGGTCCGAAATAACCCGTTATGGAATGGGAAGTCACTTGCGCCAGAGCGCCGTACTCGACCAGCTTCAGCAGCTTGTCCGGCTGCTCCGCGATTTCCTTATTGCGTTCCGGATGGGCGATGACCGCCGTCAGGTTGCGGATCGAAAGCTCGTGAAGGATCTCCTCGACCCGTTCGGGAAGCTTGGACGACGGGAATTCGATCAAGATGTAGGATGACCCGTTCAGAGTCAACAATTGATTGCCATAAAAATCTTCTAGCCACTGCGGGTGAGTATGAATCTCTTGACCGCTGCAAATCGTTAAAGGGATCTGGTGCCGTAAGAGCTGTTCCTGAAACAACGACACCGCCGTTTCGACAGTTTGTGCAGGATTACAATAGCTGCCCTTTCGATGATGAGGCGTGGCGACGATCGTCGATATCCCTTCCTGAACGGCCAGGCGAGCGAGCTCAAGCGACTGCTCCAGGCTGGCAGGACCATCATCCAAACCATGAAGAACGTGACTATGTATGTCGATCAATGTCTGCTTCCTCCTGCTTATACCGGCTATGTAAATTATGGCACATTTTCAAAGCGAACGATGAGGGAACAGAGTTGTGTATTTGATTAGTTAAAAATGATTATTTTTCAATTATGGATATAGGATTTAACAGGTTCTTAATGTAATAAAAGATACAATTTACGAAAGGTTTCACCCATTAAATGTAACGTATTGCATAAACTTTATTAAATATATACATAAATTTACATTCATAGTTTTTTAAAGAATGAAAGCGTTTTTGTTTTTCATGAAAATGGAGAAAAGCTCTTTCATTAAAAGGGCTCACGAGGATTTTTAAAAAAATATGAATTCACCCCGTTTGGGTATATTTGGAATACAAAATTTGGTCGATTTTGGGACTTTGGATTGACTTCAGGTAAAAACACCCAATAGCTTGGGCAAATTGGAAAAAACTAAGCCCGCTCACTCCTCCCTGCAAAACGAACTATGTCTGGGTCATTGAACACATTTTTTGCTTCCCCCTAAGACCCAGAAATAGGAAAGGCACCCAGCTCTTGAATGCCGGATGCCCTCGATTTTCAGTTTAAAGCTTGCGCCAAACGAATAAGCAAATCCCCGAGCTCTGCCGGGATTTTCTTTCCTCTTAATGCCGAAACTTCATGGATATAGGCGTGAATTTGCTTATGCTCCAGCTTTTTCACCAACGAATTAACTACGCCGTGGCCGCCCGGTCCTGTCACCAACTGGCGCGTCACGTTCGCAAGACTCCCATAGGTAACCTGTACCGTATACGTTGCGGTGGTGACCGTCGTATGGCCCGCTTGATCCTGAGCCGTGGCCGTCACGGTGCCTGTGCCAAGCGGGAGTTTATATCCCGGCTGATCGATCAGCGGACCGCCGCAAGAGCTGTACACGACGCCGGATACCGTATCCGTGGCCGAACAAACAACCAATACCCGTTGATCGACCGTGTACTCGCCTGCACCGGTCCACTGTACTACCGGCGGCGTTTTGTCGATGGAGATGACAACCGATTGCGACGGTTCCGTATTGCCTGCTTTATCGGTTGAACGGAACAATATCGTGTGCGCTCCTTCCTTTTTTATGAGCAACGGGTCCCGGTATAGCTGCCACTGGCTTCCGCCGTTCAGGCTGTATTCCGTCCGTTCGATACCCGACTGCTCGTCTGCCGCCGCAAGCTTTAGCGTCACGTCGGATACAAACCAGCCGCCCCGCCGCTCCCCTTCCAGCGTCGCCGTCGTGACAGGGGCTTCCCGGTCCGTCTCGTTGGCCACTGTTATTTTATTGCTCGCTGCGCTTTCGTTATGCAATCGGTCGCTGGCTGTCACCACGTAAGTGTATGTCTTTCCGTCTGCCGCTATCGGATCTACAAGCTTCTGCACGGCATCATTTCCAGCTTTGCGTACCGAGGCGACAATCGCTTCGGGATGATCTACTCCAGGGACAGGGACCTCTTCCCCCTCGAAGCGGTAAACCACATAATAGGTCTCATCCTGAGAACCGCTGCCTTCCCAGGTCAGCTCCACTCCGCCCTCCTGGCGTACCGCAGCTTGCAGAACCGGCGCCGCAGGCGCTTGCGCATCCAGCCAAGGCATAGCGGGTATGAGCGCCCGATGCGAGTACAAGTCTTGCTTCAGGCGGTTTCCGAACCCGAGCGGATTGGCAAGCAAATCTTTGGCCGAGAAAAACATACTGCCGCGGATCGTTTCAAAGTTTCGGTTAAAGACAAGCTGGTTAGGCAGTTCGTCCGGCTTCTGCCATGCCGGGTCCGCCGAGCCGATCCGGTATGGCGCCTGCCCGATGTACAGGTGAACGTTCTTCCCTTGCGTTTCCTTGGTCCACCAATCGATCAGCTTCTCGTATGCGGCCGGCGAATAACCGAAGTTCCAGTAAATTTGCGGAGTAATGTAGTCCAGCCAGCCTTGCTGTATCCAAGTTCTCGTGTCCGCGTACAAATCGTCATAATTCCGCAGGCCGTTCGTGTCCGAGCCCGTAGGGTCATCCGCTTTGTTTCTCCATATTCCAAAAGGACTGATGCCGAATTTGACATGACTTTTTTCACGGTGGATTGCCGAGTTCAACTGCTGAACAAGTCCATTGACATTGTTTCTCCGCCAATCGGCCTTATTGCCGAATCCTTCGCCATATTGCCGATATGTGTCTTCATCGGGAAAATCGACGCCGGCTGCAGGATATGGATAAAAATAGTCATCCATATGAACTCCGTCAATGTCGTAGTTTTTCACCACCTCAAGCACGCTTCCGATGACAAAATCTTTCACCGCCGGAATCCCGGGATTATACAGCAGCCTTCCCCCGTAGGCCACAACCCAATCCGGATGCTGCCGGGCCGGATGGTCCGCCACGAGCTTATCGATCCGGTCCTGCATGCTGACCCGGTAAGGATTGAACCAGGCATGAAACTCCAAGTTCCGCTTATGAGCTTCCTCGACCATAAAAGCCAATGGATCGTACCCGGGATCTTTGCCTTGAACGCCGGTCAGCCACTCCGACCATGGCCCGTATTTCGACGGATAGAACGCATCAGCCGTCGGCTTCACCTGCACGATCACGGCGTTCATTCCGAGGGCTTGAAGCTCATCCAGCATCCGGGCAAAATCACGCTTCTGCTCCTCGGGCGTCACGACTCCCTTTTTCGGCCAGTCGATATTTTCCACCGAGGCAATCCAAGCGGCTCTCAGCTCCCGTTTCGGCATCGCGGTCGGTTGGTTGACGACAAGCATTTTATCGCTGGATTTCCCCCCGTAGCTGGCCGTAATTCGCGTGGCTCCTACTTTCAATGCCGTTACGGTACCGTTCGAATCAACCCGCGCTACCTCGGGATTGCTGCTCTTATAGGCCGAACTTCCTGTAACGTCGACCGGCTCATTCATCAATGAATAGGTAGCGCTTACTTTGGCTTGCTGCGTTTGTCCTACATTCATGGCCTTGATTTCGGCCAGCTCGATTTTTTGCAAAACCGGTACCGGCTTTTTAACCGTAAGCGTATAGCTTGAGGTCTGGCCGCCGAAGCTTGCCGTAATGACGGTTTCCCCGTCCTTCATCGCCTTGAGCTTCCCGGTCGTGTCGATTGCTGCGACCTCAGGATTGCTGCTTTGGTAGGAAATGCCGCTGACGATCTCTATAGGCTCGCTATTGGAAGGATACGCAGCAAATACTTTAACCGTATCGCTATCCCCCACCGTCAGCGTGCCGGATGCCGATAGCTCAATGCTTCGCGGCATCGGAGCCTCCGCCGTCACCGTCAAGGAGAACAGAGCCTGCGGCGCACTTGCCGTCGTGGCCGAGATCGTCGTCGTCCCGGGCTGCAGCGCCTTGACCAGACCGGACTCGTCGATCGTCGCTATGGTTGGATCGCTGCTCGCATAGACGACTCCACCCGTAACTTCAATCGGCTCCGGACTCCCGCTATACGTTCCGTACACCTTAGCCTGCAAGGTATCACCGCTTTTCATCGGCGCCAGACCGCGAAAATCCAGCGCATACAAACTTAAATCGGCATAAAAAGCGCTTAGCCGGTCAAAATACAAGGTGCCCCCGTTTTTATTATTGTCATTGGTTTCGACGATATAGATTTGGGTTAGCTTCATGGGCGGCTGCATCCCCGCAGGGACGGATGCCGTGACGTATTTCCAGCCTGTCCAGCTCAACCCGCCGCTTCCCGTAAAATCGGTTGTCGTCTTTTTGCCGGTAGCATCCTGGAGCTGAGCCCGCAGCCAGTGATTGTTTCCGTCCCCGTATACCCACATGCCGAACTTTTGTGGGGAACCTTCCAATGTACGTCCTCCAGAGCCATCGGCGTCCTTAAAATTAATATAGGCCGCAGAGGTGCCAATCGTCCCGGCAAAATCATAAGCAAGCGCCCCGGAGCGGTATCCGTTTCTTACAGGACCCGGTCTCCCGGACATCGTCAAGATAACCGCATTTGCCCTGACCGAAGAGGCATAAAGGTTTGCCCCGTTCTCGAAGTCCTCGATCGATACGGAGGAGGTGGTCGTCAGAGACGTAGCTTCGTTTTTCTCTTCCGCGTAAGCAAAGTTATTATCTCCATGTGCCGCAGGAAACATCATATTAATAAGCAATAAAACGATAATGAAAGCGATTCCATTTTTGCTTATAAAAAAACTTTTGCTTTCCATCGAATCCCCTCCGCAGCCTGATAATGAATCGTTATTCCTTGCTATTGCCGAGTTTCTTTTTCGGTCAGCTCTGTATCCCTCTCTTCCCATGCTATGTACGCGTTAAAGATAATCTTCTGCTACAGTTAAAAAAAAACACAAAAAAAGAACCCCAGTTGAGGTTCTTCTTCTGTGCTTGGCGACGTCCTACTCTCCCAGGACCCTGCGGTCCAAGTACCATCGGCGCTGGAAGGCTTAACGGTCGTGTTCGGGATGGGTACGCGTGGTTCCCTTCCGCCATCATCACCAAACCTAAAAGTTTCGCGCAGCGAAACTCGCTACGGAAGCTTGGATTTTTCGAAGCGTTACTGCTCCGAAAAATTGCTGCGAGAAAATATCCATCCTTAGAAAGGATGTGCAGCTCAGGATTTGCGCCCTGAAAACTGGATCGAAACAAAGCGTTCCGATATATCTTTTCTCGCTCCGTTGACTGCGTCAAAAGTCGCTCCTAAAAGATATATCTTCACTGGTAACCAAACCTTAGTCGCTTCCGAAGGGATCTTCGGAAGTCTTATTGGATAAGCCCTCGACCGATTAGTATTCGTCAGCTGCACACGTTGCCGTGCTTCCACCCCGAACCTATCAACCTCGTCGTCTACAAGGGGTCTTACATACTGGGAAATCTCATCTTGAGGGGGGCTTCACGCTTAGATGCTTTCAGCGCTTATCCCTTCCGTACTTGGCTATCCAGCCGTGCTCCT